>JBILVB010000201.1:0-6297 GCA_044370695.1 Acidimicrobiales bacterium | reverse complement strand
CCGAGCGCCCGGGCGGGCACGTTCTGCTGCTCGTAGGTGTCGGTGTCCATGAACACGTAGTCGTCGGCGTCCATGTAGAGGAACTGCATGTCGGCCTTGTCGAGGATCGCCTGCTCGACCTTGATCCCGGCGTTGAACGTGCGGTCGAGCACCTGACCGGTGCGGACGTTCTTGATCTTGGTGCGCACGAACGCACCGCCCTTGCCCGGCTTGACGTGCTGGAACTCGACGACGGTGAACAGCCCGTTGTCGAGTTCGAGGGTGATGCCGTTCTTCAGGTCGTTCGTGGTGATGGCGGGCATGGGAGATCCTTGGGCGTCGTCGTCAGCGGCCGGCATCCGTCGTCGCAGACGAGGAGGAGGTCCTCGACCCGGACGCCGCCGAAGGGGAAACGGTACACGCCGGGTTCGACGGTGATGAGGTTGCCGGCCACGAGGACGTCGACCGAGGTGGACAGCGCCCAGGGCGCTTCGTGGATGCGCAGTCCGACGCCGTGCCCCGTACCGTGGACGAACAGCGCCCCGAGACCGGCGCCGTCGATGACGGCCCGGGCCGCAGCGTCGACGTCGGCGCCCCGCACGCCGGGCCGTACCGCGGCGACCCCGGCGGCATTGGCCGCCTCGACGAGGTCCAGCCAGTCCCGCTGCTCGGCGGTCGGTTCGCCGACGACGATCGTGCGGGTCATGTCGGACCGATACCCGTCGACCGTCGCGCCGAAGTCGACGATGACGAGATCGCCTTCGACGATGCGCCGGTCGCCGGGCCGGTGGTGCGGGAGCGCTGCGTTCGGGCCGGAGGCGACGATCGTGTCGAAGCTCGGACCCTGCGAGCCGCGGCGCCGCATCTCGTACTCGAGCTCCGCGGCGAACTCGGCCTCGGTGACCGCCTCACCGAGCCGGGGCACCACCGACTCGAGCGCCGCCCCGGCGAGCCGGCAGGCCTCGGCCACACGAGCGATCTCGCCGCCGTCCTTCACCGCCCGCAACCCGCCGACCAGCCCGCTGACCGGCACGGGCTCCACCCCGGCGCCCGACCCGGCCAGGTCGTCGCACCAGGCGCGGCCCTCGGCCCAGGTGAGCGCGTCCGCCTCGAGCCCGACGCGCGCCGCACCCCGCAGCGCCTCGAGGGTGAGCTCGCGCAGTCGGACCCGGGTCCGGCCCTCGGCGACGCGGGCCGCGACGCAGTGGTCGCCCAGCTGTTGCGCCGCCTGTTCGGCGTACCGGCCGTCGACCACCACGACGAGTTCGTCGGCGCGCACGACGGCCGTGCCCGCTGTGCCGGCGAACCCGGTCAGCCAGCGCAGGTTGACCAGATCGCTCACGACGAGGGCGTCGAGCCCCGCGTCGGCCATCGCCGCACGGACCCGGGTGGCGCGCTCGGCGACCTCGAGCGGCGGCAGGACGTCGTGCCGGGGATCCGAGGGGTCGGCGGGCATCGCAGCGACGCTAGCGTTGCCCGATCGTGTCGCCGTCCGACGCAGCCGGGATCACCTACCCGGCCGAGCTGCCGATCACCGAACGCCTGGAGGAGATCGCTGCGGCGATGCGCACCAGCCCGGTCGTGATCGTCGCCGGTGAGACCGGATCGGGGAAGTCGACCCAGCTCCCCAAGCTCTGCCTGGCCCTCGGCCGGGCCACGGCCCCGGAGGGATCGACCCGGCGGCCGATGATCGCCCACACCCAGCCACGACGGCTCGCGGCGCGCACCGTGGCCGAGCGCATCGCCGCCGAGCTCGGCGAACCGATCGGAGGCCGCGTCGGGTACGCGGTGCGGTTCACCGACCGCGTCGGTCCGGACACGCAGCTCAAGGTGATGACCGACGGCTTGCTCCTCGCCGAGATCGCCCGTGACCGCGACCTGCGCCGCTACGACACCGTGATCATCGACGAGGCCCACGAGCGCAGCCTCACGATCGACTTCCTGCTGGGCTACCTCCACCGGCTGCTCCCCCGCCGGCCGGACCTGAAGCTGCTCGTCACCTCGGCCACGATCGACACCGCCCGCTTCGCCGCGCACTTCGGCGGCGCGCCGGTGGTCGAGGTGTCCGGTCGCAGCCATCCCGTCGAGGTGCGCTACCGCCCGCTGGGCTCGACGCTCGACGGCCGCGCGCCCGGTGACGCCGACGACCCGGACGCGCCCGTGTCCACCACCGACCCGGTGGAAGCGGTCTGCGCTGCCGTGCAGGAACTGTGCGCCGAAGGCCCCGGCGACGTGCTGGTGTTCCTCGCCGGCGAGCGCGAGATCCACGACACCGCCGCCGCCGTGCGCGACCTCGGACTGCCCGACACCGAGGTGCTGCCGCTCTACGCGCGCTTGTCGGCGGCCGAGCAGCACCGCATCTTCCGGCCCGGCTCAGGACGGCGCATCGTGCTCGCCACCAACGTCGCAGAGACCTCGATCACCGTTCCGCGCGTGCGCTACGTCGTCGACGCGGGCACCGCGCGCATCTCCCGCTACAGCCGACGGTCGAAGGTGCAACGACTCCCGATCGAGCCCGTGTCGCAGGCCTCGGCGGCCCAGCGTGCCGGCCGATGCGGGCGCGTCGCACCGGGGATCTGCATCCGGTTGTACGACGGCGAGGACCTGGCCTCGCGCCCGGCGTTCACCGACCCGGAGATCCTGCGGACCAACCTGGCGTCGGTCGTGTTGCAGATGGCTGCGCTGCGGCTCGGCGAACCCCGCGACTTCCCGTTCCTCGACCGCCCCGACCCGCGCGCCGTGGCCGACGGCATCGCACTGCTCGTGGAGCTGGGGGCCCTGCGGCCCGAGGGTCCCGATCTGGCCGCCCGCCTCACCCCCCTCGGGCGCCGTCTGGCCCGCCTGCCGGTCGACCCGCGCCTCGGCCGCATGATCCTGGAGGCCGACCGCCTCGGCTGCGTTCGTGAGCTCACGGTGCTGGCCTCGGCGTTGTCGATCCAGGACCCTCGGGAGCGACCGGCCGGCGCCGAGCAGGCCGCAGCCGAGGCGCACCGCCGTTTCAGCACCGACGCGGCCAGCGATGCCGAGGTGCTGCTGCGCCTGTGGGACTACGTCCGCAGCGTGCAGAAGTCCTCGTCGGGGAACCAGTTCCGCAAGCGGCTGCGCACCGAGTTCCTCCACGTGCAACGGATCCGGGAGTGGCAGGACCTGCACCGGCAGCTGCGCCAGGTCGCCACCGACCTGGGCCTGCGCACCAACGCCGAACCCGCCCATCCCGACCACGTGGCCCAGGCGCTGCTGTCGGGCCTGCTCTCGCACGTCGGCCTGCGCGACGAGGCCCGGCGCGACTTCCTCGGCGCCCGCCAGGCGCGGTTCGCGCTCGTCCCGGGCTCGGTGCTCGCCCGCCGCCCACCCCGCTGGGTGGTGGCCGCCGAGCTCGTCGAGACCAACCGGCTGTGGGGCCGCCACGCCGTTCGGATCCAACCGGAGTGGGCCGAGCGGCTCGGCGCCCACGTCGTCCACCGCAGCGTGTCGCCACCGCAGTGGGATCGGGACCGGGGCGCGGCGACCGTCGTCGAGCGCGTCAGCCTCTACGGCTTGCCGCTCGTGCCGGCCCGCACCATCCCCTACGCCCGCATCGCCCCCGACGACGCCCGGCGCTGGTTCGTCCAGTACGCGCTGGTGGACGGCGACTGGGCCGGCGACCATCCGCTCGTCGCCCACAACCGGGCGGTGCGGGCCGAGGCCGACGAACTCGAACGGCGGGCCCGGCGGCGGGTGCTCGTCGACGACGCCGACCTGATCGCCTTCTTCGACGCCCGTGTCGGCCCCGAGGTCACCTCGGCCCGGGCCTTCGAGGCGTGGTGGCGGCGAGCGGCGCGCCGCCAGCGCGAGGCGCTGCGCCTCGGCCTCCACGACCTGCTCGTACCCGCCGCGGCCGACCTGCGGCCCGAGGACTTCCCGGACCACTGGCCGCACCCGGGGCTCGTGCTCCCGCTCACCTACGTCTTCGACCCCGGCTCCAGCATCGACGGCGTGACGGTGCGGGTGCCGCTCGGTGTGCTCAACCAGGTCGAGCCGTCCGAGTTCACCTGGCACCTGCCGGGTCACCGCCGCGAGCTCGTGGCGTCGTTGCTGCGCACGCTGCCGCGCGCCGTGCGCCGCCACCTGGTGCCCGGTCAGGCGCTCCACGGCATCGTGAGCGCCGAGGAGTTCCTCGCCCGGCACGGCCCCGGCGACGGCCCGCTGCTCTCGGTCCTCAACCGCTACGTGCACCGCGAGCTCGACCGGGCCGGCCTCGCCGACGCCGACGCGGTGGTGTTCCGTCCCGATGCCCTGGCCGAGTACCTGCGCCCGGTCTTCGCGATCGTCGACGGTGCCGGCGCCGTGCTCGCCGCCGGGCGCGATCTCGCAGCGCTCGTGCGTCGTTTCGCCCCGGCGACGCGCGCGGCGCTCGCCGCCGCCGCCCCGGTGCGCGAGCAGGGTGGGTTGACCGACTGGCCCGGCGGCGAGCTGCCCCGGCGGGTCGAGGTCGAACGGGACGGCAACGTGCTCGTCGGCTACCCCGCGCTCGTCGACGAGGACGGCACCGTGGCCGTGCGCGTGCTCGCCTCGGCCGCCGCCCAGGCCGCCGCCATGCCGCTCGGAACCCGCCGGCTGCTGCGGGCCGGCGCTGCGAAGGCCCGGGCCACGACGGAGCGATCGCTTCCCAAGGACACCCGGATCGCTCTGCAGCGCAACGCCGACCGTCCCCTCGCGCACGTGCTCGAGGATTGCCTCGACGCCGCCGTCGACGACCTCGTCGGCGCGCACGGCGGACCGGCGTGGGACGCCGACGGGTTCGCCGTGCTCACCACCGCATGCCGAGCCGGCCTGGTCCCGGCCGCCACGGCGGCGGCCGGTGCTGCCGCCCGGATCCTCACCGAGGCCGCCGCCGTGCGCGCCCGGCTCCGCGTGCTCACCGACCCTCGGTTCGACGACGCGGCGGTCGACGTGACCGCACAGCTCGATCGGTGGTGCGGCCCCGGATTCGTCACCGCAGCCGGTGTCGGCCAGCTCGACGACGTGCTGCGCTACGTGCGCGCGCTCGCCCGCCGGATCGAGAAGCTGCCGGGCGACCTCGACCGAGACCGGGAACGTACGCAGCTCGTGCGGGCGCTCGAGGCCGACTGGCGGGACCTTGTGGCGGTGCACCCGGGTGTTGCGGCTCGACGGATCCGCCGCCTGCTCGACGAGCTCCGGGTCGGGTTGTGGGCCCCGGCGATCGGCACGGCCGAACCGGTCAGCGAGCAGCGGGTGCGTCGCGCGCTCGCCGACGCCCGGCGTCGCTGACGCCCGGGGCCCGACCCCTCAGAGCAGGACGCCGGCGAGCTCGCGCCACTCCCGCTCGGGCATCGAGGCGTCGGCCTTGAGCACCTGCACGCACACGTGGTCGGCACCGGCGGCGTGGTGCTCACGCACCCGGGCGGCCACCTGCTCGGGCGTGCCCCACGCGACGATCGCGTCGACGAGCCGGTCCGACCCGCCGTCGGTCCAGTCGGACTCGTCGAAGCCGATGCGGCGCAGGTTGTTGAAGTAGTTGGGCAGCCCCAGGTAGATCTTCATGCCGGCTCGGGCGATGCGGCGGGCCTCGGCCGGGTCCGTCTCCAGCACCACCATCTGCTCCGGGGCGAGCAGGGCGTCGGGGCCCATCACGTCCCGGGCGATCTTGGTGTGGTCCGGGGTGGTGAAGTACGGGTGCGAGCCGTTGGCCCGGGTGGCCGACAGCGCCAACATCTTCGGGCCGAGCGCAGCCAACACCCGGCCGCCGTCGTCGGCCGGTCGCACGGCCATGAACAGCGCCTTGTCCATCTTGTCGAGGTACTCGACCATGTAGCTGTACGGCTTGGACCAGTCGTGCTTGCGCACGCCGGCGACGAGATGGCCGTGGCTCACGCCGAGCCCGAGCAGGAACCGGCCGGGGAAGGCCTCGGCGAGGGTCTTCTGCCCGGCGGCCATCGTCATGGGATCGCGGGCGTAGATGTTCGCGATGCCCGTGGCCAGCTTCAGCCGCTCGGTCGCCGCCAGGAGCACCGCCGCCGAGACGAACGGGTCACGGCCGACCGCCTCGGCGATCCACAGCGACGGGAAACCGAGCGATTCGACGAGTTGCACGGCGCGCCGGGCTTCCGGCGTGGGGAGGGCGTCGATGCCGCCGTACCAGATGCCGACAGGACCGAGATCGACCGAAGGGTGTGCCATGGCCCTTCAGGCTGGCACCCGCGCCCGGGCGGGCACGAACCCGCCCGGGCGGAGCCGGCATCGCGCCGGCCCGCCGCTCAGGGTCGCAGGTCGGTGAGCAGTTCGGCGTGCGTGAAGGGTGCGAGCTCGACGTCTTCG
>JBILVB010000200.1:0-6300 GCA_044370695.1 Acidimicrobiales bacterium | reverse complement strand
CTACCTCCTGATGCACCACGAGTGGGCCAACCCGGCCGCCACGCAACGCCACTACGAGCTGTTCGCCCGCTACGTGAAGCCTCGCTTCCAGGGTCTCGCCCGGGGGCCGGTCACCGCCGAGAACCGGGCGATCGGCGAGTGGGAATCCCTCGGTGACCGCGTGGAGCGGGCCGTCGCAGCCGCCACCGAGCGGCATTTCGCCCACCGCGACGGCGCCTGAGCCGCCGGCGCCGGACGGTGCCGGTCCGGGCGCAGCCGCTCGTCGGCGCGCTCAGACCGTCGCCGCTCCGGCGAGTTCGGCGCCCGTCAACCCGGCCACCTCGGCGATCACCGAGTACGAGTAGCGGCGCGCGGCCGGGTCGAAGATCGACGAGGTGATCATGATCTCATCGGCCTGCGTCGCGGCCTGCGCCCGGGCCAGCCCCTCGCGCACCGTCTCGGGCCCGCCGACGACGGCGAAGCCCAACATGTGCTCGGCCTGGGCCTTCTCGAGCGGCGACCAGTACGTCTCGATGTCGTCGATCGGTGGGAGCTGCTTGCCCCGCTTGCCCCGGCGGATGTTGGTGAAGGCCTGCTGCACCGTGGTGAACAGCCGACGGGCCTCGGCGTCGGTGTCGGCGGCGACCCCGTTGAGCGCGACCATCGCGTACGGCGCCGCCAGCGTCGGCGACGGCTCGAACCGCTCCCGGTAGATCGCCAACGCCTGGAACAACTGCGTGGGTGCGAAGTGGGACGCGAACGCGAACGGGAGTCCCAGGATGGCGGCGAGCTGCGCCCCGAACAGGCTGGAACCCAGGATCCACAACGGCACCTCGGTACCGGTCCCCGGCTCGGCGCGCACCACCTGGCCCGGTCGGGCCGGGCCGAGCAGCGCCTGTAACTCCTGGACGTCCTGCGGAAACCGGTCGCTCGCCTCGGGGCGCCGGCGCATCGCGCTCACCGTCGGCAGGTCGGTGCCCGGCGCCCGACCGAGCCCGAGATCGATGCGACCCGGATGCAGCCAGGCCAGCGTGCCGAATTGTTCGGCGATGACCAGCGGGGAATGGTTGGGCAGCATGATCCCGCCCGAGCCGACCCGGATCGTCGAGGTGCCGGCCGCGAGATGGGCGATCACCACGGCCGTCGCCGCGGATGCGAT
This sequence comes from Acidimicrobiales bacterium, assembly GCA_044370695.1. Classification (GTDB taxonomy): domain Bacteria; phylum Actinomycetota; class Acidimicrobiia; order Acidimicrobiales; family Ilumatobacteraceae; genus JBEIFW01. The sequence continues at coordinate 5,162 of JBILVB010000200.1, read as the reverse complement.
CCCCTCCATGTTGTGGTGTTCGGCCACCCAGAACCGTCGGTAGCCGAGCGCTTCGGCGTGGCGGGCGAGCGCCAGGCTGTTGTCGAGCGCGTCGCGGGGGGTGGACCCCTCGGCGACCGGGCACAGGTCGAGCACGGACAACGGCACCATGCCCGCAGCGTACGGGGACCTCACGCCAACTCCAGCAACACCGAGGTCAGCTCGTCGGGGCGGTTGGACGCGATCATGTGGTTGGTCGCGATCCCCCGGTAGGTCCACGCCGGGGACTCCTGGGCGTGCCGGGCGAAGCGCTCGAACGCCTCCCGCCCCGGGGCGTCTGGCGCGTCGGCGGTGGCCCGGATGTAGGTCCGAGCGAAGGGGTAGGACTCGAGCGGGCGGGCGAGACGAACCGGCTCGACGAAGCACCGGGCCGGGTGCGGGTCCCGGCGGGGCACCATGAACGCGCCCTCGTCGGGATCGTCGAAGGTGCGCGGTACCGACGTCACCAGCCACGACGCCTGCGGTCCGAAACCGTCGGTGATCGGCCATCCCAGCAGCGAGCTGACCGAATCACCGTCACCGGGCACGATGGCGTCGAGGTAGACGAGGTGGCGCACCCGGTCGGCGACATGGGCCAGTGCACCGCTGATCACCATGCCCCCGTAAGAGAACCCGAGGAGCACGACGTCGTGCAGGTCCTCGTACCAGAAGTGGTTGACCAGGTCGCGCACGTGGGTCCCCAGGCCGACCTCGGGGCTCACGAGATGCGAGCGCTCCCCCAGGCCGGTCAGCGACGGCGTGAACACCTCGTGGCCGGCAGCCGCCAGCCGGCGCCGCACCAGCCGGAACCCGTGCGCGCCGCTCCATGCGCCGTGCACCAACACGAACGTGGCCATCGTTGCCCCCTTCGACGGCGCCGGACGCTACCGCCGCCTGGCCCGGCCGGGCTGCTACAACTCCGGCATGCCGATCGCGCGCCACGCCGAAGTCGAGATCTACCACGAGACGTTCGGCGCACCGTCGGCTTCGCCGCTCGTGCTCATCAACGGCCTCGGAAGCCAGTGCATCAACTACTCCGAGGCGTGGTGCGAGAAGTTCGTCGCCGCCGGGTTCTTCGTCGTGCGCATGGACAACCGCGATGTCGGGCTCTCGAGCCACCTGCCCGACGCCGAGTACACGCTGTCGGACATGGCCGGCGACGTGATCGCCGTCCTGGACCACCTCGGCGTCGCCCGGGCCCACGTGTGCGGGCTGTCGATGGGCGGGATGATCGTGCAGACCCTGGCCATCGAGCACCCCGACCGGCTGCTGACCGCCACCTCGGTGATGTCGACGACCGGTGAGCCCGACTACGGCCAGGCGAGCCCCGAGGCGTTCGCACTGCTCTTCGGGGCGCCGGCGACCGACGAGGAGAGCTTCGTGCAGCGCCAGCTCGACGGTGCCCGCTGCTGGGGTGCGCCGGCGTGCTTCGATCCCGAGGCCATCCGGGCCTCGGCAGTCGCAGCGTACCGACGGTCGTTCGACCCGGCGGGCCGTGGCCGCCAGGCCGCCGCCGTCGGCCGGTCGGGTTCGCGGGCCGACGCCCTGCGGCACGTCCGTGTGCCGATGCTCGTCCTGCATGGCGACCGGGACACCCTCATCGATCCCTCGGGCGGACGGCGCACCGCCGAGCTGGTGCCCGGCGCGCGCTTCGTCCTGCTCGAGGGGATGGGCCACGACTACCCGCCGGAGTACTGGGACCGGTGGGTCGCGCTCGTCGCCGAGCACGCCGGGCTGGCGGCGTCGTAGATCCGTTACTCGTAGTACTCGGGACGCTGGTTGGCCGGCAGCGGCCGCAGGCGTGGGTAGTACGGGTGACGCAGCGGGTCCCCCGGTTTGAGCAGCAGCTCGAGGCCGGGCGTGCGCGGGGCGGTCGGCCGGGTCCGCGGCCGCTCGGCGAACACGACGTCCTCGCCGAACACGCGCACCGACAGCGTTCGGCGGCGCCGCCCGTCGCTCGTCTGGCCGCCGCCGTGCAGCACCCCGGGGTGGAACACCACCACGTCGCCCGGCGTGATGTCCCACGAGCGGATGTCCCAGGCACTGCGGTCCGCCTCGATGTCGGGCAGGCGAGGGAAACCCTCGCCGTAGAACGGCAGCGTGGGGTCCTCACCGGCGCGGGGCGGGTCGAAGCCGTCGTACAGCGTCTGGCGGTGCGAACCGGCGATGTACTCGAGGCACTCGTGCTTGGGGATCGGGTCGATCGTGATCCACATCGATGCGAGCTGGGTGCCCGCAACCGGCCAGTACGTCAGGTCCTGGTGCCATGGGGTCCGCTTGCAGTTGCCGCCGTCCTTCACGAAGACGTGGTCGAACAACAGCCACACCCGGGGCGAGTCGATGATCGCGCCGAGCATGTCGGCGATCGGTGAGTCGAACAGCAGCCGCTGGAACTCGGGGGTGAGATCCCAGTTGCGGACGGTGTCGATGAAGCGTCCCTCGTCCTCGGGGAAGAACACCTGCTTGCGGCTCGAGTTCGTGAGGATGCGGGAGATCCCCATCTCGATGAGCTGCAGCCACAACGGGTGGATGGCCTGTTCGAGGAACACGACCCCGTCCCGGCGGTACTGCTCGGCGAGTTCCGGTGTGCACCGGCTGCGCCAGTCGAGCTCTTCCATGGCCATCGAACACTCCCCTTCGGGTCGGCCCCCCTCGGGCCTCGGACCGCAGGTTACCGATCGACGCACCGGCGTTCCCGATGACAGGATCCGAGCCACCGAGCCTGAGGCGGTTCACCACGATGTCGTTGTCGTGCAACGTCTTGTTCATCACGCTTGATCAACTGCGAGGGGATGCGTTGTCGTGCGCCGGCCATCCGGTCGTGCGCACCCCAACGCTCGACGCCATCGCAGCCGGCGGGGTCCGCTTCGCCCGTCACTATGCCCAGGCGGCACCGTGCGCTCCGGGCCGGGCGTCGCTGTACACCGGGCAGTACCAGATGAACCATCGGGTGGTCGCCAACGGCACCCCGCTCGACCACCGCTTCGACAACCTCGCGCGGGCGGCTCGCCGAGCCGGCTACGTGCCGACGCTGTTCGGCTACACCGACCAGGGGGTCGATCCCCGCACCGTGGCCGCCGATGATCCCTGGCTGCGTACCTACGAAGGGGTGCTACCCGGCTTCGAGGTCGGACTGCATCTGCCCGGACCAGCCGAAGCCTGGGTCGCGCACCTGCGCGACCTCGGCCACGACGTCGCCGACGCCGACCATGCGCTGGCGACCGAACCCGAGCGTCCGGCTTCGCTGTCGCAGTACGCGTTCCTCACCGACGCGGTGCTCACATGGCTCGGCAACCAGGAGGGACCCTGGTTCGCCCACGTCTCGTACCTGCGACCGCATCCCCCGTACGCCGCCGCCGGTCACTGGGCGCATCGCTACGACCCCGAGTCCTGCGGTGATCCGCTCCCGGTGCCCGATCACCGCACGGGCTTGCTCGATGCGCTGCGCACCCGTCGCAGCTTGGCTGCCCCGACCGATCCGGCGGCGATGCGGTCGTTGCGGGCCCACTACTTCGGCATGGTGTCGGAGGTCGACGACCAGCTCGGCGACCAGGGTCTGGTGCAGAAAGCCGGTTGGTTCGAATCGAGCTATCACATCGCCTGCCTCGTTCGGGCCCCTGGGCGTCTCGGCGCCGGCACGGTCGTGGACGCGTTCACCGAGGCCGTCGACGTGCTGCCGACGGTGTGCGACCTGCTCGGCCTCCCCGTGCCGGTGCAGTGCGACGGGCGGCCCCTCACCCCGTTCCTCGACGGTTCGCCCCCGGCCGACTGGCGGGACGCGGCCCACTGGGAATGGGACTTCCGTGATCGGCCGGCCGGCACCGACGGTGCGACCGGGTCGGCGATCCCACCTCCGTGGGACCGCGCTGCGGAGCGCCAGCACCTCGCCGTGCGGCGCAGCCGTGAACGGGCGTACGTGCAATTCGGCAACGGCGCCTGGCTGGCCTACGACCTGGCCCGCGATCCGAGCTGGTGCAGCGCGGTCGACGACCTCGACGCCGTCCTCGCCGACGCGCAGGCGATGCTTGTGTGGCGCGCCACCCATCGGGATCGCACGCTCAGCGGTGCGTTGCTGACCCCCGACGGGTTGATCGGAGCGGTCGGGCGCTGAGGGGCGCCGGTAGCGTCGGGAAGCATGCCTGCCGATGCCGCCCGTGTCGTCGCCGACCTGAAGGAACTGCGCGAGCTCACCTCTCGTCCCGTCGACGGGATCGCCCAGACGCTCGGTGGTGTGCCCACCGGTGCGCCACCGCTCGGGTCGGCCCGACTGGCCTGGACCGAGCCGTGGGTGCGAGCCCGGGAATGGTTCGTGTCGACGTTCGACGGGATCCCGGTCGACACCACCCGTGACGCCGCCGGCAACCTCTGGGTCACGTTGCGGGGAGCGCGACCCGAACGGATCGTGCTCGGCAGCCACCTCGACTCGGTGCCCAATGGCGGGTGGCTCGACGGCGCGCTCGGTGTGCTGGCCGGCGCCGAGGTGCTCCGGGCCCTGCATCGCGACGGGGTACCGCTGCCGGTGTCGGTGAGCGTCGTCGACTGGGCCGACGAGGAGGGTGCCCGGTTCGGTCGCTCGTTGTTCGGTTCCGCGGCCGTGTCCGGCACGCTCGAGATCGACAAGGTGCGCTCGTTGCGGGACAACGACGGCAATCTGCTCGCCGACGTCGTCGCCGCCCACGGCGTCGAGCTCGACACCGTGCTGAGCGCGTCCGACATCCGTAGCTCGCTCGTGGCTTCGGCCGAATTGCACATCGAGCAGGGGCCGCTGCTCGAAGCTGCCGGGCTCCGGCTCGCCGCCCTGCACGGGATCCTGGGGGTGGAGCGGCGTCTGGTGCGCCTGCAGGGCCAGGCGTGTCATGCCGGGGCCACCCCGATCCCCCTGCGGCGCGATCCGACCGTGGCGGCGGCCCGGATGGCCGTCGCCGTGCGTGACCTCGGGCTCGCGAACGACGCGTTCACCACCGTCGGGGTGTGGCGGGTGCACCCCGGTGTGCCGACCGCGGTCAACGGCCGCACCGAGTTCAGTGTCGACATGCGGCATCTCGAGCGCGCCGTGCTCGACCGGCTCGTCGAGGGCCTCGGCGAGCTGGTGACACGCATCGCCACCGAAGAGGGGGTGCGCGCCGAGATCGACACGCTGTGGT
>JBILVB010000206.1:0-6108 GCA_044370695.1 Acidimicrobiales bacterium | reverse complement strand
ACCCTCACCGGTGACGGGGGGTGCCGCGTCGTCGACGACGGCCGCGGCATCCCGGTCGATCCCTACCCGGAAGGGCCACACGCCGGCAAGAGCGCTGCCGAGGTCGTGCTCACGGTGCTGCATGCCGGCGGCAAGTTCGGCGGCGAGGGCTACAAGGTGTCCGGTGGCCTCCACGGCGTCGGGGTGTCGGTCGTCAACGCGTTGTCGACACGGCTCGAACTCGAGATCGACCGGGGAGGATCCCGCCACCGAATGGTGTTCGCGGACGGCGGCAAGGTCGCCTCCGCGCTGCAGGTCGTCGGTGACAGTCCGGCGGGTCGTCGCAGCGGCACGGCCGTGACCTTCTGGCCCGATGCCACGATCTTCCAGTCCGAGGAGGGCGTGGAGTTCGTCGCCCGCACGGTGCTCGAACGCCTGCAGGTGATGGCGTTCCTGAATCGCGGTCTCGAGATCGCGTTCGTCGACGAACGTGCCGGCCGGGAACACACCGAGGTGTTCCGCTACGACGGCGGTCTCGTCGATTTCGTGCGCCATCTCAACGCCTCGAAAGAAGCGCTGTTCATCAAGGTCGTCACCTTCGACGCCGAGGAGGACGACCAGACCGTCGACGTCGCGCTCCAGTGGAACACCGGCTACTACGAGTCGATCCACGGGTACGCGAACGGCATCTCCACCACCGAGGGCGGCATGCACGTCGAGGGCTTCCGCTCTGCGCTCACCAAGGTGGTCAACGACTACGCCTTCGCCCGTGCACTGCTGAAGGAAGGAAAAGACGAACGCCTCACCGGCGACGACATTCGTGAGGGCCTCACCGGGATCATCGCGGTCAAGTTGAGGGAGCCGCAGTTCGAGGGCCAGACGAAGGCGAAGCTCGGCAACGTCTCGATCCGCTCGCTCGTGCAGAAGGTCACGAACGCGAAGCTTGCCGAGTGGTTCGAGGAGAACCCGAAAGAGGCGCAGCTGATCGTGCGCAAGGCCCAGGCAGCCGCGCTCGCCCGCGTCGCTGCGAAGAACGCCCGCAACGCCATTCGTCGCAAGACCGGCCTGTCGGGGGCCGGGATGCCCGAGAAGCTGAAGGACTGCTCGAGTCGAGATCCGGGCGAGTGCGAACTGTTCATCGTGGAGGGCGATTCGGCCGGGGGCACCGCCGTGTCGGCGCGCGATCCCCGCATCCAGGCGATCCTGCCGATCCGCGGCAAGATCCTGAACGTCGAGCGGGCGCGTATCGACCGCATGCTCAAGAACAACGAGATCATCGCCCTGGTGACCGCGATCGGCGGCGGGGTCGGCGACGAGTTCGATCTCGGCAAGGTCCGGTACCACAAGGTGATCGCCATGTGCGACGCCGACGTCGACGGCAGCCACATCCGCACCTTGCTGCTCACGTTCTTCTTCCGGCAGATGAAGCCCTTGGTGGAGAACGGGATGATCTACATCGCGCAGCCGCCGCTGTATTCGACCGAAGTCGGTAAGGAGAAGCGCTACCTGAAAGACGACCTCGCCAAGGCCCAGTTCCTGCAGGCCCACCCGAACCACCGCAAGGAGTTCCAGCGCCTCAAGGGTCTCGGCGAGATGGATGCCGCCGAACTGCGGGACACCACGATGGATCCGGACCGGCGCACGCTGCTGCAGGTCACCGTCGAGCAGGCGGCGCTCGCGGACGAGATCACGAGCGTGCTGATGGGCGACGAGGTCGATCTCCGCAAGGCCTTCATCCAGCGGAACGCGAAAGACGTCCGGTTCCTGGACATCTGAGATGACCGACCTCCCGCCCGACCTCCCCGATCCGACACCGCCGGCGACCCCGGACGGCAATGACGCCGTGGTGGAGATCCCGGCTCCCGCCGCCGTGGAGCCCATCGAGATCCAAGCCGAGATGGAACGGTCGTTCCTCGACTACGCCATGTCGGTCATCGTCGCCCGAGCCCTGCCGGACGTCCGCGACGGTCTCAAGCCCGTGCACCGCCGGATCCTGTGGGACATGGAGCAGCAGAACTTCCGGCCGGACCGGCCGTTCGTCAAGTGCGCCCGGGTCACGGGGGACACGATGGCGAAGTTCCATCCGCACGGGAATTCCGCCATCTACGACGCTCTCGTGCGGATGGCCCAGCCCTTCTCGTTGCGACACCCGCTGGTCGATTTCCACGGCAACTACGGCTCACCGGATTTCGGTCCTGCGGCCGAGCGCTACACGGAATGCCGCCTCGCACCCATCGCGATGCGGTTGCTCGCCGACATCGACGAGAACACCGTCGACTTCACGGCGAACTACGACGCGCAGACCACCGAACCGGTCGTGCTCCCGGCCCGCTTCCCGAACCTCTTGGTCAACGGAAGCCAAGGCATCGCGGTCGGCATGGCCACCAACATCCCGCCGCACAACCTCGGCGAGGTCATCGACGCGACGGTGCATCTGCTCGCCAACCCGGATGCGACCCCCGACGACCTGATGCGGTTCGTGAAGGGTCCGGACTTCCCGACCGGTGGCCTGATCCTCGGCCGGGTGGGGATCGCCGAGGCCTACCGGACGGGACGGGGCTCGGTGAAGATGCGGGCCAACGCCGTCATCGAGGAGGCGGGCCGCCGCGGTGACCGGTACCAGATCGTCGTGACGGAACTGCCGTACCAGACGAGCTGCAATGCGATCGCTGAGCGCACCACCGAGCTGGTCGCCGCCGGGGAGCTCACCGGGATCGACGATGTCAACGACGAATCGTCGGACAAGGTCGGGACCCGGCTGGTGTTCTCGCTCAAGCGGGATGCGAACCCCAACGTCGTGCTCAACAACCTCTACAAGCTCACCCAGCTGCAGACCAGCTTCCCGGTGAACATGGTGGCCCTCGTCGACGGCGTACCGCGAACGCTCAACCTGCGCGACGCGCTCACCGCCTACGTGGCGCACCAACTCGAGGTGATCACCCGGCGCAGCGAGCACCGGCTCGCCGAGGCGCGACACCAGCTCCACATCCAGGAGGGCCTGGCGCGGGCGATCAACGTGATCGACGAGATCATCGCCCTCGTGCGCTCCAGCGAGGACCGGGCAGATGCCCGTGGCCGGCTGATGACCGAGCCGTACGTGTTCAGCGAGGACCAGGCGAACCACATCCTCGACATGCGACTCGGGCAGCTCACCCGACTCTCTCGGGTCGAGATCGAGGAGCGCATCGACGCGCTGCGCACAACGGTCAACGAGCTCGAGGTGCTCCTCGCCGACGAGGGTCGCAAGCGTGCGGCCATCACCGACGAGCTCGTGGCGATCCGGGGGGAGTTCGCCACCCCACGGCGTGCGCAGCTCACCCAGGACATCGGTGAGATCGACGACCTCGACCTGATCGACGACAAGGAACTCGTCGTGGTGATGACCGGCGCCGGGTACGTGAAGACCGTCGAGGCCACAGCGTTCCGTACGCAGGCACGCGGTGGACGGGGCGTGTCGGCCGCCAAGCTGAAGGACGAGGACCTGGTCCGCCACGTGATCCACACGACGGCGCACGCCCATCTGTTGTTCTTCACGAACCTCGGTCGTGTGTACCGCCTCCGTGCGCACCGCATCCCCGAGCGGGAGCGCACGGCCAAGGGGATGCCGATCCAGAACCTGCTGCCCCTGCAGGTCGGCGAGCAGGTCCAGGCGATCATCGACACGCGCGAGATCGGTGGCGAGCGCTACCTGCTGTTCGTCACCCGTGACGGCACCGTGAAGCGCACCGAGTTCGCCGAGTACGCCTCGTCCCGGCGCGACGGCCTGATCGCGCTGCACCTGCGCGGCGGTGACGAGCTCGTACGAGTCGTCGTCACCTCGGGTGACGACGACGTCCTGCTCGTGTCACGCCAAGGGATGGCGATCCGCTTCACGGAGTCCGACGTGCGGTCGATGGGCCGCGACGCCACCGGTGTGCGAGGGATGCGCCTGCGGACCGGTGACTCGGTCGTGTCGTGCGATCTCGTACGCCCGCAGATGGCACTGCTGGTGGTGACCGAGGCCGGCTACGGCAAGCGCACCGAGACCGCTCGCTTCACGGTCCAGGGGCGCGGGGGCCAAGGGGTGATGGCGATCCGTCTGACCTCGCTGAAGGGTGCCGTGGTCGCGGCCTTCATGGTCGGTGAGGACGACGAGATCGTGGCGGTCAGCACGGAGGGGGTCACCATCCGGATGCCGGTCCGCGAGATCTCCGTGCAGGGTCGCGATGCCACCGGGGTTCGGGTCATGAGCCTCGGCGACGGTCAGTCGGTGGCGTCCGTGGCGCCGATCGTGGCCGAGGCCGCCGAGCCTGCCGACTGAGCGCACCCGGGCGACCTGGGGTCGCTCGCTTGCGGCGTCCGCCGCCTCGCAGGACCGGAGGTGTGTCGTGGTTGGTCGTACGAACCTGAACGCGGAGGCCGGAGGAGCGACGGTCCTCGTGGTGGCCGTGGCCGCGGTCGCCGCGGTGTCGCTCAGTGCGGTCGGCCGGTTGTCGGCAGCGGCGGTCGACGCAGCCAGGGCCCGCAACGCCGCAGACGCCGTGGCACTCGGCGTGGCGATGGGTGCGCCAGCGGCGCCGTTGGCCGCAGCCAACGGCGCATCCTTGGCGTCGGTGGTTCGGTCCGGTGACGTCGTCGAGGTCGTCGTCGAGGTCGGAGGTGCCCGGGCGCGAGCTCGCGCCGAACTCGTCTGGGCCCCTGCGGATGACCGCCATCGGAACAGCCCGTCGCCGTAAGCTCCCGCCGATGGCCGAACGGATCGATGAACGACCGCCGCGGCCGAGCGACGTTCCGGTGGACGCAGACCTGCCGTTCACCTCCTGGGCGCCGCCGAGCGAGGCTTCCTCGTGGAACGAACCCACGGCCGACGATGCGGGGGCGGCGATGGCGGCCCCCGCCCATCCCGACACGCCAGACCCATCCTGGCCGGCCGAGCCGGTGAGCCTGGTCGCGGCACCGGCAGCCGCCCCACCGGCGCCGGCGGAACTGGTCGAGCCCGTCGTCGAAACCGCGCACGAGCCGGTCCGGCCGGCGCCGTCGGCGTGGCAGCGATGGCGGATGCGCCGGCCGCGGGTGCGAAAGGTGTCCCGGGTGGTGCGTCGCGTCGATGCCTGGTCGGTGTTCAAGGTGGCGCTCGTGTTCTGGGCGGTGGCCTACGCCGTGGTGCTCGTCGCGTCGGTGCTGCTGTGGAACCTCGCCGAGACCACCGGCACGATCGCCAACGTCGAAGGGTTCGTGAAGGAGCTGTTCGCGCTCGACACGTTCGAGTTGCAGGGCGACGTCATCTTCCGTGCGGCGCTGTGGCTCGGCGCAGTGCTCGCGTTGGCGGGAACGGCGGCGAGTGTCGTGGCAGCGATCTTGTTCAACCTCATCACCGACCTCGTCGGCGGCATCCGGGTGACGGTGCTCGAAGAAGAGGTCGTCCTCGCGTACGACCCGCCGCCCGCCGCCACGGTGGCCGCCGGCGTCGCATCGCATGCCGGACCTGCGGTACCCGGTTGACGCCATCGGGTTCGCGGCGGGTAGCCTGCCGATCCCGGTTCGGGGCTATAGCTCAGTTGGTTAGAGCGTCACACTGATAATGTGAAGGTCGCTGGTTCGATTCCAGCTAGCCCCACGTGAAGGCCGTACGCCGAGCGCTCCTGGCCGTGTCGGGAACCGCTGTCATCGCTCTGCTGGTTCGTCTGCGCGGGCGAGGTGGCGTGCCGCCGCAGCGTGGCGGTTGGCAGGAGATCCCGTTCGACCGGACGGCCTGAGTGCGGGTCGCAGTCGTCGGTCTCGGCGCTGTCGGGGCGCGAGCGGCCCGCCAGCTCACCGTGTCGCCCCAGGTGGCCGAGGTGCGGCTCCACGACGTGGCCGCCGGCCGAGCGGCGCAGGTGGCGGCATCGCTCGCCGGCACGGCCCGCGGGATGTCGGGCGCGTTCCCGATCGAACCGTGTGACGTCGTCGTGTTGGCGATGCCGGCTCCCCACGGCCCCGCCGCCCGTTCGGCCCTCGCCCTCGGAGCGCACGTCGTGAGCACGTCGGACGATCTGCGTGACACGCGAGAGCTGCTGGACCTGGGCAAGGATGCCGAGCGTTCGGAACGGACCGTGTTGGTCGGCGCCGCCTTCGCCCCCGGCCTCAGCTGTCTGTTGGCGCGCTTCGCTG
>JBILVB010000199.1:0-6349 GCA_044370695.1 Acidimicrobiales bacterium | reverse complement strand
GCGGGCACGCGCCGCCACTCGACTGGCGCACCCCGGCGTCGAGCACGACTCCCTCGAGGACATCGTCGACGACCTCGAAGCGGAGGTCGGCCACGACCCCGTCGTGCGGGCGAAACCCGACGAGGGCTGACCCGCCGAGTCGTCGGCTCGAAATCACGAGCGACGAATTCGACCACCGAATCGGGGAGACCGTGCACGTCGGCGGCCAGCACCCGAGCGCACTGCTGCTGCCCGTCGTCGACACCGGGACGTGAGCCCGGCCCCTCGCGGATCGCGGCGTCGCGTCGGGTGTCGGGTCCGGGAGATCACTCGAGCCCGGTCCTCCCCGGCTTCCAGTAGGTGCGCGTCCGGAGCAGGCCAGGCCGTGCACCGGCAGCCCGCGCCGCCCGGCGAGCGGACGTCGTCAGGTCATGTCCGCCGACGGCGAGGAACCGGAGACCGTCGGCATGGGCCCGGTACCGCTGGGTGATCCAGTCGTCGAGCTCGGCGCTTCGGCGCAGCACGGCGAGCTCGTCGGGTCCGTCGCGGAGCAACTCGCCGACCGAGCGGACGGGGATCGCGCCCGCCGAACGCTCGTCGGCGTGGTCGTCGAGCACGACCGCCGCTTCGACCCGGTCACGGCGCCCACCGTCGCGCGAACGGCGAACGACGGCGGTGATCGTGGCCAGCCCCGTGAGGTCGCTCACGACGACGATCGGGCCCGCGCCCTCGGGGGCCAGGACGGCCGGCTCGGGACCACGTACGAGCAGACGGTCCCCGGAACGGAGCCCGGCGAACAGCACCGCTGCGGCACCGATCTCGTTGCGCTCGATGACGAGGCGGCCGGTGGACCCTTCCGTGTCGGCGACCGTGTACCGGCGCCAGGTGCCCCCGACCGCACCACCTCTTCCCCCGACCCGTACGGCCAGCACGTCGCCGGCGGCGAAGGGCCGGGGAGCCACGAACCGCACGTCGATGCAGCCGACGGCAGCCGTTTCGACGCCGGTGACCAGGACCTCCATCGGCACGAGCTTGGCCCGCAGCCGTTCGACGATCCGGCTCACGACGGCGGTGACGGCCGACGATCCCGATCCGATCGGCGCAGGTTCACAGCGGATCGACCCGGTAGTGGAGCGCGTAGGCGTTCTCGATCGAGGCGACGATGTCCACGATCTCGAAGTATCCGCCCCAGAACAGCGTCTCGCGGAGTTCCTCGACGATCGCCTGGTACGACAGGATCGAGGCCGTTTCCCACATCACCACGTCGGTGCAGCCGGCGTGGAAGGCCTCACTGTCGAAGAACCGCATGGAGACGTCGGGGTGGCGGCCGAGGATCGGGGCGATGGTCTCACCGAGGAACGCGAAGCGCTCGTTCGGGGTGAGGGCCAGCCAGGAGGCAGTCGTGCGCACGTGCATGAAGAACACGTGATTGACGTGTGCGGAAGGGGCTGCGGCGGGGAGGGCCAGGGTCTGGGTTTCGCTCATGGACTGCACGGTACGGATGGTCGTGGTTCCCGTCTACTGCAATGACAGCAACATCTACATTGCACGTCGTGCAAGCCATGGATCTGAACCTGCTGCCCATCGCCCAGGTGCTGCTGACGGAGCGAAGCGTCACCCGCGCCGCCGCCCGGCTGCACCTCTCGGTCCCGGCCACCAGTCGGGCGCTCGACCGCTGCCGGGCCACGTTCGGGGATCCGCTCCTCGTCCGCGCCGGCCGCCGACTGGTCATCACGCCCCGGGGCGTCGAGCTGCTTCCCGAGCTCGACGCCGCCGTCGCCGCCATCGCCCGCGCCGTCGGCCGCCCGGCGACGTTGGACCCCGGACAGCTCAGGACCACCTTCACCATCCGCACGAACGAGGTGATCATGGCCGTGCTCGCCGGCGCCTGGCTGAGCGTCGTGGGCGAGCTGGCCCCCGGGGTCCGGCTCCGGTTCGAGACGGAGACGACCGATGATCTCGACGGGCTCCGCAGGGGCGACGTGTCGCTCGCCATCGGCTCCTACGCCGGGCTCACGGACGACCTCCACCGCCGGACGCTCGTCGAGGAGCACCTCGTCGGCGTCATCCGGGCCGGTCATCCCATGGCCGCCCTGCGCATCACCCCGCGGCGCTTCGCCGGGCTGCACCACGTGGTGACCTCGCGTCGGGGCATCGCGCAGGGTCCCATCGACGAACTGCTCGCGGAGCGCGGCTTGCGCCGCGAGGTGACGGCCGTGGTGCCGTCGTTCACCGCAGCGGTCGGCATGTGCCTCACCAGCGACCTCACCACGCTCGCTCCCCGGCGACTCGTCGACCTCCTCGCGACCCCGGCCACCCTGGTGTCGTTCGCGCCCCCGCTCCCGCTGCCCGGTGTTCGGGTCGAGGTCATCTGGCACGACCGCCACCATCACGACCACGCCCACCAGTGGCTGCTGGCCACCGTGGAGCAGGCCGTCGCCCGCAGGACGCCGACCGGCCTCTGAGCCGAGCGGCCGTCCCGCCGGTTCAGCCAGGCGCTAGAACCGCAACCGTGGACGCCATCCCACGGCTGAGGACCCCCGACGCCAACTTCGACTCGCTGACCGAGTTTCCCTTCGAGGCACGTTGGTTCGATCTCGACGGGCTGCGGATGCACTATGTGGACGAGGGGCCCCGGGACGCGCCGGTGGCGCTGATGATCCACGGCATGCCCACCTGGAGCTACCTCTACCGGCACGTCATCCCGCCGATGCTGGCCGCCGGGTTCCGCTGCGTCGCCCCCGACCACATCGGCTTCGGCCGCAGCGACAAGGTGACCGATCCGGCCTGGTACGACCTCGCCCGTCACACCGCCAACCTGGAGCGGCTGATCACGGCCCTCGATCTGCGCGACATCACCCTGTTCGTGCAGGACTGGGGCGGACCGATCGGGCTGGCCCAGGTGGCCACGGCGCCGGAGCGCTTCTCCCGGCTCGTGATCATGAACACGTGGCTGCACCACGAGGGCTACGAGTACTCGCCCGGCATCCGGACCTGGATCCAGCAGAACCTGCCCGGAGGCCTGTTCCGTGACCACGTGCCGGCATCGTTCGGCTGGGGGACGCTGATGGTCATCGGCACCGGACGGGCCACACCCCAGGAGGCGCTGGCACCCGCCCTGCAGGGCCGCCCGGCACCGCTGGCACCCGAGGCCGACGCCGTGCGGCGCGCCTACGACGCCCCGTTCGCCGGTCTCGGTGAGCCAGGCGTGACGGGACCGAGGCAGTTCCCGCTCAGCATCCCCGTCCACGACGCCCGCCGGGGCGGCGCCGAATCCCAGGCCCGCCTGTTCGAGGTGATCAACGCCACCACCCGTCCCGTGCACTTCGTGTGGGGCATGGCCGACCAGGTGTTCACCGGCGACTGGGGGGAGGCGTGGCGGGCGCGCCTCCCCCACGCCACGTGGGACGCCCTCGACGACGCCCGCCACTTCCTCCAGGACACCCACGGGGCACGCATCGCCGAGATCGTGCTCGGCTACGCCGGGAGGTCCTGAGCGGACTCGTGCCGGTCGAGGTGCCGCCCGAGGCTCGAACCGTCCCGCCGTACTCGGTGTTCACCGACGGCTGGTGCGCAAGGCCGCAGGCGTGCACCCGTAGGCCTCGCGAAAGCGCGCCACGAGATGACGCTCGTCGGCGAAGCCGAGGTCGGCCGCGATGATCCGCACGCTGTCGGCGCTGCCGAGCAGGCGGTCGGCTGCGGCAGCCAGGCGGCGGTCGAGCCGGTAGCGGGCCGGCGACACCCCGATCCGGCGCCGGAAGGCCCGTCGCCACGTCTCATAGGGCATCCCGACGGCGGCGGCGACCTCGGCAGGCGTTCGCGCCTCGCCCAGTTCGCTGCCGAGCAGGGCCGTCGAGCGATCCAGCCAGTCGCTCGGCGGCCGGGCTTGCGGCGCGGATCGCTCGCCGAAGATCTCGGCCAGCAGGGCGAGCACCATCGCCGCCTCGGCGTCGCGCCCGGCACCGGTGGTCGGTTCGGGCCGGAACAGGAAGTGGTCGAACCGAGCGGCCCAGACGGCGTGGTCGTCGAGCCGGCGGACCGGGTCGGCGATGTCGAGCAGGCCGTGCTCGGCCGCCGCGTGGAACAGCGGACCGTCGGCGACGACGAACCGTTCGTCCCATCCACCGGGGTCGGCGCCGTACCAGTGCCGGTGGCCGGGCACGACGAGGACGGCGCTCCCCGGCCCGAGCGCCAGGTCGTGGTGGTCGTCGACGTAGCGACCGGTGCCAGCGGTGACGAGCGTGCAGCCGAACATCCCGAAGCGCACGTCGACGCCCGGGCGCGGCCCGCGGCTGGCGGTGGCTCGGCCGGCGAGCACCAAGCGGCCTGCTCGGCCACGCGGGCCACGGCGCTCGACGATCTGCACCGAGGCCGGCACGGCCAGAATCTACCCCTGCAACCAGGATCTACCGGGCGCTGCGGGGAGCACACGGTTGTGCTGCGGTCATGGCGCACGACCCGATCGACCTCGATGCCGAGCATCTCGCCGACTCCGCGTTCTGGTCGGCCTCGCCGGAGCACCGCGAGCGGGTCTTCGCCGAGTTGCGCCGCCACCATCCGGTCCGGTGGTACCCGCCCCGGCGCAGCGGGTTCGATCGGGCCTGCACCGAGTTCTGGGCCCTCACGCGCTACGACGACATCTGGCACGCGAGCCGGACACCGGCGGTGTTCTGCTCCGGGGTGACGATCGACATCGAGGAGATGCCCGACGAGCTCGGCGAGTTCTACCCGTCGATGATCAACCTCGACGCGCCCGAGCATGCACGGCTGCGCCGCCTCGTCGCCAGCGGCTTCACACCCAAGCAGATCGAGGCGCAGGAACCCCGTCTGCGGGCGATCGCGGCGGCGATCATCGACGACGTGCTCGACCGCTTCGGCGACGGCACCGAGTTCGACGTGGTCGCCGAGCTCGCCGCCCGGCTCCCGCTGCGGGCGATCTGCGGCATGCTCGGCGTCCCCGAGCCGGATCACGGGCTGATGCTCGAATGGACGAACCTCGCCGTCTCGCCGGACGATCCGGCGGTGGGCGTCGCCGGCGCGGCCCGCGCGTTTCGCCAGATCGCCGACTACGCCGTCGAGCTCGGACGGCAACGGCTGGCGCGACCGGCCGACGACGTGACGACGGCGCTGATGCAGGCCGAGGTGGACGGCGAGCGGCTGACGACGAAGGAGTTCGCCAACTTCTTCATCCTGCTGCTCTCCGCAGGGAACGAGACGACACGCAACGCGATCACCCACGGCCTGCGGTTGCTCACCGCGCACCCGGACCAGCGCCGGATCTGGTTCGACGACTTCGACCGCCACGCCGCGACCGCCCTCGAGGAGATCGTGCGCTGCGAGCCGCTGATCTCGAACATGTGCCGGGTGCTCACCCAGGACGTCGAACTGCACGGCGTCACGCTCCGCGCGGGCGAGAAGGTGGCGCTGTGGTACCCGTCGGCGAACCGCGACGAGACCGTGTTCGATCGGCCGGAGCGCTTCGACGTCCGCCGGCCCGTGCACCCCCAGCAGGTCGGCTACGGCGCCGGTGGGCCCCACTTCTGCCTGGGCGCGAACCTGGCCCGCCGTGAGATGACCGTGATGTTCGACGAGATCCGCCGCCGGGTGCCCCGACTCGCCGTCACCGGCGAACCCGAACGCGTGCTGTCGATGGCGCTCAACTCGGTGCGGTGCCTGCAGGCGAGCGTGGCGCCCTGAGGGGGCAGCGCCTCGGCTCGCCCGCGCCGGCGTCAGGCGTCGATGTCCGAGAGCAGCGGGAGCGGCTCCATGCCGAGGGCCGCTCGGTAGGTGTTGTGGTAGTGGTGCAGCGCAGGCTCGTTGCGGCCGAACACCACCTCGGTAAGGGCTCCGCTGTTTGCGGTGGCCTGCTGGCTGGCGGCCATCACGTAGTCCTCGTCGCGGATGATCGAGGCGAACCGCTGTGCCAGGACTCGCTGC
The DNA here is from genome assembly GCA_044370695.1 of Acidimicrobiales bacterium. GTDB lineage: Bacteria > Actinomycetota > Acidimicrobiia > Acidimicrobiales > Ilumatobacteraceae > JBEIFW01. Next base: position 433 of record JBILVB010000199.1, on the reverse strand, counting down.
TTGAGGTCGGCGTCGTGCGGGTCACCCGTGCCTGCGGTGGTCGCACGCCGCTGGTGAAGACCGATCTGGCTGGTGTGGCGGCCCGGATCGGAGGGATGGGGGTACGCCCGGATGAGGAAGCAGCCATCGATCGACGGCAGCAGTTGGACGTTGGGGAACAGCCAGTACGCCGGCAGCGTGGCCACGGCGATGTTCCACTCCGAACGTGGCAGCTCTCGCATCTGGTCGATCGCCCGGCGGCAGAGCACGAACCGGTGGTTGCGGCCGAAGGTGGCGTAGCACGACACGTTGCCGTGGAACCCGAGGCTGAGTGTGTTCTGGTGGAGGGCCGGGAAGTGGTACGTCTCGCCGAACGTGTCGATGGCGAGCTTCCAGTTGCACGCGACGTCGTAGGTGTCGCGCTCGGCGCAGTACAACTCGTCGAGCCGCCAGT
>JBILVB010000051.1:0-21049 GCA_044370695.1 Acidimicrobiales bacterium | reverse complement strand
AGGAACTCGAGCACCTCGGCCGGGCTCAACGTCTCGCCCGCCCGGACCACCACGCACGCGAGCGGGCGCTCGTCCCACTTCGGGTGCGGCACCCCGATCACGGCGGCCTCGGCGATCTTCGGATGGCCCATCAGCTCGTTCTCGATGTCGACCGAGCTGATCCACTCGCCACCCGACTTGATCAGGTCCTTGGTGCGGTCGACCAGGCGGACGTACCCCTCGGGGTCGATCACCGCGACGTCACCGGTGCGCAGCCACCCGTCGCTCGTGAAGCTGTCACCGGCGCGCTCGTCGTTGTAGTAGCTGGCCGCGATCCACGGACCGCGAGCCTGCAGCTCGCCGGAGCTCTTGCCGTCCCACGGCAGCACGTCGATCGTGTCGGGCTCGACGATGCGCAACTCGACCCCGACCGCCGGCAGGCCCTGCGCGGCCCGCACGTCGGCGAGGGCGTCCTCGTCGAGGTCGGCCACGCTCGCCTTGATCCGCCCGACCGTGCACAGCGGCTGGGTCTCGGTCATCCCCCAGCCCTGCAGGATCGGCAGCCCGATCTGGGCCCGGTAGGCCTCCGACAGCGCCTTGGGCACCGCCGAGCCGCCGCACATCACGCCGCGCAGGGCCGAGGTGTCCTTGCCGGCCAGCTCCGCCAGGGCTCCCATCCAGATCGTGGGGACCCCGGCGGTGAGCGTCACGCGCTCGTCGACGATCAAGCGGGCGATGTTCCCCGGCGACAGGTCGGGCCCCGGCATCACGAGCGAGGCGCCGACCCCGGCGCAGGCGTGTGGCAGACCCCAGGAGTTGGCGTGGAACATCGGCACGACCGGGAGCACGACGTCGCGTTCGGACACCGCCAGCGAGTCGGCGGTCATGAGCCCCATCGAATGCAGGAACGACGACCGGTGCGAGTAGACGACCCCCTTGGGGTTGCCCGTCGTGCCCGACGTGTAACAGATCGCCGAGGCGAGCCCCTCGTCGGCGACGTGGAACTCGACCGGTGCCGCCGCCGCGAGCAGGGTCTCGTAGTCGTGCACGGGAATCGAAGTGGGGTTGGCGGGGACCTCGCCCTTGCCGTCGTCCATGACCACGAGATGGCGCACGGTGGTGAACGTGGGCAACAGGGGGAACAGCAGCGGCGTCAGCGACCGGTCGACGAAGATCACCTCGTCCTCGGCGTGGTTGACGATGTAGGTCAGCTGCTCGGCGAACAGCCGGATGTTCAGCGCGTGCAGCACCCGACCCGAGCACGGCGCCGCGAAGTAGAGCTCGAGGTGGCGGGCGGAGTTCCAACCGAACGTGGCCACCCGGCCGTCGGCAGAGATGCCGAGCGCGTCGAGCACCCCGCCGAGTCGTCGCGTGCGTGCCGCCCAGACGCCGTAGCTGATCCGCTCCCGTTCGCCGGTGCCGGTGACCGTCGTGATCGTCCGGGTCGGGAAGAGCCGCTCGGCCCGGTCGAACAGGTGCACCAGGGTGAGCGGGAAGTCCTGCATCAAGCCACGCATGGTGCTGATGGTACGCGCCACCGGGCCGGGGCCCGGATGGCGAACCGCCGGTACTCTGGGTCGAGCTGGCTCGGCGAAAGGTCGGACGATGCTCGATGTGGTGATCAGCGGCGGTCGGGTGGTCGACGGGACCGGGGCGCCGGCCGCGGTCGGCGACGTTGCGATCCGCGACGGCAGGATCGTGTCGGTCGGCGGCCGGGTGACCGGCCCGGCGCACCGGCGCATCGACGCCGACGGTGCGATCGTCACTCCGGGCTGGGTCGACGTGCACACCCATTACGACGGCCAGGTCACCTGGGACGAGGACCTCGAGCCCTCGGCCACCAACGGCGTCACCACGCTCGTCATGGGCAACTGCGGCGTCGGCTTCGCCCCCGTACGACCCGGCACCGAGCAGGCGCTGATCGAGCTGATGGAAGGGGTGGAGGACATCCCGGGCACCGCGCTCCACGAGGGGATGCCGTGGGGCGCGTGGGAGAGCTTCGGCGACTACCTCGACCATCTCGGGACTCGCCGCTGGAGCATCGACGTCGGGGCACAGCTCGCGCACGGCGCCCTGCGCTTCTACGCCATGGGCGAGCGCGGCCGGGCCGACGTCGATGCGTCGGCCGAGGAACTCGCCACGATGGCCGAGCTCACCCGGCAGGCCATGGAGGCCGGTGCGCTCGGCTTTTCGACCTCGCGCACGATCGGGCACCGCGCCCTCGACGGCGTGCCGGTGCCCGGCACCTTCGCCGCCGAGGCCGAGCTCGCTGCCATCGCCGGCGCCATGCGCGCCGCCGGCCGCGGCGTGATCGAGGCGATCCCGGCCGGCACGGTCGGATCCCTCGAGGCCCTCGGCGGCGAGCGGGCCGTGCCGGCGGCCGAAGCACGGATGCTCGCCCGGCTCGCCGCCGCGAGCGGCCGGCCGGTCACGTTCACGACGATCCAGATCGCCGAGTCGCCCGACCACTGGCGTGAGGTGCTCGCCGTCGCCGCCGAGGCCAACCGGGCCGGGGTGCGCCTACGGCCGCAGGTGGCGCCCCGCTCGGTGACGGTCATGACCAGCCTCAGCGCCTACCACCTGTTCATGCGCCGCCCCACCTACCTGCGCGACCTCGCGCACCTGCCGCTCGCCGACCGGGTGGCGGCCATGCGTCGGCCCGAGGTGCGCACGGCGCTGCTGTCCGAGCGTGACGTCCCGGCCGACCGACCGGGCTCGATGCAGTCGATCGGCCCGCTGTTCGCCCGGGCGCTCCCGGTGCTGTTCCCGCTCACCGCCCCGCTCGACTACGAGCCCACGTTGGACCGCTCGGTCGCGGCGCAGGCCGCCGCACTGGGCAAGGACCCGATCGAGCACCTCTACGACCTGTACCTCGCCGACGACGGGCGCGCCTTCTACGCGATCTTCGGGTCGAACTTCGTCGGCGGTTCCCTCGAACCGTGCCGGGAGATGCTCGCCGACCCCAACACCGTCACCGGGCTCTCCGACGCCGGCGCCCACGTCAACTTCATCTGCGACTGCACGATGCCCACGTTCCACCTGACCCACTGGGTGCGCGACCGGACCCGGGGCGAGCGCCTCGGGCTCGAGCAGGTCGTGCACAAGCTCACCGCCAACAACGCCGCGCTCTACGGACTGGCCGACCGCGGGGTGCTGGCCCCCGGTATGCGGGCGGACGTCAACGTGATCGATCTCGACGCGCTCACGATCCAGCCGCCGTTCACCCGCCACGACCTCCCTGCCGGCGGCAGCCGCGTCCTGCAGCCCTCCACCGGGTACCTCGCGACCCTGGTCGCCGGCACGGTCACCCGGGAGCGCGACGCCGACACCGGCGCCCGCCCCGGACGCCTGGTCCGCGGGTCCCGTTTCTGACCGACTCCGGGCGACGCTCGGGGCGCTTCGACGCACCGGGTGCAGGTCCACCGAGATAGCGTCCCGGTGTGTTCCGCCGTCACTCGGGCCCTGTCGATCGTCGACTTGCGGCCCTGTTGGGGACGTGGGCGCTGCTGTTCCTCGCCGCCAACCTCGGCACGATCCTGGCGCCGACCCTCATCGACGACTTCCCCGCCGCGCTGCTCACCATGGGTGCCCGCAACCGGGTGCTGCTGCTGACGATCGCCGCCGACATCGACTGGCCGGCGTTCTTCGCGATCGGGTTCGTCCGCCTGCTGCTGCCGGCGTTCGTCATCTACACGATCGGGTACCACTACGGCGACGTCGGCCGATCCTGGCTGGCCCGCCAGAACGGCGGCACGATCCCGTCCGCGGTGCAGCGCACCGAGCGCTGGTTCGACCGGGCCCGCAGCCCGGTCGTGCTGTTCTTCGTCGGCTCCAACATCGTGGCGCTGCTGTCGGGGTCCCGTCGGCTCCCCCTTCGGCGCTACGCCCCGCTGCTCGTCGCCGGCGTGATCACCCGCCTCGTGTTCTTCTGGTTCCTCGGCCAGGCGCTCAAGGCGCCCCTCGAGTGGCTCCTGGGTTGGATCCAGCGTCTGCAGTGGCCGCTCACCGCCGCGGCCGTGGTGCTCGTCTTCCTGCAGATGCGCAAACTCGCTCCGGCGGCCGAGGAGGTCGCCGAGGAGGTCATCGACGGCCCGCCCTACGGCGATCTCGACCGGCCGGACGGCGATGCCACCTCGACGGTGAACGACCGGCCCTGAACACGTCGTCCGGGGTGCGTCAAGGTTCTCACGCATCGCGGTTCTTCGGTGACAGCCGGTCGGAACGGCGCTACGGTGCCCTCGTGCCGAGGGGATCGTGGTGACCGACCAGAAGCGTCCGGTCCCGCAGCGCCTGCGGAGCACAGCGATCTCGACGGGGCCGGTGCCGGTACGGCACCGGCCCCGTTCGTTCGACCGAGCGGAGAGGGGTTCTGCCTGATGCCCAACAACGGACCGGTGTTCACCGGCGTCGGCGTCGCACTGGTCACGGTGTTCGACGACCACGGACACGTCGACCCCGAGGCCACCGCACGCCACGCCGCCCACCTCGTCAACCGGGGCGTGAGCGCCGTCGTCGTCGCCGGCACGACCGGCGAGGCCTCACATCTCGGCACGAAGGAGCGCCTCGACCTGCTCGACGCCGTGAAGGCCTCGGTCGGCTCCAGCGTCCCGGTGATCCTCGGCACCGGGAACCTCCCCGCCGGCGTGAGCGTCCCCAACCTCACCCGACGGGCCGCGCAGCACGGCGCGAACGCGGCGCTCGTGCTGTCGCCCCATCACGGCGACGTGCGGGAGTTCTACGGCGAGGTGGTGGGGGCCGCCGGTCCGATGCCGGTGCTCGCCTACCACTACCCGGCCCAGTCGGCGCCCGGGATCGCCATCGACGAACTCAAGGCGCTGAAGGTGGCCGGGCTCAAGGACTCCAGCGGCGACCCCACGCGCCTGCTCGAGGAGCTCGCGGCGTTCACCAAACCGATCTACGTGGGCTCGGCGGCCCTGCTCGCCTACGCCGGGATGCTCGGGGGCGCGGGCGCGATCCTCGCCGCAGCCAACCTCGAACCCGAGCTGTGTGCCGACGCCTTCGCCGGCAAGGTCCGCGCCCAGCGCGATCTGCTCGCTGCGCACAAGCTCACCTCGCTCGGCGGTATCCCGGCGCTGAAGGCCGAGCTCGCCCGCCGGCACGGCACCTCGGCCGCCTACCGGTGACCGCCCGCCGGTCGAACCGGGCGGGTCACCCGGCCCGGAACACGCTGACGGCGTAGTCGCCGCCGGCGTAGGGCGCCCGCTCCCACGTCGCCCAACGGTCCTCGAGCACGAGGCCCGCAGCGAGCGCATGCGCGTCGAGGCCGCCCGGCCCCTCGAGGCCGTAGCCGCCCGGCCGCAGCTGGAACCCGGTGACGAACCGGCCACCGGGCACGAGGGCCCGGGCACAGCAGGCGACCACGGCGGCCTCCGTGCCGGGCGCGACGAAGACGAGCACGTTGCCGGCAGCGACGACGACGTCGAAGCGCCCTGCGCCGCGCTCGCCCGCAGCGAGCCCGCCGACGGCGAGGTCACCCGACGAGAGGTCGCCGAGCACCCACCGCAGGGTCGGCGCATTCACCCGAGCCGTGTCGAGCATCCGAGGATCGACGTCGATGCCGAGTACCTCGATGCCGCGGCGGGCCAGTTCGATCGCGACCCGACCGGTGCCGCAGCCGGCGTCGAGCACCCGGTTCGGTCCGTACGACGCGACGAGGTCCGCCTCACCGTGGACGTGGTGGCCGGCGTCGGCGAGCGCCCGGAACTTCGCGTCGTAGGCATCGCCCGTCGCCGCGCCCGGGGTGTCGGCCCAGCGGGTCATCGCGGCGAGCTCACAGGCCGAGGACCCCGTCGAGGCCGACGGTCAGGCCCGGGAGTCCGTCGATGCGCTTGCAGGCGAGCAGGATCCCCGGGGCGTAGCAGTCCCGCCCGAACGTGTCGTGGCGGATCGTGAGCGTCTGCCCCTCGGTGCCGAGCACCACCTCCTGGTGGGCGAACATGCCGCGCATCCGCACCCCGTGCACCCGGATGCCCGCCGGGCCCACGCCGCCGCGTGCGCCGGGCAGCACCTCGTGGCGGGTGGGGTCGGGCGCCCAGTCGGCGGAGGCCCGAGCCATCCGGGCCGCCGTGGTCGTCGCCGTGCCCGACGGCGCGTCGACCTTGGCGTCGTGGTGGAACTCGATGATCTCCGCCGTGGCGAAGAACGGTGCCGCCAGCTCGGCGAAGCGCATCATCAGCACGGCGCCGATCGCGAAGTTCGCCGCGACGAGGCAGTTCGAGCGGGTGAACGACGTGCGGAACACGTCGAGGTCGGCGTCGGACAGGCCCGTGGTGCCGACGACGGCGTGGACGCCGCTGGCGGCGCACCACGCGAGGTTGGCCCGGGCCGCGTCGGCGACGGTGAAGTCGATCGCCACGTCGAACGGGTCGGCCTGCCCGGCCTCGGCCACCACCGTGCACCCCTCGACGACGGTGCCGGCGGCGAAGGGATCGATGGCGGCGACGAGCTCGAGAGCGGGATCGCCCGCCACCGCGGCGCACACCATCCGGCCCATGCGGCCTGCGGCCCCGAACACACCCACGCGTCGCTGCATGGCCGGGGACGGTAGCGTCGCCGGCGTGCCAGGCGTCGCGATGGCCGAGCGGGCCGCCATGCTCGATCTCGCGGAACGACTCGGCCCCGACGCGCCCACGCTGTGCACCGGCTGGACCGCGTACGACCTGCTCGCCCACGTCTGGGTACGCGAGCACGACCTCACCGCCCTTCCCGGGCTCGTGCTCCCGGCGCTGCACGGCATCACGGCACGGCGCGAACGATCCGCCCGCGAGCGCATCCCGTTCGGCGTGCTCGTCGGCATCCTGCGCGCCGGGATGCCGTTGCTGCCGCTCGGCCTGCCCGGCGCTCGGGAGTCGGGCAACGTCCACGAGTTCTTCGTCCATCACGAAGACCTCCGCCGCGCCAACGGTCTCGGTCCCCGACCGGCCGACCCGGCGCGCGACGCGGCGCTGTGGCGCCGGCTGAAGCTGAGCGCGCCGGTGCTCGTGGCTCGCGCCCGCCCCCTTCGTGTGCGACTGGAACGACCCGACGGTGGGTCGATCGACGCGACACCGATGGCATCCGGCGCCCGGGTCACCGTGCGGGGCACGGTCCCCGAGCTGTTCCTGTGGTCGTTCGGGCGCACCGGCGCCGCCGAGGTGACCTTCGACGGCCCACCCGGTGCCGTCGCGGCGCTGCGGGCCGCCCGAATCGGCCCCTGATCCCCGCTCGCTCAGAGCTGTTCGGCCAACCCCGGCGGCGGGTAGACCTCGATGCGTCCGTCGTCGTCGACGGTGGCCGGCACCCAGACGAGGGCGCCGTCGACCCACCAGTACAGGTGGGGGCTGATCGAGCCCGGCCCGTCGACGTGGAGACGCCGGGTGTTGAGCACCAGCGGGGCGAGCGCTGCGTTGGCCGGACCGTTGCCCAACACGTGGGCGAGCAGGGTGTGCCGGCGGGGGATCGTGACGAGCGCTCCCGTCGAGCCGATCGGGCCGATCACCCGGGACAGGAACGCCACCTTCGACGCCGTGAAGAAGCTGTCCCCGTAGACCGACACGACCTCGGCCCCGTCGATCGACAACCGCTCGAGCTCCTCGGGCCTCGGCTCCGCGCCCACGTTGGCCCACGCGAGCTCCCACGCCTCGCCGAGCTCGAGGCCCCAGTCGTCGAGCTGGGCGGGGCGCACCCCGACGACGGTCCGGGGAAGGTCGAGGACCAACCCCGCCAGGACGCCCGCCGCGTACGGCGCCGACACGCCGGGTTCGAGATCGTCGGGGATCAGGCGGACCTTCAGCAACCGGCGCGCCTCGGCGGGATCGACCGGGGCGAGCGGGCCGGCGAGCAGCGGTTCCAGGTGGGCGTCGACCAGGCCGGCCCACCGGCGCGCCGGTGCGGCGTTGCAGGCCTGGGCCAGGCTCAGCAGCGACAGCCGCTCGCCGTCGTCGGTGACCAGCACCCCGGGTGGCTCGACGTGACCGGTCACGCCGGCCCGGATCATGCGCTTGCGCAGCACCCGATTGAACGTCGCCCATGCCGGCGCGTCGAAGAAGCGGAACTCGACGGGGACGGGGGCTCCCGGCGCACCACGACGCCCTCGCCACACCTCAGGAGGCCCACCGTTGGAGTGACGCTCGACCCCACGGACCGACCGAGGCGATGCAGCGCGGCCCGGCGAGCACGGCGCCGGCGACCCGGGCGACCGCTGCAGCATCCACCGCTCGGTAGCGCGCCACTTGCTCGTCGACGGAGCGGACCGTGCCGCGCAGCGACAACGATCCGCCGAGGCGGGCCATCCGGCTGCCCGGGTCTTCGAGCCCGAGCACGAACGCGCCCACCAGCGACCCCACGGCGACGTCGAGCTCCTCGGCGCTGACCCCGCCGGCCGCGATCGACGCCACCTCGCGGGCCACGACCGCGAGCACCTCGTCGACGTGATCCGGGCCGGTGCCCGTGTACACCACGAGGCTCCCGGCGTCGGCGTAGGCCGCCGTCGAGGAGTAGACGGCATAGGCGAGACCGCGCCGTTCGCGTACCTCCTCGAACAGCCGGCTCGTGAGCCCCCCACCGAGCACGTGGTTGGCCACCTCGAGCGCCTCGAGATCGGGGTGCTCACGGGGAAGCGCCCGGAACCCGACTGCCAGGTTGACCTGACCGGTCCGGCGGCGCAGCGCCGCCACCGATCGCACCGGAGATCCCGGCCGGCGCCGCTGCGGGCGCTCGCCCCCCTCCGCGGCACCGAACTGCCGGGTGACGGCATCGAGCAGGTCGGTGTGCTCGAGCGCGCCGGCGGCGGCGACGACCATGTTCGCCGGCCGGTACCACCGACCGAAGAACGACCGGACGTCGTCGGGGGGCAGCGTCTCCACCGTCTCGACGAGCCCGGCGGTCTCGCGCCCGAGCGGGTGGCGGGGGAACAACGACGCCTCGACCAGCGTGTGGACGCGGTCCTCGGGGTCGTCGGCGTCCATCGCCAACTCCTCGAGGATCACCTGACGCTCGTTGTCGATGTCGTCGTCGCGCAACGCCGGTCGAGTGAGCACGTCGCCGAGGACGGCGACCGCATCGTGCAGGTGTCCTGCGGGCACCCGGGCGAAGAACGACGTCGACTCCTTGCCGGTGAACGCGTTCAGGTCACCCCCGAGACGATCGATCGCGACCGAGATGTCGCGCGCCGACCGCTCGGCGGTGCCCTTGAACAACAGGTGCTCGAGGAAGTGGGACACCCCGGCCAACCCGTCGGGTTCGTCCCGGCTGCCGACGCCCACCCACACCCCGACCGAGATGGAGCGGGCGCCGGGGACGTTCTCGGACGCGACCCGCAGCCCGGAGGGCAGCGTGGTCACTTCGACGCCCGCGCCGTCGGGGTTCACCGGTGGCGGCGGCGCCGGCCTCCGTCGCGAGCCTCGCGGGGCTCGCGACCGCCCCGACCGCCGTCGGAACCGCCGGCGACGCCGCCGGGGCCCAGGTCGCCGAGCTGCCCGGCGATCTCGGCGTCGAAGGACTCCTCGAACGACACGGTCTCCACGCCGTCGGACGCGGCGAGCGCCACGGCCGGCTCGTTGGCGATGCCGCCCGCCGACTCCCATTCCTCGCCGTACGGGGACAGGCTGACCTTGCCGTTCGGGTCGATGTCGTCGACGCGGACCTGCAGGGTCTGGCCGAGCTCGAGCGCGTCCTCCACCCTGCTGATCCGCTTACCCTTGCCGAGCTTGGAGATGTGGACCAGGCCGTCGCGGCCCGGAAGGATGTTCACGAACGCCCCGAACTTCGTGATGCTCACCACGCGCCCGGTGTGGACCTCGCCGACCTTGGCCGTGGGCGGGTTCACGATCAGCTCGATCTGGCGGCGGGCCTCGGCAACCTTGGCCGAGTCGATCGAGCCGATGGTCACCGTGCCCACGACCCCGTCGTCGTCGACGGCGATGTCGGCCCCGGTCTCCTGCTGGATCGAGTTGATGACCTTGCCCTTGGGCCCGATCACCTCGCCGATCTTGTCCATCGGGATCGTGAAGCTGACGATCTTCGGAGCCGACGCCGCCAGTTCGGTGCGGGGCCCGGCGATAGCGGCGTTCATCACCTCGAGGATCGCCAGGCGGGCCTCGCGCGCCTGCTGGAGCGCGGCGCCGAGCACGTCGGCGGGGATGCCGTCGATCTTGGTGTCGAGCTGCAGGGCGGTGACAACCTCGGCGGTACCGGCCACCTTGAAGTCCATGTCGCCGAACGCGTCCTCGGCGCCGAGGATGTCGGTGAGGGTGGTGTAGGCGCCACCCTCGTAGACGAGACCCATGGCGATGCCGGCCACCGCGCCCTTGATCGGCACGCCGGCATCCATGAGCGACAACGACGACGCGCACACCGAGCCCATCGACGTCGAACCGTTGGAGGACAGCACCTCGGACACGAGACGCAAGGTGTAGGCGAACTCCTGCTGCGAGGGCACGACGGGCAGCAGCGCCCGTTCGGCGAGCGCGCCGTGGCCGATCTCCCGGCGCTTCGGCGAGCCGACCCGGCCCACCTCGCCGTTGGCCCACGGCGCCATGTTGTAGTGGTGCAGGTAGCGCTTGGTGGTGTCCGGCGTGAGGGTGTCGAGCAGCTGGTTCATGCGGGGCATGGCCAGCGTCGCGACGTTGAGCACCTGGGTCTCGCCGCGCTGGAACAGCCCGGTGCCGTGGGCGGTGGGGAGCAGGCCGACCTCGGCCGACACCGGCCGCAGATCGCGCGGGCCCCGCCCGTCGATGCGCACCCCCTCGGTGACGATCCGCTTGCGCACCAGCTTCTTCGTCAGGCTGCGGACCGCTTCTTTGATCTCCTTCTCGCGGCCGGGGAACTGCCCGGCCAGCGCAGCGACGGCCGAGGAGCTCGCCGCGTCGGTGGCGGCGTTGCGCTCGGCCTTGCCGGCGATGGCCACCGCTGCGGTGAGCGCCGCGCCGGCCTGAGCCTCCACGGCGGCGAACACGTCGTCGCCGTAATCGAGCACCGGCGTGTACTGCAGCGGCGGACGGGAGCCGGCCTGCGCGACCAACTGGCGCTGCAGGGCGATCGATTCCTTGATCCACTTCTTGGACGATTCGAGGCCCTCGGCGATCACGTCCTCGGTGACGGCGGGGGCGCCGGCTGCGAAGTAGGTGAACGCCTTCTCGGTGCCGCCCGCTTCGACCATCATCACGGCGACGTCGCCGTTGTCGAGCTCACGGCCGGCGACGACGAGCTCGAACGTGGCGGCATCGCCTTCGTCGAAGGTGGGGTGCGGGATCCAGTCCCCCTCCTGGCTGTACGCGACGCGCACGGCGCCGATCGGCCCGTCGAAGGGGATCCCCGACACCATCAGCGCCGCCGACGCCGCGTTGATGGCGACGACGTCGTGGGGGTTGACCTGGTCGGCCCCGATGATCGTGAGCACGATCTGGGTCTCGTTGCGGAAGCCGTCCGGGAACGCCGGCCGCAGCGGCCGGTCCGTGAGGCGGCAGGTGAGAATCGCCAGTTCGGTCGGACGGCCCTCCCGGCGGAAGAACGAGCCGGGGATCTTGCCCGCGGCGTAGGCGCGCTCTTCGACGTCGACGGTGAGCGGGAAGAAGTCGATGCCGTCCCGCACGGACTTGGCAGCGTTGGCGGTGGCGAGCACGGTGGTCTGGCCGATGGTGGCCAGCACGGCCCCCATCGACTGCGGCGCGAGCTTGCCGGTTTCGAAGGCGAGGGTCTTGGCGGTGCCGGTCACGGGGCCGGAGACGGCTGCGTGGCGGATCTGGTCGGACATACGGGTCCTTTCACGCCCGGGCGATCCGGGCGGAGTCGGGGCGGACGGCCGGTTCCCAGTCGGCGGGGTCCCACCGAGGCGGGGCCGAGGCGACCGGCAACCGATCCGGTCTGCCCGGAGCGGGTTACCTATGGCGACGGGCGGCCCACCGGCCGCCCGTCGGGGAGAGTGTCAGCGTCGCAGGCCGAGCTTGGCCACGATGGCCCGGTACCGCTCGACGTCGGTGGCTCGCACGTAGTCGAGCATCCGCCGCCGCCGGCCGACCAGCATGAGCAGGCCTCGCCGGGAGTGATGGTCCTTCTTGTGGAGCTTCAGGTGCTCGGTGAGTTGGTTGATCCGATCGGTCAGGAGGGCGATCTGCACCTCCGGGGAACCGGTGTCGGATGCGTGGAGGCGATTCGCCTCGATGGTGGACTGCTTCGGCATGACGTCCTTCCGAGAACGTTCGAGAAAGGAGCGCACCCCCGGCGGCACCGGACGTGCATCGCGCCGCAGCCTGGGCCGCGACGGACCCTGGAAGGTTAGCAGCGACCCGCTCCGAACTACCGTCACTGCGATGCCGGGGTTCGTCGAGGTCGAGCAGGTGGCCAAGGCGTTCGCCACCCGGCGCGGCCCGGTGACGGCGCTGTCCGGCGTGGACCTGTCGGTCGCACGGGGCGAGATCGTCAGTCTGATCGGGCCGAGCGGCTGCGGGAAGTCGACCCTCGTCCGGCTCGTCGGGGGACTGCTCGCGCCGGACCGTGGCTCGGTGCGCGTCGACGGGCAGGACCCGGTGGCGGCGCGTGCCGCCAAGTCGTTCGCGCTCGCACCCCAGAGCCCGGCGTTGCTCGGCTGGCGTTCGGTGCGCGACAACGCCCGACTGCTCGTGCGGGCGAACCGGGGCGCCGAGCGGCACCCGGTCCTCGACGACGCTGCGATCGACGATCTCCTGCGCGAGGTCGGTCTCGGGGAGTTCCTCGACGCCCGACCGCGGCAGCTTTCCGGCGGGATGCGCCAACGCGTCAGCCTGGTGCGGGCCTTCGCCCTCGGCGCGCCCGTGCTGCTGATGGACGAGCCGTTCGCTGCGCTCGACGAGATCACCCGGGCCGAGATGCGGTACCTGCTGCTGCGGCTGTGGTCCCATCATCGGTCGACGATCGTGTTCGTCACCCATTCGATCGCCGAGGCGGTGATGCTCTCGGACCGGGTGGTGGTGATGGCCCCGAGACCCGGCCGGATCGTTGCGGTCGAGACGATCGAGCTGGAGCGACCCCGCCACGAGGCCCAGGAGGACTCCGTCGTGTTCCTCGGCCACGTCGCCACCATCCGCCGGGCGCTCCACCGGGCGATGGCGCCGTGAGCCGCGCGCTGGGCCGGGCCCTGGGCGGGGCCGGGCGCGTGCTGGCGCCGCTCGCCGGCGTCGTCACGTTCCTCGGCCTGTGGGAACTCGCCGTCGTGGCGTTCGACATCAAGGCGTTCGCACTGCCCCGGCCGTCGCGGATCGTGTCGGACATGGTCGCCAACCCCGGGTTCTTCCTGCGCAACGGGTGGGCCACCGCTCGGGAGGCCGCGATCGGGCTCACCGTGGGGGCGGTGGCGGGTGCGGTGATCGCCGTGCCGATGGCGCACCTGCGGGTCGTCGACCGTGCCGTGGCACCGGTGGCCACCCTCGTCCAGGTCACCCCGATCATCGGGTACGCCCCGGCGATCGTGCTCTGGCTCGGCCCGGGGCTCGGTCCGATCGTGGTGATCACGGCGCTCGTGTGCTTCGTGCCGTTCCTGTTCGGCGCAGCGAGCGGTCTCCGCTCCGTCGACCCCGACACCCTCGAACTGCTGCGCAGCGTGGACGCCCGCTGGTGGGAGGTGCTGTGGCGGTTGCGGGTCCCCCACGCGGTGCCGTACCTCTTCGCGGCGGCTCGCACCGCCGTCGGGCTGTCGCTCATCGGCGCGGCGCTCGGCGAATGGTTCGCGCTCGTGGACGAAGGCCTCGGGTGGGCGATCAAACAGGGGATCAACTTCAACGCTGCGCCGCAGGTGTGGGGGGCGACGTTCACGATGGGAGCGCTCGGCCTGGCCGGGCTCGGCCTCGTCGGCCTCGCCGAGCGGGTGAGTGGATTGGGTCGACCGGAACCCGATCGGTAGGTTCAGGTCATGAACCGACCCCTTCGGCACGCCGCCCTCGGCGCTGCGCTCGTGGCGATGCCCGGGGCGCTCCTTGCCGCCTGCGGCGACGACAGCACGACGGCGGCGACCACGAGCACCCCGACCAGCGCCACGAGCGGTGCGGCGACGCCGGCCACGACGGCGGCGACGGCCGGGGTGAGCACGTCGGGGATCTCGCCCGAGCGCTGCGCCGCGAACCGCAAGGCCGGCAAGATCACCTACCTGTCGGGCTTCGACTTCGCCGCCGCCGCCGGGATCGTCGACGCGGTCGTCGCCAAGGAGAAGGGGTATTTCACGACGATGTGCCTCGACGTCGAGATCCGTTCCTCGTTCTCGACGGCCAACTACCCGCTCGTGGCCGCGAACCAGGCACAGTTCGCCTCGGCCGGCTCGTACGTCGAGATGCTCACGTTCAACAAGGACGGTGCCGATCTCGTCGCCGTGGTGCACGACGGCAAGGTCGGCGTCGACGCCCTGCTGTACAAGCCGGAGAACGGGATCAAGAGCCTGGCCGACCTGAAGGGCAAGACGATCGGGGTGAAAGGAGCGCTCCCGCCGTCACAGGTGGCGATGCTCGCCAAGGCCGGGGTGAAGCACAAGGCGGACACCAAGGAGGTGATCCTCGACGGCTTCGACCCCAAGGCGCACTGGAAGCTGCCGATCGACGCGCTACCGGTCTACAAGTCCAACGAGCCGGGTCAGCTCGACGCCGCCGGCGTCACCTACGGCGTGTTCGACCCGGCCAAGGAGGGCATCCCGGCCTCGTTCGGGGTGATCTACACGAACCGCAAGTTCCTCACCGAGCACCCGACGGCCGCACAGGACTTCGTGCGGGCCACCCGCAAGGGCATCGCCGACGCCATCGCCAACCCCGACGAGGCGGTCACGATCAGCTTCAAGCTGATCACGGCCGGCGGGAACAAGAACTTCCTGTCCGACGCCGGTGAGCGGTACCGCTGGAAGGTCGAGTCCAAGATCGTGGCCGACTCGACACCCAAGGGTCAGGGGGTCGGGGTGGTCGACGGGACCGATCTGGTCAAGCAGGTCGACGTGTACCTCGCGGCCGGCGTGTTCGGCACCCGGCCCAAGACCGACGGCACGTTCGACGAAGCCCTGGGCCGGGGCGTGTTCGCCGCCGACGGCACCCTGATCTGGCCGGCGGCGTAGCGCACCGGGCGGGCGGTCAGGACAGGAAGCCGCGCAACACCGACTCCCAAGCCTGCACCGACAGCCGCAGGCTCTCGACGTCGATGCGCTCGTCGTTGCCGTGGAACATCGACCAGTACCGCTCCGGGGTGATGGCGTCCGACAACACGTTGAAGCCGTAGGCGACCGCGCCTTGCCGGCGGTAGAAGCGGGCGTCGGTCGCGGCGACGAACAGGGCCGGGAGCAGCGTCGCTCCGGGATGGACCGCTGCGGCTGCCGCGCCGAGCACCCGCCACAGTTCGGTGTCGGTGGGCGACACCGTGCCCTCGCCGCGCCGTTGGCGCTCGAGCACCACCTGGGGGCCGAACGGCGCCAGCCAGTCCTCCACCCGCTGGAGCGCTGCCTCGGGGTCGTCGCCCGGGAGCAGCCGCATGTCGACCTCGACCACGACGTGGTCGGGCACGACGTTGCGCTTGCCCCCACCGCGGATCACGTTGGGGGACAGGGTGGCATGGCAGCAGGCGTGCGCGCGCCGGGCGGTGTCGGGCGGGAGCGACGCCAGCGCGACGTCCACCCGGTCGGGATCGACCAGCGCCGCCGACAGCGCCGGGTCGAACCCCTGCGCCGCCACCCAGGACGGCCACAGCCCGCCCAGATCGCGGTACGGCGGGAGCGCGGCGAGGTGCTGCACGACCGCGGCGGCGCGCACGAGCGCATTGTCGGCCCCGAACGGCATCGAGCCGTGCCCGGGCGTGCCGTGCACGTGCACGGCGAACCCGGCACCGCCCTTCTCCCCGACGTGAGCGTCGACGTGGACGGCATCGCCGTGGCGCCGCACCGGGCCACCGACCTCCGTGAGGACGTTGTCGGCCCACAGGTGCTCACGCTGGTGTTCGAGGAGCCATTCGACACCGTGCACCGATCCGGCCTCTTCGTCGGCGACGAGTGCCAGCACGAGATCGCCCCGGGGGCGCCAGCCGCTCGCGAGCAGCCGGCGCACGGCGACGGTCATGGTCGTCGTCTGGTTGAGCATGTCGACCGCACCCCGGCCCCACAGCTCCCCGTCGATCACCTCGCCGCCGAAGGGGTCCTCCCGCCAGCCGTCGACCGAAACCGGAACGACGTCGGTGTGGCCGACCAGCGCCAGCGACGGCGCCCCGGCCACCCGACCCGGCACCCGGGCGACGAGCGAGGTGCGCCCCGGCGCCGGCTCGAAGCGCTGCAGGTCGAGGCCTGCACCCTCGAGCACCCCGGTGAGCACGTCGGCCGATCGTCGCTCGAAGCCCGAGGCGACCGTGCCGTCGTTCACGCACGCGTTACGGATCAGCTGCGAGAGCAGTTCGACGCACTCGCCCTCGGCCGACGCGGCGTCCCGCTCACCCATGTGGCGACGCTACCGCGCCGACCCGATGCTCAGACCCCGAGCGCGCGTCGCGTCGCGCCGATGTCGCTGCGCAACTGCTGCACCAGCGCCTCGATCCCGGCGAACTTGCGCTCGCTGCGCAGGAATGCGACGAACCGGACCTTGGCCGACTCCCCGTAGAGGTCGACGTCGGCGTCGAGGAGATGGGCCTCGAGCAGCGAGTGATCGGCATGGGCGTAGAACGTCGGGCGGCGCCCCAGGTTCACTGCGCAGGGGTGCACCGAGCCGTCCGGGCGTTCGTACCAGCCGGCGTACACCCCGTCGGCGGGCAGGCAGATCTGGTTCGGGATCTCGACGTTGGCCGTCGGGAAGCCGAGCGTGCGCCCGCGTTGATCGCCGGTGACCACGGTGCCGCGCACCTCGAACGGGCGGCCGAGCAACCGGGCGGCCACGTCCACCTCGCCGCCGGCGAGCGCCCGGCGGATGGCCGTCGACGACACCGGCTCGTCGACGCCGTCGACCCGAGCGAGCAGCTCGACCGGTGCGACCTCGAACCCGTGACGGGGGCCGAGCTCGCGCAGCAGCGCCACGTTGCCGCGGCGCTGACTACCGAAGTGGAAGTCCTCGCCGACCACGACGAGCTTGGTGGCCAACCGCTCGACGAGCACCCCGGCGACGAAGTCCTCCGGGGTCTCCGACGCCCGCCGCTCGTCGAAGCGCACCAGCAGGGTGCGGTCCACCCCGGTCGCGGCCAGCAACTCGAGCTTCTGTTCGGGATCGGTGAGCAGCCGGGGCGCCGACGCCGGACGGACCACCGACGCCGGGTGACGGTCGAAGGTGACCACCGCCGAGGTGAGCCCCCGCTCGCCGGCCAAGACCCGCACCCGGTCGATCACCGCACGGTGACCGAGGTGGATGCCGTCGTAGGCGCCGATGGTGACGACCGAACCGGCGGCGGGGGGATCGGCCGGGTCGGTGTCGCTAAGGACCAGCACGGGCGGCGAAGTTACCCGGCGGCGAGCACCACGGCCGGTTTCGCCCGGTCGCCGGCCGCCTCGTACACCGCCAGCAGCGCACCGTCGGGTCCGAGCACCGCCCACGGACCGTCGCCGCCCGGCCGGGGCAGCGGCCGGCCGTGCGCCACGTCGAGCGCCCCGCGGTCGTCGACGACGGTCGCGGGTAGGTCCCGCACCGCCTCGGCCGGCGGGAGCAGGACGAGGTCGTCGAGCGGCCGGGCCTCGGTCACGGTGAAGCTGCCGATCGCCGTGCGCCGCAGGTCGCGCAGATGTGCACCGCCGCCGAGCAACCGACCGAGGTCGGCGGCGAGCGAGCGCACGTAGGTGCCCGAGGAGCACACCACCTCGATCGCCAGCACACCCGGCTCGGGCCCGGTCTCGACGTCGAAGCGGTGGACCGTGACGGGTCGCGGGGCCCGCTCGACCTCGATGCCCTCCCGGGCGAGCTCGTGGAGGCGCCGGCCCCCGACCTTGAGCGCCGACACCATCGGCGGGACCTGCAGGATCGGGCCGGTGAGGTGCTCGGCGACCACGCGGCGGGCGTCCTCGACGCCGACGCCCGACAGGTCGTGCCGGGCCGTCACCTCGCCGGCGGCGTCGAGGGTGCTGGTCTCGATCCCGAGCACGACCGCACCGGTGTAGGTCTTCGGCAGCTCCTGCACGAACCGCAACACCCGGGTGACCGAGCCCACCCCCACGAGCAGCACGCCGGTGGCGTCCGGGTCGAGGGTGCCGGCGTGACCGACGCGCCGCTCGCCCAGGGCCCGGCGCACCACGGCGACCACGTCGTGGCTGGTCATGCCGGCGGGCTTGTCGACGACGCACAACCCATGCACCGCAGGGGGCTTACGCCGGGCCAGGGTCGCCGTCCTGCTCGGGCTGCCCGTCGTGGTCGCGCACCGGGGGCAACGAACGGAGCAGGTCGTCGATCCGCTCGGCCGAGCGCAACACCTCGTCGGGCCGGAAGTCGAGGATCGGGGTCTTGCGGGCCCGCATCTGCCGGCCGAGGGCCCCCTGGAGGCGCACGCGCAGCTCGGCGAAGGCCTCGAGCACCTCGTCGTCACCCTCGGCACCGGCGAGCGAATCGAAGTAGACGATCCCCCGGTTCAGGTCGGCGTCGACGTCGACGGCCGTGATCGACACCATCTCGAGCCGCTCGTCGCCGATGCGCTCGAGTTGCTCGCCGAGGATCTCGCGTACGAGCTCGTTGAGCCGAGCGGTGCGCGGGACCTGCATCGGCGACGCAGGCCGGCGGGGGCGGCGGGGGCGGGACATGGACCCGAGACGCTACCGGTCCTCCCACCACACCCGCTCGTGCATCGTCACCTCGATCTCGGGATGCGACCAGACCCAGGAATCGACGGCGTCGAGGACGTCGTCGACGTGACCGGCCCCGGCGCCCACCGCGGCGAACGCGAGCCCGGCACGCTGCCAGGTGTCCTGGTGGTCGACCTCGGCGGCCGCCACGCCGAACCGGGCGCGGGCGCCGTCGAGCAGGGCCCGTACGACCTGGCGCTTGTCCTTCAGGGATCGGCTGTGGCCGACCAGGATCTCCATCCGCAGCACGCAGGCGTGCATCAGGTGCGGGCGAGCTCCCGCTCGTCGTAGGTCTCGATGAGATCGCCCTGCTTCAGATCCTGGAAGTCGGTCAGGCCGATGCCGCACTCGAAGCCCTCACGGACCTCGCGGACGTCGTCTTTGAAGCGCCGCAACGACGCGATGGCGCCCTTCCAGATGACCGTGCCCTCCCGCAGGAACCGCACCTTGGAGCCACGGGTGATGGCACCGTGCCGGACGTAGCACCCGGCGATGGCGCCGATGCGCGGCACCCGGAAGATCTCGCGGACCTCGGCCTCACCGGTGACCACCTCCTCGAACTCGGGGGCGAGCATGCCCACCATCGCCTTCGCGATGTCGTCGAGGATCTGGTAGATCACGTCGTAGCTGCGCACCTCGACGCCCTCGCCCTCGGCGAGCTCCCGGCTCTTGCGGTCGGGCCGGACGTTGAAGCCGATGATCGTGGCGTTGGTGGTGGCGGCCAGCATCACGTCGTTCTCGGTGATGCCGCCGACGCCACGGTGGACGAACGCCAGCTTCACGTCGTCGCGCTCGAGCTTGCGCAGCGCCTCGGTGAGCGCTTCGAGCGAGCCCTGCACGTCGGCCTTGAGCACGAGGTTGAGCGTGGCCAGCTCACCCTTCTGCAGCTGGTCGAACACCGCTTCGAGGCGCACGCCCTTGTGCACCCGGGCATCGCCGCGCTGGTTCTTCAACCGGTTGGTCTGCTCGCGGGCTTCACCGACGGTCTTGGCGGTGCGCTCGTCGGGCGCCACGCGGAACTCGTCGCCGGCACCCGGCACCGAGGACAGGCCGAGCACCTGCACCGGCGACGACGGGCCGGCCTCACGGACCTGCTTGCCCTTGTCGTCGATCATGGCCCGCACCCGACCCCAGGCCTGGCCGGCCACGATCGGGTCGCCGATCTTCAAGGTGCCCTTGTCGATCAGCACGGTGGCCACCGGACCACGGCCGACGTCGAGGTTCGCCTCGAGCACGATCCCTTTGGCTCGCCCGGTCGGGTTCGCGGTGAGCTCCTCGAGTTCGGAGACGACGAGCAGCTGCTCGAGCAGGTCGTCGATCCCGAGGTTCTGCAGGGCGGACATCTCGACCATGATCGTGTCGCCACCCCAGCTCTCGGGCACGAGTTCGTGCTCGGCGAGCTGGCTCATCACCCGCTGCGGGTCCGCATTCGCCTTGTCGATCTTGTTGACCGCCACCACGATCGGCACCTCGGCGGCCTTGGCGTGGTTGATCGCCTCGATCGTCTGCGGCATCACCCCGTCGTCGGCAGCGACGACGAGCACGACGATGTCGGTGACCTGGGCGCCTCGGGCGCGCATCTTCGTGAACGCCTGGTGACCGGGCGTGTCGATGAAGGTGATCGGCCGTCCCTCGTGCAGCACCTGGTAGGCGCCGATGTGCTGGGTGATGCCACCGGCCTCCCCGGCGACCACGTTGGCCGAGCGGATCCGGTCGAGCAGGCTCGTCTTGCCGTGGTCGACGTGGCCCATCACGGTGATCACCGGCGGCCGCCCCGACTGGTGCTCGGGGTCGTCGTCGTCCTCGTCGTCGAAGAGGGCCTGCAGCTCCATCTCCTGCTGCTGACCCGGATCGACGAGGAGCACGTCGGCGCCGAGCTCGATCGCGTAGAGCTCGATCTGCTCGTCGGTGAGCGACTGCGTCGCGGTGACCATCTCGCCCTGGCTGAACAGGAACCGGATGACGTCGGCCGACTGCCGGTTGAGCTTGGGCGCCAACTCCTGCGCCGTCGCCCCCCGCTCGACGATGATCGTCCCCTCGGGGACCGGGAGATCCCGGGCCGAGTACGACGTCAGCATCTGCGGCGTCATCTCCTCCTGGTTCCGACGCCGGCGGCCGGGGCGCCGAGGCGCCCGTCGCTGCGAGTTCGGGCGTCCGCCGGGGCCGCCGGGACCGCCGCCGGGGCCACCGGGGCGCGGACCACCCGGGCCGCCACCGAACCCTCCGGGGCGCGGACCGCCGAAGCCACCGCCGGGGCGCGCGCCCATGCCCGGGCGGGGACCGCCGGGACCGCCGCCGGGGCGAGGACCGCCGGGACCACGGCCCGGACCACCC
>JBILVB010000198.1:0-6457 GCA_044370695.1 Acidimicrobiales bacterium | reverse complement strand
GTGCTCGACGAGCGCTGCGGTGATCCGAGCAGTCTCGACGTTGGCCGATCCCCGGGTGCCGGTGCGCTCGTCGAGCACCGGTGGGTTCCACAGCGCGAACCAGCGCTCGCCGCGAGGGGATCCGTCGTCGGTGACGGCCTCGACCGGCAATCCGCACAGCTCCGTAGCCAGCGCAGCCGGTTCGCCGATCGTGGCCGACGAGAACACGAACGTCGGATGCGACCCGTAGCGGTCGCACACCCGTCGCAGCCGGCGCAGAACGTGGCCGAGGTGCGACCCGAACACCCCGCGCAGGACGTGGAGCTCGTCGACCACGACGAACCGCAACCGGGCGAGGAAGCTCGCCCACCGGCCGTGGAACGGCAGGATCCCGGTGTGGAGCATCTCGGGGTTCGTGAGCACGACGTTGGCGTGGCGGCGTACCCATCCCTTGGCCTCGGGTGAGGAGTCGCCGTCGTAGGTGGCTGCGGCCAACCCGGGCCAGCGCGGCGCCATGAAGGCCCGGAGCTGGTCCTGCGCAAGGGCCTTGGTGGGGTAGAGCGCAAGGGCCGTGCCTCGGGACGCGACGGCCTCGGCGATGGGGAGTTGGTAGCACAGCGACTTCCCGGACGCCGTCCCGGTGGCGACCACGGTGGATCGTCCGGCGCGCAGCAGCTCGACGGCCTCGGCCTGGTGCGACCACAACGCCGGGATCCCCAGCCGCTCGAGCGCGCCGGACGGCAGTACCCGGCTGGTGGTACCGCTGCGCGCCGCCCGGGCCGGGAGCCGCTCGAGGTGGACCAGCTCGTCGTGCGCGGCGAGGCCGTCGAGCACGTCGGCGAACGGACCCCGGGCAGCCATGGGTCTCCAGTGTGCCGGGGCGGTGCGGCAGGGCGGCGCCCGGTAGCCTCGGCATCCCCATGGACCTGGTGCTGGTCGTCTCCGAGCGCGATGGCGTGCCGGTGCTCGCCGTGCACGGCGAGGTCGACCTGGCCACCGTGCCCCGCTTGCGCAACCAGCTCGTGGCGCTGAACGCGAGCTACCCGGGGGTCACGCTGGTGGTCGACCTCGACGGCGTCACCGCGCTGGATGCCACCGGGCTCGGGGTGCTCGTCGGCGGCCTCGGTCAGCGGCGATGGGCCGGCGGCGACCTGGCGGTGGTCTGTGCATCCGACGCGCTGCGAGCGCACCTCGCCCTGTGCCGCCTCGACCGGGTGTTCGAGCTGCACGAGACGGCGACGGCGGCGGTCGCGGCCGTGGTCGCCGCGGGCCGCAGCGCCGAGGCTCAGACCCGCTCGTAGGTGAGGTCCACCACGGCCCGCCCGGCCTCGGCGGCCCGGGCCTCGTAGCGGGTCACCGTGCGCCAGCCCGGTCGCGACCCGGCCGGCCAGGGCCCGCCCCGCAGCGCCGGGTGGGCCCCGCACTCCGACGCCATCCGGGCTGCGTACCCGGCGTCGTCGGTGGCCAGGTGCAGACGGCCACCGGGCGCAAGGCGGTCCGAGAGGACGGCGACGACGTCGGACCGGATCAGGCGGCGGGGTTGCTGGCGGGCCTTGGGCCACGGGTCGGGGAACAGCACGTGGATCGCCGTCAGCGACGCCGGGGCGATCCGGTCGAGAAACACGAGCGCATCGCCCTCCACCACCCGCAGGTCGGCGAGGCCGAGCCGCTCGATCCCCGCCAGCACCTTGGCGACCCCGGGGGTGTGGACCTCGATCCCCACGATGCGCCGCTCGCGATGGGCCTCGGCGTACGCGAGCAGCGCCTCGCCGTGCCCGAACCCGATCTCGACCACGTCCGGGGCGTCGTCGCCGGCGAGGACCGGACCCGACTCGTCCAGGCACCACCGGCCCGCCAGCCGGGCCCGGGCCGCCGCCAGGGTCGGCGACATCCGGCGGCGCCGGGGCTTGAACGTGCGCGTCGGCGGATGCCCGTCGACGGGGGCGGTCACGCCGTGCGGTACCGGTCGGTGCGCACCACCGTGCGCTCGTGGGTACCGGTCGAGATCACGGCTCGGGGCGAACGGACCTCGGTGGCGAAGGTGATGCGCCGTCCGTCGACGGTCTGCACCGACACGGTGATCGCCACCGACTCGTGCTCGTACGCGGCGCCCGTGTGGCTCATGCACACATGGGTGCCGACCGTGGTCTCGCCGTCGCCGAGGTGCTGCTGCGCCAACGCAGCGCACGCCCCTTCGACCTGGCGGATCATGTCCGGCGTCGACAGCACGACCACCGGCAGGTGCCCCGGCTTCATCGCCTCGGTGACCACGAAGCTCGTCTCGTGCGCCTGCCCCACCTCGATCGTCATCGTCCCGCCTCCATCGCCGTGATCGCTGCCCACTGCTCGTCGGTCACGGGGATCACCGAGAGTCGGTTCCCCTTGCGCACCAACGGGAAGTCACCCAAGCCGTCGGCCCGCGCCTTGAGCTCGGTGAGCGTGACCGTGCGCTTGAGCTTCCGCTTGAAGCGGACGTCGACCAGCGACCAGCGTGGGTCGGCCGGGTTCGACGCCGGGTCGAAGTACTTGTGCGTCGGGTCGAACTGGGTCGGGTCCGGGTAGGCGGTGCGGGCCACCGTGGCGATGCCGACCACCCCCGGCTCGTCGCAGTTCGAGTGGTAGAAGAGCACGTCGTCGCCCTTGGCCATCGCCCGGAGGTAGTTGCGGGCCTGGTAGTTCCGCACCCCCTCCCAGGTCGTCACCTTCTGCGCCTTCAGGTCGTCGATCGAGTAGACGTCGGGTTCGGACTTCACCAGCCAGCGGGCCACGGGAGGAGCAACGTAGCGGCGGCCGTCGTTGCTAGAAACACCCGGGTGCGCCTGCAGAGGGATCTCGCTGCGATCGACGGGTCGTACGACCTCGTCGTCGTCGGCGGCGGGATCACCGGGGTGTGCGTGGCGCGCGAGGCCGCCGGGCGCGGATTGCGCACCCTCGTGGTGGACAAGGGCGACTGGGGTTCGGGCACGTCGTCGGCCACCTCGAAATACCTGCACGGTGGCATCCGGTACCTCGAGACGTACCAGTTCGCCCTGGTGCGCGAGGCGCTGCGGGAGCGTCGCATCGTGTCGATGGCCGCGCCGCACCTGGTCGAACCGCGCCGGTTCCTGCTGCCGTGCTGGGACTGGACCCGGCCGGGGCGCACCCTGCTCGGTGCCGGGGTCGCGCTGTACGAGCTGCTCGCCTACGACAAGAACCGGGGCGTACCGCCCGACCTGCGCATGCCCCATGCCCGCTGGCTCTCGAAGCGACAGGCGCTCGCCGCCGTCCCGTGGCTGGCGCCCGAGGGCCTGAAGGGCGCGTACGCATACCACGACGTGCTCAACGTGCACGCCGAGCGGTTGCTGCTCGCCATGCTGGTGGCCGCCGTCGAGGCCGGTGCGACGGCCCTCAACCACGTGCGCGTGGCCGGGTTCGCCACCACCGCCGGGCCGGCCGGCGAGGTGCGTGTCGACGGGGTCGAGCTCGTCGACACGCTCGGTGGCGCCACCCGGCGGGTGTCGGCGCGGCTGGTGGTCAACGCCGGTGGCCCGTGGCTGGATCACGTCCTCGCCCCGCTCGGGCGCCCGCTCGGCGTCGGGGTGCAGCGGTCGAAGGGGGTGCACGTGCTCACCCGCCCGCTCGGCGGTGACGACGCCGTGCTCGCCCGGGCCCCCAACGGGCGCCACGTGATCGTGTCCCCGTGGGAGGGTCACAGCCTCCTCGGCCCGACCGACACCCCGATGGCCGAGCACCCCGACGACGTGGCCGTCGACGACACCGACGTCGCCGAGATCCTGGCCACCGTCAACGCGACGTCGACCGCCGCGCTCACCCCCGACGACGTCGAGTCGGTCACCGTCGGGATCCGACCGCTGGTGGTCGAGGACGGCAAGGACACCTACACCGCCTCGCGACGCACCGAGCTCTACGACCACGGCACGGCCGGGGTCGTCGGCCTGTGGTCGATCGCCGGCGGGAAATGGACCACCTCGCGGGGGGAAGCCGAGCGGATCGTCGGCCGGCTGGTGCGCACCGACGAGCTGCGGGGCCGGGCCACCCGCCGGTTCGACTCGGCCCGTCACGGCGTCGCCGGGGCGTTCGGCTGGGCGATCGACGCGGAGCCGTACCTCGACGCCGCCGTGCACCACCGGCCCGAGATCCCGGTCCCGCCGCCCGTGCGCCGTCATCTCGCCCGCCTCTACGGCACCGGCCACGAGCGGGTCCTCGACCTGGTCGCCGCCGACCCGGCGCTGGCCGCCCCGCTGTCGGCTCGCCCCGGCCGGCTCGACATCGCCGCCCAGGCGGTGTTCGCCGTCGCCGACGAGCAGGCCCGGACGCTGGCCGACGTGACCGACCGCCGGCTGGTGCTCGGCACGCTGGGGCCGTTGACCGACGACGAGCTCGCTGCGGTCGCCGGCGTCGTCGCCCCGCTGCTCGGTTGGGATGCCGGGCGGCGGGCCGAGGAGATCGAACGGGGCCGGGCCCGCCGCCGGGCCGTCGAAGCGCTCCGTCGCCCCTCGACGCCTCGGTAGGGTCGGGCCATGGCCACGGTCCTGCAGTGCTGGCGGTACCCGGTGAAGTCCATGCTGGGCGAGGTCGTCGACACCGTCACGATCGGTCCGCTCGGGATCGAGGGCGACCGCACCTGGGCCACCCGTGACCTCGTGCGGGGCGGCATCCGTGGCGCGAAGAAGATCGGTGGGCTGATGTCGCTCGCCGCCCGCCACGACCCCGCCGGCGGGGCCCCGGTGATCACGCTCCCGGATGGCACCGCGTTCGCGGCCGACGATCCCGACGCCGACGTGCGGGTGAGCGCAGCGCTCGGCCACCCGGTGCGCCTCGAACCACTCGCCCCGATCGACGACCTCGACCACTACCGCCGGGGCCCGTCGGATCCGGGGCTCGACCCGATGGCCGGACTGCGCGAGGTGTTCGCCCTCGAGCCAGACGAGCCGCTGCCCGACCTCACCGTGTTCCCCCCGGTGATCGCCGAGTTCGAGTCGCCTCCGGGCACCTACTACGACTGCTACCCGCTGGTGCTGCAGTCGACGTCGTCGCTCGCGCTGATGCGCTCGCTCGTGCCCGACGGAACCGTCGACGTGCGCCGGTTCCGCCCGAGCCTGCTCGTCGACACCGGTGACGCCCCCGGCCTTCCCGAGAACGACTGGGTCGGGCACCGGGTCCGCATCGGTTCCGCTGTCGTGTCCGTGCACTCGCCGGCGCCGCGCTGCGTGATGATCACCCGGGGCTTCGCCGACGTCCCCGAGGACCGCCGCATGATGCGGGCGGTCGTCCATGGTGCCGGCCATGCGCTGGGGGTGTACGCGGTCGTCGTCGAGCCCGGCGTGGTGCGCACCGGTGACCCGATCGAGGTGCTGCCCGGCTGACGCTGCCCGGATGGTGGTGGGCGCACGACGGTCGCGCCTGCTACGAAGCAGGGATCGTCCCGGGGGAGGGCAAGATGCGACCGTTCCGCTTCTCAGTCCAGTCGACCAACGCCGCGAGCGGCACCGAGTGGAAGGACCGCGCCCGTCGGGCCGAGGACCTCGGCTACTCGACCTTGCACGTCGCGGACCACTACGTCGACCCGAAGTCGAACGGCGGGCAGCAACTGGCGGCCGTCCCGGCGATGGCGGTCGCGGCCGCGGTCACCTCGACGTTGCGGATCGGGTGCCGGGTGTTCTGCATCGACTACCAGCCGGCTGCAGTGCTCGCGAAGAACGCCGCCACGCTCGACCTGCTCTCCGACGGCCGGGTGGAGCTCGGGCTCGGCGCCGGTTGGGTGGCCAGCGAGTACGAGCAGATGGGGCTCACGCTCGACCCGGCACCGGTGCGTATCGAGCGCCTGGCGCAGACCGTCGCCTACCTGAAGACGTTCTGCGCCGGCGGGGAGCTGCCGGCCGGCTTCCGCGGGGCGCCGGTCACGGTGCAGCAGCCGCACCCGCCGATCATGATCGGGGGCGGCTCACGCAAGGTCCTGACCCTGGCGGGTCGCGTCGCCGACATCGTGAGCTTCAACTTCGACAACTCCGAGGGGCGGGTCGGGGCCAGAGGCGTCGGGTCGTCGACGGCGGACAACATGGACGCCAAGGTTGCCTGGGTCCGCGAGGGCGCGGGCGATCGCTTCGACGCCCTCGAGCTCGAGGTCGGGGCGTACTTCACCGTCATCACCGACGATCCGGCGACGGCGGCCGGGGGTATGGCGAAGATGTTCGGGTTGAGCGAGGCGCAGATGCTCGAACACCCGAACGCGTTGATCGGCTCGGTGCCGGAGATCGTCGACCGGCTGCAGGCCCGGCGCGAGCGTTTCGGGTTCAGCTACGTCGCCGTGCCCGACCGGGCGATGGACGCGTTCGCGCCCGTCGTCGCCCGGCTCGCCGGCACCTGACCGGGGGCGCGATCACGGGGCGCCGAGCGTCAGCGCACGGCGAGCAGCACGAGGGCGGCGCCGGCGAGGGCGAGCCCGGCCCACTGGATCGGGCGTAGACGTTCGTTGCCC
>JBILVB010000197.1:0-6462 GCA_044370695.1 Acidimicrobiales bacterium | reverse complement strand
CACGATCGCATAGCCGATCAGGTGGGTGAACGACGCCTTGGTACCGGAACCCTTGCGGCCCAGGTAGTTGTTGATGACCTTTCGGTTGACCTCGAGCAGCTTGGCGGGCACGTCCCGGAAGCTGGTGGCGGTCGGCACGGTGAGGCTCCGGGCCATGTTGGCGACGATGGCCGCACCGGCGCCGCGGATCGCGTCGCCGCGCTCGTCGGCACCCGCCGCCGGCGCCGCCGCCGGAACCGAGGCCGGCGCGGGGGCCACCGGCACGGCAGGCACGGCGGCCGGTGTCGCGACCGGCGTCGAGACCGGGGTGAGGGGCGTGACCGGTGGCTGGCCCGGCGCCGGGGCCAGCAGCCCACCGGCCCGGTAGTCGCCGAAGAACTCGCGCCACGACTCGCCGACCGAGTTCGGATCGGCGCGGTACTGCTCGTACATCTCCTCGACGAGCCAGGCGTTCGGACCGAAGGGAGCGGGGCGTTGCTCGGGCACGGCCCGATCCTAGGTTGGGGTGCCCGACGACCAACGGCCGGACCACGTCCCGGGCGGCGGCTTTTCGGGGTCCGGCAGTAGGGTGCCGGCCATGATGCGGATTCCCCTCGTCGGCATCGGACTCGCAGCGATCGCCGTCGCCGGCCTCGCCGGCTGCGGTGGCGGTGATTCCTCGTCCGGCCCCGACGTCACCAAGGCCGACCTCGTGATCACCGCCCCCGGTGGCCTCAAGTTCGACAAGACCGAGTACACGGTCGCGGCCAAGGCGGGCGGCGTCGTGATCGCCCAGGTGAACAAGGACAACCAGACCCACACCCTGCTGCTCAAGGAGGGCTCGAAGCAGGGCCCGCGGGTCGGCCCCAAGCTCACCGACGGCCCGGGGGACTCCTCGGCGGGCACGTACGAACTCAAGGCGGGCGTCTACTACGTCTACTGCGACGTCCCGGGCCACGAGGCCTCGATGAACGCCAAGCTGACGGTCAGCTGACCGGGCGCACCGATGGCGGCCCCCGGCCGCCGTCGGCCCTCAGCCGTCGTAGAAGAACGGCTCGTGCAACCCGATCAGCCGCCGCTCCCGGGTCGTCGTGGCCCGGGCCACGGCCTGCGGGCTCAGGTGGTTCACCTCGTCGGTGGTCAGGATCCGCTGTGCGAGGTCGCGCCGGCCGTAATGCACCTGCAGGAACAGCCGTCCCGTGCCGCCCGGACCGGCCGGCGTGCCGCGGTGCCACGCGTCGGACACGAACAGCGCCACGTCGCCGGCGGCGCCGGTGAGCAGGGCCGGCGGCCGGCCGTCGTAGGACAGTTCGGGGTCGTGGATGCGGTCGCGCGGGGCGAGACGGCCCGACCGGTGGCTCCCGGGCACGACCGCCGTCGGGCCGCACGGCTCGGGGCAGTCCCGCAGGAGCAGGTGGGCCCCGATGGCGAACACCGGGTAGGGGATGCGGTCGTCCCACGGCACGCCCTCGGGCCGGGGGAGGTGCGGACCGGCGTCGCAGTGCCACGGACCGCCGGTGAAGCTGGGCGGGTTGTTCCACGCCGTGTTGGCGATCACGTGGCAGTCCTCGCCGAGCAGCGGTTCGATCACCTCGAGGATCCGGGGATGACCGACCGCCGCCTGGCACGCGGCCGACCGGTTCAGCATCCCGTACCGGAACTCGGTCCGGTCCACCCGGCCCCGCTCGGGTTCGCTGGTGGCGAAACATTCGAGGATCTCGGTGGTGAGCGCGGCGACCTCCTCGGCGCTCAACGCCCCCCGCAGCACGGTGTAGCCGTCGGCTTCGAGCTGCGCGGTCGCCTCGGGCGCGTCGCCCCGGTACAGGCCGAGGTTGCCCCCGACCCGGCGGATCACTCCTGCCCCACCAGGTGTTGGTGCTCCCCGAGCCGGGGCGCGCGTGAGCGCAGCTCCCACGGGGTCGCCGTGAACCGGTACGGCTGGCCGGGATAGGTGATGGTCCGCCCGAGCTCCTCGTGCTCGACGGGCACCGGCCAACCCCGCGCGACGAAGTGCGGGTCCACCAGCACCTCCTCGGGTGCGTAGATCACCCCGGCGGTCACCCCGTGCTGCTGCGCGGTACGGAAGAACTCGTCGGCGCTCAAGCGTTGTGCGAGGAAGGCCTGCAGCTCGCGGGCCGACGCGACGATCTCCTGCAGCATCGGGTCCTCGAGGAAGTCGGACCCCTTGATGATCCCCTTCTCGGTGCCGAGTTCCATGAGGAACCGCAACGGGAACTCCTCGCCGAACCCGGTCGAGTCGAGCCACTGCAGCATCAGCGAGAAGTCCTTTCCGCTGCGGGGCACCAGACCCGAGTTCACGTACCGACCGTCGGCGCAGCGCAGCTGCGTGGGCATCGACAGGGAGGCCCCGGCGTGGCGCCCCGTCTGGCGGAACACCTCCATGCCGGCGATCAACCAGCCGTAGGTGCCCACCTCGGTGGTGACGTTCGCGGCCGCGAACGCGCTCACGTCGACGTGCTGACCGGCACCGGTGACCTCCCGGGCCAGCAGTGCCGTGAGCACCCCGAGCACGGCGAAGTGTGACGCCGTGTGGAACCCCTGGTTGCCGCCGCCGCGCACCGGCGGCAGCGAGTGGTCGTCGTAGCCGCACATCCACACCGGACCCCCGGCGAGGATCGTCAGGTCGACCGACGGCTCCGTCGAGCGCGGATCGTTCGAGCCGAACGGGGTGACCGAGCAGTGCACGAGCCGGTCGTGACCGGTGAGGCTGAACGTCCCGGGCACCTCGCCCTCGAGCACCACGTCGGCCGTGGCGACGAGCCCGTCGAGCCCGGCCCGACCCGCAGGCGTGGTCAGATCGAGGACCACCCCCTGCTTGGAGGTGTGGTAGTGCCACCACCACAGCGACCGCTCCGGGTCGGGTACGTCGTCGACGAACGGCCCATACGTGCGCTGCACGCTCCCGCCCGGCGGTTCCACGACGATGACGTCGGCGCCGAGCTCGGCGAGCAGCTTGCCGGCCCAGGCCACGCGCTCGTGGGCGATCTCGACGACACGGGTCCCGGCGAGCGGCCCCATCAGATCACCCCCGTGGCCGCGAGTTCCTCGAGCTCCTCGGCGGACACGCCGAGCAGGCCGCACAGCACCCGCTCGTTGTCCTGGCCGAGCATCGGGCCCGCCCGCTCGATGCGCCAGTCGGTGGCCGACAGGTGCACCGGCACACCGTCGACCCGGCGGGCGCCGTGGCGGGCGTGGACCGCCGTCGGCCACAGGCCCCAGGCCAGGTTCGACGGCTCCTCGGACCGCTCCGAGGGGCGCAACACCGGGGCCACCGGCACGCCGGCGGCGCGCACCGCCGCGACCGAGGCGTCCCGGGGCCGGGACTGCGTCCAGGCCGCGACGGCCGCGTCGAGGCGGTCCTGGTCGGCCAGGCGACCCGCGGCCGACGACCAGGCCGGCTCGTCGAGGCCGAACACGGACGCCAGGCGGGCCCAGTCGTCGTCGTCCCGGCAGGCGAGCACCAGCCAGGCATCGTCCTCGGCGGCCGGGTACACGCCGTGGGGCGCCATCGCCGGCGACGCGCTCCGGTTCGAGTTCGGCATCCCCGGCCGGCGAAGCGGGCGCCCGTTGACGGTGGCGTCGAGGATCGCTGGGCCGTTGAGCGAAGCACCGGCCTCGGTGCACGACAGATCGACCCACTGGCCCTCGCCGGTGCGGGCCCGGTGGTAGAGGGCCGACAGCAGGGCGATGCCCATCATGTAGGCACCGGTGTGGTCCATGTACGAGTAACCCCACCCCGCCGGTTCCCGATCGGGCAGGCCCGACTGGAAGGTCATGCCGGACACCGCCTGGGCGATCGGCCCCCACGACTTGAACCGCGAGTAGGGCCCGGTGTGGCCGAAGCCGCAGTTCGACACGTAGACGATGTCGGGCTTGAGCGCCTTGAGCTGCTCGTAGCCGAACCCCAGCCGCTCCATCACCCCGGCCGCGAAGTTCTCGGTGACCGCGTCGCTCACCCGGACGAGCTCGCGCAACAACTCCTTGCCCCGCTCGGTGCGCAGGTTGAGCGTGATGCCGAGCTTCTCGACGTTGTGGTTGAGGAAGCCCGAACCACCGTCGTGGCTGCGGTCGCCGTCGACGAGCGGCGGCATCTGGCGCACGATGTCCCACAGGCCGAGGGTGACGGGATCCTCGATCCGGATGACCTGGGCGCCGAAGGCAGCCAGGAACCGGGTGGCCCCGGCACCCGCGAGCTGTCCGGACAGGTCGCAGATGCGCAGGTGGCCGAGCGCCCCCCGGTGGCCCGATGCGTTCCCTTCCATCACGCCCCCCCTGAGCCGGACCCGGCTACTTGATGATCTCCCAGATGACCAGGTTGATCGCCCAGAAGACGAAGGCGGCGACGATCACGTTGCGGACCGTGTCGTACATGAGGTTGAGGCCCTTCTTGGCCTCGGTCTTCCACGGCAGCAGGCCGAGGGCGTTGAGCTCCATCACGGCGACCAGCACGAGGAACACGACCCAGAACAGCACGAGCTTGCCGCCGCTGACATCCGACGCGGTGTAGGGCGAGTGGCTCCGGAAGACCATGAACCACAGCATCGTCACGGAGAACACGACGTTCTGGCGGGACGCCATCAGCGCCCGGCGCCCGGCGGCGGCCGCACCCGGGTCGGCGGAACCACCGGCGATGAGGTTGGCGGCGTTGGCGAGCACGACCTTCTGGTTGCGCCAGATCACGCCCCACACGTTGAGCATCATGATCGTGCCGAGGAGCATGCCGGCGAGGATCCCCGAGTTCGACGCCGCCGAGGCGTTCGAGAAGTAGCTCTCCGCGAGCCCGACGATGAGGATGCCGGTCACGAACGTGGAGATGGCCGCCCACCGGAACCACCACAGTGCCCGGCGGGCGACCTTGTCGATCGCGAAGTTGCGGGCCCGGCCCTCGTCGCCGTACTCGGCGAAGGCCGGTACCTGGACGAAGTTGAAGTAGTAGAGCAAGCCGATCCAGGCGATGCCGGCGAGGATGTGCAACCACCGGAACCCGAAGTTCCAAATGCCTACGCGGCTGAAGAAGGACTCTGCAGCAAGGATCATCGGTGGGCTCCCCCGGACGTGCTCTGCCTGTGCCTGTCGGGCGGAACGTAGCACCACCGACCCCGGCCACCGCACAACCGGCCGGTAGCCTCGGGGGCCCCATGGCTGCGCAGTTCATCTACACGTGTTACAAGCTCGCCCGGCACTACCCGCCCGACCGGACCGTGCTCGAGAACATCTCGCTGTCGTTCTATCCGGGAGCCAAGATCGGCGTGATCGGCGCCAACGGCTCGGGCAAGTCGAGCCTGCTGAAGATCATGGCCGGCGTCGACGACGGCTACACCGGCGAGGCCCGCCTCACCCCGGGCTTCACGGTCGGCTACCTGGCCCAGGAACCCGTCCTCGACCCGGCCAAGGACGTGCTCGGCAACGTGATGGACGGCGTGGGCGAGGTGAAGTCCCTGCGCGACCGTTACGACGAGGTCATGGCCATGTGGGGCGACCCCGACGCCGACTACGACAAGGTCGGTGCGCTGCAAGCCGAACTCGAGGACCGGATCGCCGCCACCGACGCCTGGAACCTCGAGCGCAACGTCGAGATCGCCATGGACGCGCTGCGCTGCCCGCCCGACGACGCCGACGTCAGCGTGCTGTCGGGCGGTGAGCGGCGCCGGGTGGCCCTGTGCCGGCTGCTGCTGTCCCGACCCGATCTGCTGCTGCTCGACGAGCCCACCAACCACCTCGACGCCGAATCGGTCGACTGGTTGGAGCGGTTCCTGCAGGACTACCACGGCACCGTCGTCGCGATCACCCACGACCGCTACTTCCTCGACAACGTCGCCAAGTGGATCCTCGAGCTCGACCGGGGCCGCGGGTTCCCGTTCGAGGGCAACTACTCGTCCTGGCTCGAGCAGAAGCGAGCCCGCCTGGCCCAGGAAGAAAAGCAGTCCTCCGCCCGCCAGAAGGCCCTCGAGCGCGAACTCGACTGGGTGCGCATGGCGCCCAAGGCCCGCCAGTCCAAGGGCAAGGCGCGCCTGGGCGCCTACGAGAAGCTGCAGGCCGAGGCCGAGGCCGAGCGCGACCCGTCGATGAAGCTCGAGATCGCGATCCCGCCCGGACCGCGTCTGGGCGACACGGTGATCGAGTTCGCCGGCGTGTCGAAAGGCTTCGGCGACCGGCTCCTCGTCGACGACCTGTCCTTCTCGCTGCCGCGGGCGGGCATCGTCGGCGTCATCGGCCCGAACGGCGCCGGCAAGACCACCCTGTTCCGCATGATCGTCGGCGACGAGCAGCCCGATGCCGGCACGGTGCGGGTCGGCGACACGGTGCAGCTCGCGTACGTCGACCAGAGCCGGGAGGCGCTCGACCCGGACAAGACCGTCTACGAGGTGATCACCGGCGGCGTCGACCACCTCAAGGTGGGCGGCCGCGAGATCCACGGTCGGGCCTACGTGGCCACGTTCGGGTTCAAGGGTGCCGACCAGC
>JBILVB010000196.1:0-6479 GCA_044370695.1 Acidimicrobiales bacterium | reverse complement strand
ATCCACGGGTTCGAGGAGGTGCCCCGCACGGCAGCGTCCCACGGTTGCATCCGGATCCCGATGCACGTGAGCGAGTACGTCTACGACATCTACTCCTCCGGCGACGCCGTGTTCGTCTTCGACGGCGAGCAGGAGCCGGAGTTCTACGGTGCGCAACCGCCCCCGGACGACACCCCGGACCCGCTCGACGTCGGCGACGACGTCTGGCCCCCGGTGCCGGCGGCCGATCGGGCCGCCGCAGAGAAGCTGCTCGCCGAGAGAGAGGCTGCGGGCGAAGGGGCGGCCGACAAGCCCTCGACGACCGCAGGGCGCACGACGTCGTCCACCCGGCCCTGAGGGCTCGCTGCTTGCGGCGTCGCGGTTACGCTTCGGTACGGTGAGCGACGGGGTTGGCCCGAGGAGGAATCCATGAAGGTTCCGGTGTCCGGATCGGATGGCGTGCTGGTGCTCACCGAGGCGGGCCCTCGCCTGCTCGGGTCCCGTTGCACCCGGTGTGGCAACCACGTGTTCCCGGTCCAGAGCGGCTGCCCGAAGTGCACCGGCGACCAGATGGAGACCGTCGAGCTCGGCACCCGCGGCACGCTGTGGGCGTGGACGGTGCAGGGCTTCCCGCCCAAGGCCCCGCCGTACATCGGTGAGACCGATCCCAAGAAGTTCCGCCCCTACGGGGTCGGCTACGTCGAGCTCCCGGGGCAGGTCAAGGTCGAAGCCCGCCTCACCGAGGCCGACCCGGCCAAGCTCACCGCGGGCATGGCGATGGAACTCGTCCTCGACACGCTCTCGACCGACGCCGAGGGCAACGACGTCGTCACGTTCGCGTTCGCGCCCGTCGCCGGCTGATCCCGGCGCCCACCACAGGAGAACATCACCATGAGCGATGAGGTCGCCATCGTCGGGATCGGCATCCACCGGTTCGGCCGCACCGAAGGCGTGTCCGGCCAGGACCAGGGGGTCATCGCCGTGCGGCGAGCCCTCGCCGATGCCGGCGTCGGCTGGGAGGACATGCAGTTCGCCTTCGGCGGTTCGGCCGCCGCGGGTGCCGCGGACACGATGGTGTCCAAGCTCGGCCTCACCGGCCTGCAGTTCATCAACGTGGCCAACGGCTGCGCCACCGGAGGCTCGGCGCTGTTCAGCGCCTACTCCACGATCCGCTCGGGCCTGTACGACATCGGGATTGCGGTCGGGTTCGACAAGCACGAGCGCGGGGCGTTCCGTGTCGGCGGTACCAACTGGTACGGCGCGTCCGGCCTCGCGCTCACCACGCAGTTCTTCGGCATGAAGATCAACCGGTACATGGAGCAGTACGGGATCTCGCAGAACACGCTGGCGAAGGTGGCGGCCAAGGCCAGCCGCAACGGTGCGATGAACCCGATGGCCTGGCGTTCCAAGCCGCTGTCGGAAGAGGAGATCCTCAACTCGCCGATGCTGTCGTACCCCTTGACGCAGTACATGTTCTGCTCGCCGGCCGAGGGTGGCGTGGCGCTCGTGCTGTGCCGGGCCGACATCGCCCACCGCTACACCGACAAGCCGGTCTTCCTGAAGGCGGCCGCCGTGAAGTCCCGCCGGTTCGGCAGCTTCGAGGTGCTCGCCCCGTCGTTGTCGATCGAGTACGGCGTCGGCCCGACGGTCGACGCGTCGAAGGCGGCGTTCGAGATGGCCGGCATCGGGCCCGAGGACGTCGACCTCGCCCAACTCCAGGACACCGAGGCCGGCGCCGAGGTGATGCACATGGCGGAGAACGGCTTCTGCGCCGACGGCGACCAGGAGCTGATGATCCAGTCCGGCGAGACCGAGATCGGAGGCCGCTTGCCCGTCAACACCGACGGCGGCTGCATCGCGAACGGCGAGCCGATCGGAGCGTCGGGCCTGCGTCAGGTGTACGAGAACGTGCTCCAGCTCCGTGGGGATGCGGGCAGCCGTCAGGTGCCGAACGACCCCAAGGTCGCCTACACGCACGTCTACGGCGCACCGGGCATCTCGGGCGTCACGATCCTGGCCCGCTGAGCCCGGCCGTGCAGGTCCCGGTCCTCGGCGAGTCCACCGGCGTCGCGAGCGCGCTCGCGGACAACCACGCCGCGGCCTGGGCCGCCGTCGAGCCCCGTCTGCTGGAGCTCGCCCGGCTGCGCATCGCGCAACTGCTCGGCCACGACGGCGAGCTCGCCCGGCGCACCCCCGGCGCGACCGGCCCGGTGCTCGACGACGACACCGTGGCTGCGCTCTCGTCGTGGCCCTCCTCGGATCGCTTCGACGGCCGGGACCGGGCCGTGCTCGCGTTCGTCGAGCAGTACGTGCTCGACGTCGCCACGGTCACCGACGAACAGGTGGCGACGCTCGTCGAACACCTCGGCGCCCCGGGCGTGAGCGACTTCGTGCACGGCGTGCTCGTCGTCGAGCAGCGCATGCGCCTCACCCTCGCCTGGCAACGACTCGGTCTGGAGGCCATCGCATGACCGTCCGCTCACACCGGATCCCGCCGGCCACCCCGGGTGCCGTGCCGCTGCGACGGGCGCTGCGCGACTGGCAGGCCGCCGTGGTCCGCCTCGCCGCCGTCGACCCGGTCACCACCGAGCTCGTGCGGCTGCGCTGCGCGTCGCACCACGACTGCCGAACCTGACTGTCGGTGCGCCTGGCGGTCGCCAGGCACGACGGTCTCGACGAGACGATGGTGGCCAAGGTCGACCGCTGGCGAACGAGCGACCTGGCCGAGGCGCACAAGGCGGCGATCGAACTGGCCGAGTGGCTGATGACGCAACCCGGCCAGATTCCCGACGAGCTGGTCGCCCGCCTGCGGGCGCACTTCAGCGACGCCCAGCTCGTCGAGCTGACCGTCGACGTCATGAAGTGGAACTACCAGAAGGTGACCGTCGCCCTCGGCACCGACGACGAGGTCCGGCCCGGCGAGCTCGTCGACCTCGTCTTCGACGACCAGGGGCACTGGGTCCGCCCCGGCTGACCCGCCGTCGCATCGCCGGCTCGGGCCGGCCCACCGTTTCCGGGGCGCCCTCCCGGCGTGGCAGGCTCGCCCGATGGATCCCACGCCTGACGTGCTGCGCGACCTCCACCGTCGCATGGTCCGCATCCGGTTGTTCGAGGAGGCGGCCGGCCGCCTCGCCGAGGCCGCCAAGCTTCCCGGCTTCCTCCACCTCTACGTCGGCGAGGAGGCGGTGGCGTCCGGGGTGTGCGCCCACCTGAGCGACGCCGACCGGATCACCTCGACCCACCGAGGTCACGGCCACCTCGTGGCCAAGGGCGGCCGGTTCGCCCCGATGATGGCCGAGCTGATGGGCAAGGCCACCGGGTACTGCAACGGCAAGGGGGGCTCGATGCACATCAGCTCGCTCGAGTTGGGCATGTTGGGCGCCAACGGGATCGTCGGCGCCGGGTCCCCCATCGCGGTCGGTGCGGCGTTCGCCAGCAAGTACCGGGCCGACGGCACGGTGGCCGTCGCGTTCTTCGGTGACGGCTCGACGAACATCGGCGCCTTCCACGAGGCCGCCAACATGGCGTGCGCGCTCAAGCTGCCGGCGGTGTTCGTGTGCGAGAACAACGAGTACGGCGAGTTCACACCCCGCTCGAAGACCATGGCGATCACCGACATCGTCGACCGGGCGACCGGCTACGGCATGCCGGGCGTGATCGTCGACGGCATGGACGTGGTGGCGGTCCACGAAGCGGCGGGCGAGGCGATCGCCCGGGCACGCGCCGGCGAGGGCCCCTCACTCGTCGAGGCCAAGACCTACCGGTTCTTCAACCATCACGGCGTGCAGAACCTCGGCCTCAAGTACCGCAGCGACGACGAGGTCGCGCAATGGCGCCAGCGCGACCCGATCTCGTTGCTCGAGCAACGAGTCCTCGCCGACGGCTCGCTCGGCAAGGCCGACCTCGACGCGACCTGGGCCGAGGCGCGCGCCGAGATCGAGGACGCCATCGCGTTCGCCGAGGCGAGCCCGCTGCCCGATCCTGCCTCCCTGCTCGCCGACGTCTACACGGAGACCCTGCGATGAGCGCCACCTCGACCGACGTCCGCTCCCTCACCTACGTCCAGGCCTTCAACGAGGCCGTCCGCCAGTGCATGGACGCCGACGACTCGGTGTTCTGCGCCGGGGAGGACGTCGGCGCCTTCGGCGGCGTGTTCGGCAGTTTCGCCGGCCTCCAGGCCCGCTTCGGCGAGCGGCGGGTGGTCGACACCCCGATCAGCGAGCAGGCGATCATCGGCCTCGGCATCGGATCGGCGGTGTCCGGCCTGCGCCCGATCGTCGACATCATGTTCATGGACTTCCTGCTCGTTGCGCTCGACCAGGTCGTCAACCAGGCGGCGAAGCTCAAGTACATGTTCGGCGGCAAGGCCACCTTGCCCTTGACGATCACCACCGCCGGCGGTGCGGGGCTGTCCGCTGCCGCCCAGCACAGCCAGAGCCTCGAGGCGATCCTGTGCCACGTTCCAGGCCTCAAGGTCGTGTACCCGTCGAACGCGTACGACATGAAGGGCCTGATGGTGTCCTGCATCCGGGAGGACAACCCGACGGTGATGGTGAAGCACAAGCGCCTGCTCGGCGCCAAGGGGCCCGTGCCCGAGGAGTGCTATGCGATCCCACTCGGCGTCGCCGAGGTGAAGCGCCCGGGCCGCGACGTCACCGTCGTCGCCTTCGGTCGCATGGTCGACGAATCGATGCGGGCCGCCAAGCGGCTCGCCGAGGATGGGATCGAGGTCGAGGTGATCGACCCCCGCACGCTCCAGCCTCTCGACACGGCGACGATCGTCGAGTCGGCGCGGCGGACCAACCGGATCGTCGTGGTCCACGAGGCCGTCCGCTTCGGTGGGCTCGGCGCCGAGATCGCCGCCCAGATCCAGGAGGAGGCGTTCGACTACCTCGACGCGCCCGTCGGCCGGGTGGCGGCGCCGTTCTCGCCGGTACCGTTCTCCCCGGTACTCGAGCAGGCGTACCTGCCCGACGCCGACCGGATCGCGGCCGCCGTGCGCAGCACCCTGCAGCGCGCCTGAGGCCCGTGGGCGCCGTCGGCTTCATCGCCAACCCCTACGCCGGCAAGGACGTCCGGCGGCTCGTGTCGCTCGCCTCGCCGGTGTCGGACGCGGCGAAGATCGGCACCTTGCGCCGGGCGATGGTCGGTGCCGCCGAGGGCGGGGCCGACCGGCTGCTCGTCGCCGCCGACACCCACCACCTCGCGCTCCGGGCCGCGGAGGGGGTCGCGCTCGGCGTCGGAGTCGAGATCGTCGACCCCGGGCTCGAGGGCCGCTCGGCCGACACCCGGGCCGCAGCAGCGGCGCTGCGCGATGCGGGTGCCGCCGCCGTCATCGCCCTCGGCGGCGACGGCACCTGTCGCGACGTCGTGCTCGGGTGGCGGGACGTGCCGCTCGTCGCACTGTCGACCGGGACCAACAACGTGTTCCCCCGGCCGGTGGAGGGCACCGTGGCGGGTCTGGCCGCCGCCGCCGTGGCGAGCGGGCGCGTGCCACTCGCCCGGGCTGCGGATCGACTCGCCGTGCTCGAGGTGCGCCGGCCCGACGGCGGTGACGACCTTGCGCTGGTGGACCTCGCGTTGCTGGAGGGCCGCTTCACCGGCAGCCGGGCCGTGTGGGACGTGAGCGCCCTGCGGACCGTCGTGTGTGCGATCGCCGAACCCGACGCCGTGGGCCTCTCGGCGATCGCTGCGTCGATGGTCCGGGCCCCCCGGGGCTGCGGCCGCGGGGCGATCGTGCACCTCGGGGAGGGCGGTCGGCCGTGCCGGGTGGCGATCGCGCCCGGACGGTTCGAGACGGTCGCGGTGCGCGCGGGCGCCACGCTCGAACCCGGCGTACCGGTCCTGCTCGACGGGCCCGGCGTACTCGCCTTCGACGGCGAGCGCGATCTCGTCCTACGACCCGGCGAATCGGCCCGGGTCGTGCTCGCCTGCGACGGGCCGCGTCTCATCGACGTCGCCCGCACACTCGACCTCGCCGGACCACGCGATCCCGCCGCAGAAAGGCACGCGCCATGAGCGTCACGTTCGCCATGCCCAAGCTCGGCCTCACCATGGAGGAAGCGACGATCGTCGCCTGGCTCGTCGACGACGGCGCCGAGGTCGTTGCGGGCGCACCGATCGTGCGCATCGAGACCGACAAGGTCGAAACCGAGGTGGAGTCGCCGGCGAGCGGGATCCTCCGCCAGACCGGCCAGGTCGGCGCGACGTACCGATGCGGCGACGCGCTCGGCACGATCGGCGGTGGCGAGGCGGCGGCGCCCGCCGAGACCCCGGCCGCCGCGCCGGCTGCCGCGGCCGGGCGTCTGGTCGCGAGCCCGAATGCGCGGCGCGTGGCCCGGACGCTCGGCGTGGACCTGGGACGGGTCGTCGGGACCGGGCCCGGCGGACGCATCGTGTCCGAGGACGTCGAGGCGCTTGCCGCAGCGGCGGCCGTCGACGGTTCCGACGCCCCGGCGCCCGCGGTGCCGGCCGACTCGGCGGTGCCGGCCGAGTCCGCG
>JBILVB010000195.1:0-6502 GCA_044370695.1 Acidimicrobiales bacterium | reverse complement strand
GTGCACTGGATGGCCGAGGCACCGGTGCCGATCACGGCGACCCGCTTGTCGGCCAGGCCGGTCATGCCGCCGCTGGGGTCGCCGCCGGTGTAGGCGTAATCCCACCGACCGGTGTGGAACGAATGGCCGGCGAAGGTTTCCAGTCCGGGGATACCGGGAAGCTTCGGGCGCGACATCGGTCCGAGCGCGGACACGACGAACCGGGGCCGCAGGTCGTCGCCACGGTCGGTGCGCAGGTGCCAGCGGTCGATCGCGTCGTCCCATTCCATCGTGTTCACACGGGTGGAGAAGTAGGTGCGCTCGTAGAGGCCGTAGTGACGCCCGATCCGTTGGGAGTGTTCGAAGATCTCCGGGGCGTAGGCGTACTTCTCCTTCGGCTTGTAGCCGAGCTCCTCGAGCAGCGGGAGGTAGCAGTAGGCGTCGGTGTCGCACTGGGCGCCGGGATAGCGGTTCCAGTACCACGTGCCCCCGAAGTCGGCGCCCGCCTCGACGATGCGGAACGCCGTGACGCCCCGCTCGGAGAGCCGGGCGGCGGCGAGCAACCCGCTGAATCCGGCGCCGAGGATGACGACCTCGATGTCCTCGCTCACCGGTTCGCGCGGGGTGGGCGACGGCTGGTAGGGGTCGACCTCGACGTAGTGGGCGAGTTCGTCCCGAGCCTCGCGGTACTGGTCGACCCCGTCGGCCCGCAGGCGTCGTTCGCGCTCGCGCCGGTACCGCTCACGCAGTTCGTCGGGATCGAAGTCGAAACCGTCGTCGTGTTCCGTGGCCATCGGCCCTCACCACCTCGTGTGCGCGGACCAGCAGAACGCTACCTGTGAGGGTCGCCAGGTCCCAGCGCAGCCGACGGGCCCGCACCGCCTTCGCCGCCGCCCCGTCGTCGTCTGACCACCCGAGCCGTGACGATGCTCGCCACCACGAGGACCACCGACGCACCCAACGTCACCGGGTCGATCCCGTCGAGGCCGCCGTCGACCCGGGTGACCGAGGCACCGACGAGCACGAACGCCACGGTGCCCGGCAGCGTGCCGAGGGCATTGGCAGCCAGGAACGCGCCGCGTCGCACGTGGAGCACCCCGCAGGCATAGCTCACGAGGTCGTAGGGCAAGAAGACCAGCCGCATGAGCAGCACCGCTTCGAACCCGTTGTCCCGCAGGCGCTGTGCCCACACGCCGATCCGGGAGGGATCGTCGGTCACCGTAGGGGGTCGTCGAAGCAGCCGGCCGAGCTGGTGGGCGACGAGGGCCGAGCCGTTGGCCGACACCGCAGCGACGACCGTGCCCGCCACGGGTCCGAACAGGATCCCCGCCGCGACGGTGAGCAGCGAGGCCGGGAACAGCACCAGTGGCCGGGCGACGGCGACGGCGACATAGGCCGCCATGGCCCACCAGTTGCCCGACGCCGTGTCGACCAATCGCTGCGCCGTGGCCACCGGCCCCAGGCCGCTCGCACGCTGGAACACGATCCAGCCTGCGACGAGCACCGCCCAGGGCACGACGACCGCGACGACCCGGCGCCGTGCCGTCATGCGAGATTCCGGATCGCCCCGGCGACATGCCGGGCCACGGTGATCACGTCGCCACCCTGTCACGAGACGCACTGCGAGGCACGACCCTCCGCCTCGGTGACCCGGTACCCGAGGTCGACCTGATCGGCCACACCGGCGCCTCCTGGCGGCTGAGCGCGCACCGGGGACGTCCTCCAATTCGGCACCGACGCCGTGGTCGGTCGTGACGGCCGGTTGCCCTACCCGCCTCCGTCGACGCCGGACGCCCGCCCGCCGGTCGAGGAGCTGATCGGCGCGCTCGACTGACGACCGGCACCATCCGAGCGGCGCACCGGCAACGGCAACCGCACAGC
The DNA here is from genome assembly GCA_044370695.1 of Acidimicrobiales bacterium. GTDB lineage: Bacteria > Actinomycetota > Acidimicrobiia > Acidimicrobiales > Ilumatobacteraceae > JBEIFW01. Next base: position 4,642 of record JBILVB010000195.1, on the reverse strand, counting down.
GAGCGATCGATTCTCCTCCGGATCGAGCACCGCGTGCTGCACGCACGCCGGGACGAGAAGATCGGCGTCAGGGTGCGCCATCGTGTACACGCAGGCCTGCAGGCGCTCCTGTGCGGCCCGGATCTCGGGATCCTCGGCCCGGGTCCCACGCTGGAGTTGCTCCCAGGCCGGACCCACGACGGCGGCATCGATGAACCGATGCATCACGAACGTCACCGGCCGGATCCCTCGGCGCAGCGCCCAGGGCCCACCAGCACGGCCGACGAACCGGCCGGCCCAGCGAACTGCCACGGCGGCGAGCCCGGGACGACGCAGCAGGAGCCGGACGATCCGAGCCGCCTTGACCGCACCGCACGCCTCGGCGAGGTAGTTGCCCGGGAGGTGGCGCAGGTACGCGTCCCGCGCTGCGAGATCCTTCGGGTCGTCCTCTTCGAGGACCGGCACGTACCGGTCCCCGACGAAGGCGCCCCACGAGACCCGGTTGCAGCGCAGGTCGCCGAACTGCAGCACGCGGTAGGGCAACGACCGGCCGACCCCGGCCTCGACCCGCGACCACACCTCGTCGTCGCCGATCGAGCGGTAGCCGTCCCGCCACCGTGCCGGGTTCCCCACGTACGCAGCCGGCTGGAACGAGAACATGCGCCACCCCTGGCGCCGACACGAGCGAATGACCGCAGGGATCTCGTCCACGTTCTCGGGCGTGACGGTCATGGTGTGGGCGAGGTAGGCGGTGATGCCGTATTCGGCTCGGAGGCGGTCGAACATGCCGACGAAACCGGCCCGGAACGGATCGAGCTCCGCCTCGCTCCTGGGTTTGGGCGCGCCGCGTCGACCGGCCATGGTCGTGTCGATGTGGGCGGCGAAGGCCAGGTGCGCGAACCGGCGCGTGCCGTCCGGACGAAGCGCCACGGCCCGCAGGTACCCCTCGTCGAAGTCTCCGTGGCTCATGCTCATGGGATAGCGGCCGTGGGCGCGCATGGTCTCGAGCGCACGCGCGTGGTCCTCCGGTTCGAGCATCGACACCTCGCCGCCGATCAGCTGGGCGTAGGCCGCCGGGCCGCGCCGCTGTCGTAGGTGCGCCATCTGGGCCCGGACGTGCACGACGGTGTGGGCCCCGTCGGTGCGGACCCGGTTGGCATCCACGGAGTGGTAGCAGGGCTTGCAGGCGAAGTTGCACGCCGGGAACACGCCGTGCGTGCCCTCGCACCCCGTCGACCGCCGGCCGCCGAGCGGGGCGGCGGTCCGCGCCGCTTCGGGGAGCTCGGCCCAGCGACGAGCTGCTGCCGCCGCGGACTCCGCGTCGACGGGTCGGGTGCGCTGCTCCCACCGACGCACCGCTGCGGCGATGTCACGCACTCGCATCGATGCCCCCGTCGTCGTGCACGTCCTCGGTCGATCGAGCGGTCAAGGTATCGGCAATCCGCTGGAGCGGTGGTCCCGACCGGTCGTCCGGAACCTCATGGCGGGATGGTCGTTCCCTGTGGTCGCGAGCCTGACCGGCATCGGGTGCACGGTGCTGTCGATCGTGGTTCTGGTTGCCGGCTGGCGACGCCACCTGGCTGACGTCGCTCTTGCGGGTGCCGCGCTGACCGCCCTGTCCGTCCTCATGGCGCGTCACGCCGTGAGCGGCGCCGGCTGGATCGCCGACCCCGAACCCGCTGCCCTCGCAGGTGCACTCGCCGGTCCGGTTGCGACCCTGCTCGCACTCCCGCTGCTGTCGTAGGCGAGATGGACGCGGCCGCTGCTCGCACGGTGGCGGTGGTGGACTGCGACGATCCTCGGCGCAGTCGTCGTGTTCGTGGTCTCGTTCGCCGGCCGATTCGGAGCGCCGTCGACCGCGGTCCTCGTGGCCGCCACTGCGCTCGGTGCCATCGGCGCGTTGGTGCTCGTGCGCAGGCACGTCTACCTCGCCGTGGTGTCACGCCGTCGATCGGGCCGGGTTGCGGCGGCAGGCATCGCCGCCGTCATGGCGTCCACCCTGCTCGGACCGTGGCTGAGCCCGGGCTCCGCTGCTGCGTGGGCCGCCGTGGCCGTCGACAACCTGGCGCTCCTCGCCGCCGCCACCGCGATGGTCGTCGGCTATCGCACCGGGCGTTCCGTTGCCGAGGTGATCGCGCCGATCGTCGCCCACGACCCGCTCGCCTCGTTGGACCTGGGCCTTGCTCCGGAGGTGGTGGCGTTCGTGGGGGCGCTCGGACGCAAAGATCGCATCACCCGTGACCATGTGGTGCGGACCTCGCGCCTTGCGCTGCTCGCCGCCGAGGAGGCCGGCCTGCCGGCCCGCACCGTGCGCAACGTCGCCATCGGGGCACTGCTCCACGACATCGGCAAGCTCGTCGTCCCGAGCGACGTCCTGGGCAAGCCCGCACGACTCACCGACGAGGAGTTCGCCGTCATCCGCACCCACCCCGAGCAGGGTCAGCGGCTCCTCGAGGCTGCACCGAGCCTCGCCGAGGCCACCCGCTTCGTCCGCTGGCATCACGAGCGGTACGACGGACGGGGCTACCCCGACAAGCTCGCCCACCCCGAACTCCCACTGGAGGTGGCGATCGTCAGCGCGTCCGATTCGTGGGACGCGATGACCAACACCCGCCAGTACCGGACGGGAATGAGTACCGAGCGGGCGACGGGGCTGTTGCTCGCAGGTGCGGGGAGCCAGTGGCACCCGACCGCTGTGGAGGCCGTGCTGCGCGCTGCGGCGCGACTCCCACGGCTACCGAAGGCACCCTCCGCTACCGACGAGGCGTACATCGACTGCGCAGCGGATCACGCGCTCGCCTCGCGGCCGGACAGCCCGCCGCAGCGCCGATCGACGCTCGACGGTGTCCGCGGCCCGTCCCTCGGCGGCGGGCCGCATACGGCTGCGCTCTCGGCGACGCCGGGTGAGCAACCGTCGACGATCTGATTGCCACGCATCAACCGGCGAGTTCGCGGTCGAACATCACTTTCGCCCGCTCGTAGGACCGCGTCGCTGCGGCCTCGTGGTAGGCGGGTCCGAACACACCGAAGCCGTGGTCGGCGCCGTCGTGCACCTCGGCCTCGCCGTTGGCGAGGGCGTTCGTGGCGTCGATGAGCGCGGTGTTGGCTGACGCCGGTTGCAGGGCGTCGGCCGAGCCGAACCCGATGTAGAGCGAGCCGGTGTACGACGGGACCGCCAGGTGTGGCGAGTCGGGTGCCTCGGTGGTGCAGAACGACGGGTGGAGGCCGACACCGGCGCGGAACTGCTCGCCACGGTCGCGCAGCGTGCACAGCACGGAGCGGGCGCCGATGCAGTAGCCGATGCAACCCATCGCACCGTCGCGTGCAGCCGGGTCCGACGGCAGCCAGGCGAGCACGGCGGTGAGGTCCTCGGCGACCTGGTCCTCCGTGGTGCCGAGCACCAGGCCGAACATCTTCTGGATCTCGTCCGTTTCGCGGTTGCGCATCGTGTACCAACGCTCGGCCCGGTGGTACCGGTCGTGGGTGACGACGTAGTACCCCCACTGCGCGATGCGGGCCATCGTCTGCTTCGAGCCCTCGTCGAGACCCGGACCGTGGTGGAAGAACACCACGACCGGGAACGGACCGTCGCCGTCGGGTCGAACCGCGTACACACCCATCGGGCCGTTCGGAGTCGGGATCTCGTCGCTTCGCGTCTGCATCGCTGCAATCTCGCGCGGATCGGCAGCCCCACGCCGCCCGGAGCCCCTCCCGCCGGCCGGCCGCCGGCCGTATCCTGACGAGCCGCCGCAGGCCCCGGAGACCGCGGCGACGCAACCCAAGGAACGGCCGACCGCCATGCTCGAGAACTTGACCGATTGGGCCACCGAGATCGTCGAGCGACTCGGCTACCTGGGCGTCGCGATGCTGGTCGCCCTCGAGAACGTCTTTCCGCCGATCCCGTCCGAAGTCGTGCTCGGCCTCGCCGGTTACACCGCGTCCCGTGGTGAGGCCTGGGTGGTCGGCATGATCATCGCCGCCACCATCGGGTCCGTGGTCGGGGCATGGATCCTCTACGGGCTCGCCGCCGCCATCGGTCCGGTACGACTTCGCGCCATCACCATCCGGTACGGCACCTGGATCGGCTTCGGCGAGTCCGACCTCGATCGAGCCGAGGCGTGGTTCGATCGCCGATCACGCATCGCCGTCCTCGTGTGCCGATGCGTGCCCCTCATCCGCTCGCTCATCTCCATTCCGGCGGGCTTCCGACGCATGCCGCTCGGCGCGTTCACGCTGTTCACCCTCGTGGGCAGCCTCGTGTGGAACACGGCGCTGGTCACCGCCGGCTACCTCCTGGCCGACCAGTGGGAGAAGGTGCTCGAGTTCACCGAACCGTTCCAGACGGTCGTGGTGGCGGTCCTCGGCGTGGTCGTCGTGGCCCTCGTCATCCGCAAGGTGATCCTGACCAAGCGGGCACGCGCCGCCACTCGACTGGCGCACCCCGGCGTCGAGCACGACTCCCTCGAGGACATCGTCGACGACCTCGAAGCGGAGGTCGGCCACGACCCCGTCGTGCGGGCGAAACCCGACGAGGACTGACCCGCCGAGTCGTCGGCTCGAAATCACGAGCGACGACCACCACCGAATCGGGGAGACCGTGCACGTCGGCGGCCAGCACCCGAGCGCACTGCTGCTGCCCGTCGTCGACACCGGGACGTGAGCC
>JBILVB010000194.1:0-6514 GCA_044370695.1 Acidimicrobiales bacterium | reverse complement strand
GGATGGGGTCCGGACGACGTCGGTTACCACTCCGTCTGCGCCGTGGTGACCGCCGAGTTCCTCGACCACCAACGCGGTATCGGTAACGACCTCATCACGGCGATGCCCGCCTACGGCTTCCCCGGCCTACGACCGGGCGACCGGTGGTGCGTCACCGCACGCAACTGGCTCCGCGCGCACCACGACGGCAAAGCGGCCCCCGTGGTGCTCGCCGCCACCAACGAACGCACCCTCGACCTCGTCCCGCTCGACGTTCTCACGCGCTACGCCGTCGACGTACCCGACGACCCGAGCAGCATCGACGGCTGAGGCACCTCAGACCGGCTGGTCATCTCTGGTCAGAGTTCCTTCCCCGGAACCCCGATCACCCGGAGGCGAAGACGGCAAACGGCCCCCGCAGGGGCCGCTACCAGGTCTTTTGCCGACTCACTCAGCGCGCTCGAAGGGACTCGAACCCCTAACCTTTTGATCCGTAGTCAAATGCTCTATCCATTGAGCTACGAGCGCTTGCGACCCGTCAGCATACGACGGGCGGGCGCCCGTCGCACCTCGGCGGACCGGCTCACGGTCATGGCGCCGTCGACCAGGGACCCCAGCCCCCGGAACGCTGGTAGACGAGCACCGCCGCCCGGATGTTCGAGGCTGCATCGAGCAACTGATCGGCCGAGGTGATCCCGATCGAGGACAACGACGACCGGTGCGCCCCCCAGTGGATCTGGAACAGGCCGTAGCAGCACCATCCGTTGTACGCCCGCGGGTTGAATCCTGATTCGCGCTGCACGATCAACAGCGCCGTCTCGGGATCAGCCGGGAACGCCGCCCGCACCATCGACTCGATCTCCGCCGGGCCGTACAGCCGGGGCGGGAGCGTTGCCTTGGTCGTCGCCGGGGCCTTGGTGGTGGTGGTGGTCGCCCGGGTCGTCGTCGGCGCCTTCGTCGTCGGCCGCACCGTCGTCGTCGGCGCCTTCGTCGTCGGCCGCACCGTCGTCGTCGGTGCCTTCGTCGTCGGGCGCACCGTCGTCGGCGCCGTCGTGGCCGGCCGTGCCGTGGTGGTCACCCGGATGGTGGTGGGAGCAGGGGTCCCCGGACTCGCCGACCCGACGGTGACCGTCGGCGCGACGGGGGCCTGCGTCGGGACGGTCGTCCGCACGTCGTCGCCCGGTTCGACGGTCTCGGCGAGGACCGTCGGCTCCGTCGCCGTCTCCGCCACCGTCATCACCGGGGGCAGGGACTCGACCGGCTCGGCGACCGCTTCCGCCGACGACGCCGGGTCTTCGATCAACGCCTCGAGGCCCGAGGGCGTCGAGGCGCCCTCGCCACCGGCTCGGTCGCCGATCAGCACTGCGACCGGTGCGAGCAGGGCGAACGCCACACCGAGGCCCAGGATGCGCGCGCCGAACGGGTGCCGGCGCGCCCACGACGGGGGCGGCTCGAAGAGGTCGTCCGGAAACTCGATGACGATTGGTATACGACGAATGTCATCGAAATGCAATGAATTGTTCCCGGCGCGCCGCACGGGGACCCACCGGGCCCCCGTTCGACGTCTGGCGGAGAGGGAGGGATTTGAACCCTCGGGACCTTTGAGGGGCCCAACGCATTAGCAGTGCGTCCCGTTCGACCTGACTCCGGCACCTCTCCGAGCGGGCCGACTCTACCCAGCGGACCCGTAGCATCCGCAGCCACGACGAGGGGAGACGTCATGCCCATGCCGTTCCACGCCCGGCGGGATCCGGGCAAACCGGCGATCGTGATGGCCCGCAGCGGGATCACCGTGACCTACGGCGAGCTCGACGAGCGGTCGATGCGTCTGGCCCAGCTCTTCCACGCGGCCGGCTTGCGCCCCGGCGACGTCGTGGCGATCCTGCTGGAGAACCACCCCCGGTTCCTCGAGGTCTACTGGGCCACGGTCCGCTCGGGCATGTACGCCACGGCCGTCAACCGGCACCTCACCGCCCCCGAGGCGGCGTACATCGTCAACGACGCCGAGGCGAAGGCGCTCGTCACCTCGGTGGCGCTCGCCGACACCGCGGAGGCAATGCTCGCCGAGATCCCGGGCTGCACGGTCCGGCTTGCGGTCGACGGACCGGTGGCCGGCTTCGAGCGCTACGAGGACGCCATCGCCGCCTTTCCCGCCGAGCCATTGACCGAGCAGCCGCTCGGCGACTTCATGAACTACTCGTCGGGCACCACCGGCCGCCCCAAGGGCATCAAGCGCCCGCTCACCGGGAAGACGATCGACGATCCCACCCCGCTCGATGCGCTCATCGCCTCGCTGTACGGCGTCGACGCCGACACGGTGTACCTGTCCCCTGCGCCGCTCTACCACTCGGCCCCGCTCGCCTACTCGGCCGGGATCACCAGCGGTGGGGGCACGGTGGTGGTCATGGAGCGCTTCGATCCGGCCGAATGCCTGGCCCTCATCGACGAACACCGGATCACGTTGGCGCAGTTCGTCCCCACCATGTTCGTGCGGATGTTGAAGCTCGACGAGGCCGAGCGCACCCGCCACGACCTGTCGAGCCTGAAGGTGGCGGTGCACGCCGCTGCGCCCTGCCCGGTCGAGGTCAAACGCCGGATGCTCGAGTGGTGGGGCCCACGCATCGTCGAGTTCTACGGCGGTACCGAGTTCAACGGGATGACGTTCATCACGGCCGAGGAGTGGCTCGCGCATCCCGGCAGCGTCGGCAGGCCGCTCGTCGGCACGCTGCACATCTGCGACGAGACCGGCCGCGAGCTCCCGCCGGGCACCCCCGGGATCGTCTACTTCGAGCGAGAGGTGCCTGCGTTCGAGTACCACAACGCCCCCGAGAAGACCGAGAGCGCCCAGCACCCCGACCACCCGCTGTGGACCAAGCTCGGCGACGTCGGCTACGTCGACGACGAGGGCTACCTCTATCTCACCGACCGCGAGACGTTCATGATCATCTCGGGCGGGGTGAACATCTACCCGCAGGAGATCGAGGACGCGCTCGTCCTCCACCCGAAGGTGGCCGACGTCGCCGTGTTCGGCGTCCCCAACGCGGACCTCGGCGAGGAGGTCAAGGCCGTCGTCCAACCCGCGCCGGGCGTCACCGCCGACGACGCGCTGGCCGACGAGTTGTTGGCGTACTGCCGGACGGTGCTGGCCGGCTACAAGGTGCCCCGCTCGATCGACTTCCAGGTCGAGCTTCCCCGGCTCGACACCGGCAAGCTCTACAAGCGGCTCGTGCGCGACCGGTACTGGGGCAACAAGGACTCCCGGATCGTCTGAGCCCACCTCGCTGCGGGCGTACGGTCACCGCCATGCCCCGCCTGCGCCAGGTCCCCCGGCACGACGCCGCTCCGTCGGTCGTGCGCTACTACGACTTCCTCTTCGGTGACCGCGACCCGGTCGCCGAACCCGGCACGAGCACCGGCACGCCGGGCGACTGGTGGACCGTGTTCGCGCTCGTGCCCGACGTGTTCGAGCACGCCACCGCCGGCTTCGGCCTCTACCGGAGCCCGAGCCGCCGCCTCGACCCCGCGCTGCGCGAGCTCGGCCAAACCCGCGCCGGATGGGCCCGCGGCAGCCAGTTCGTGTTCTCGCAGCACTGCAAGGCGTGCCGGTCGGCCGGTCTCGACGAGGAGAAGATCGAGGCCATCCCCGCCTGGGAAGTGGCCACCTGCTTCAGCCCCGTCGAACGGGCGGTGCTCGCCTACACCGACGCCCTCGTGCTCCAGGGCGGCCGGGTGGCCGAGGGAGTGTTCGCCGCGCTGCGCGAGCACCTGAGCGACGAGGAGATCCTCGAGTTCACCTACGTCACGTGCATGTACGAGATGCACGCCACGATGAGCCGGGCCCTGCGCCTCGAGTTCGACGACCGCGACGACCCGATCGTGGAGATCGACGGTCCTCGAGGTCGGATGTCGCTCGACGTCGGGCGGGCGACGTCGAGCGCTGACGGCGAGGAGTTGGACGCCGACGGGGGGTGATCCCGCCGGTTCCAGAGACGTTCTTGAAACGGCGAGGCTCGAACGAGCACCGGCGAAGGCCGATACCCCGCTGGGATGGAACGGTTGCGCTTGCAGGAAACGCTCACAGCGTTCATCGCGCCACGACTTGATCGAGTCCTGACCGGCTCCGCGCTCAGTCAAGAAGGTCCGAGGGCAAAGTGCGCAGCGTGACATCACAACCACTTCCGGCGCAGGGATGGCGGCGGCTGCGGACGATGACCGCCATCGGAACGATGCTGGCCACCGTCGGTACCGCCGGTGCCGCCTTGGGCAACGTCAGCAGTGCATCGACCACCGCAAGCCCCTACGACGCCGCAGGCGTGTCGGAGTTGAACGCCATCGCCCGGGCCATCGGCTCGCGTGACCTCTGGGCGTGCGGGTTCACCGGTGCCGGGGTCGACGTCGCCCTGATCGACACCGGCGTGACGCCCGTGTCCGGCTCCGGGGCGATCTACAACGGACCCGACCTGTCCTTCGACGCCCGGGCGGCTGGGGGCACGCCGCACCTCGATGCGTTCGGCCACGGCACCCACCTCGCCTCGCTGATCAACGGGCGCGACGCAGCCACGACGGTCTCGGGTGCATGTCGCTCGACGACGGCCAAACCGAACAGTTCGACGATCCCTGCTTCGACCCCGACCGCGTCCGGGTTCGCGGGCATGGCCCCAGGAGCACGCGTGGTCAACCTGAAGGCGGGCGCGGCGGACGGCGCCGTGGACGTCACCCAGGTGATCGCCCAGATCGACTGGGCCACCCAGCACCGCAACCGCCACGGGCTGAACATCCGGGTGCTGGCGATCCCCTACGGCGTGGCCGCCAACGCTGCGTGCGACCTCTCGGGTAGATCGAGGAACAAGGAGACGGAATGCGTCACCGTCGACCCGTTGAGCCACGCCGTCACCCAGGCCGTGAAGGCCGGCATCGTCGTCGTCGCCGCAGCCGGCAACGACGGCAACCCCAACAAGGTGGACCTTGCGTTCCCGGCCCGCAACCCCGACGTCGTCACCGTCGGCGCGGCCGATCCGGCGAACCTGACGAACGTGGCGAGCTGGACGGTCGCCAGCTTCTCCGACCGTGGCGACGACAAACTCCGGGCCTCGGACGTATTCGTGCCCGGCGTGTCGGTACCGGGCCTTCGGGTACCCGGCAGCCTGCTCGACACGTCCACCGCCACGCAGGGCAACCGGCTGATCCGGGGGAGCGGCACCTCGCAGGCGACCGCCATCGTGGCGGGCGTCGCAGCGCAACTCGTTCACCGATATCCCTCTGCCACGCCGGCGGCGATCAAGCAGCTGCTGCGCACCAACACCTGGGCCATCAAGGCCGGGAAGAAGACGGCGGGCCAGGCGCTCGTCGCCAACAAGGTGATCCGCGCCGCGCTTCCAGCGGCGGTGACGACCACTACCGCGACCGCAGGGACCGCCAACGTGCAGACGCTGCGCTCCGAGGGTTCGCTCGAGCTCGCCGGTTCGGTCCTCACGGGCAACGTCGACGTGCAGGGCGGCTCGATGGCCGGCTGGGCGCAGGCGGCCGCCGCCGGCAGGTCGTGGTCCGGCGGCGCATGGATGGGCCGGGTGTACGCGGGGACGCCGACGTCGACGGGTGTGCCGGTGGCGCCGTGGGCGTCGTCGTGGGCCGGTGCGCCGTGGTCTCAGGTCACCGGCTTCCAGGGAACGTGGGACGGCCTGCGCTGGAAGGGCGACGCCTGGGCGGGTCTGCGGTGGAAGGGCGACACCTGGAATGGCCTGCGCTGGAAGGGCGTCGCGTGGGACGGCCTGCGCTGGAAGGGCACCTCGTGGGACGGCCTGCGCTGGAAGGGCTCAGCTACGTGGTCGAGTGCGAGTTGGACATGAAGATCGGTCGATGAGCGACTGCAGCGCAGACGCTCGCAGGAGCACGACGCCGGCGGCTGCGCCGCCGGCGTCGTCCGGGCGCGCATTCGTTGCTCTGCTCGCTCTCTTGGGGCTGCTCACCGCTTGCGGCGCCGCAGTCCTGGCCCTCACCGCCCCCATGCTGGCCCTCGTTGACCTTCCCTGGCCGGTCGCACTGGTTGCCCTCACCGTCGCCTACGTAACAGCCGGTCGGCTGGAGATCGACCTAGAGACGGACCGGCACTCGGTTTCCATCAGCATGGCGGAACTGGTACTCGCTGTGGGGTTCCTGGTGACGGGACCGGCCGTCGTCGTGATGAGCCGTGTCCTCGGCGGGGCGGCGAGCGAGATCGTGCGGCGTCAGCGCGATCCCCGAAAGGCGGCGTTCAACACCCTGCTCTACGCAGCCGAGGCATCGATCGGCGCAGCGCTGGCCGGGCTTGTTGCCGGCGGACACCCGGTCACCTCCTACCGCGGTTGGGTGGGCGTTCTCGTCGCCGTGGCCGTGGTCGGCGTGCTTTCCTGGCTTGCAGTAGCGGCCGTCATCCGAATCCACGGCGGTAACCAGGCGCTCTCGGCCGGAGTGAGGCTTCTCTCAATCGAGATCGGTGGATCGCTCGGCGTGGTCTGCCTCGGGCTCGTGATCGCGTCGCTGCTCGTCAGCGATCCGG
>JBILVB010000193.1:0-6551 GCA_044370695.1 Acidimicrobiales bacterium | reverse complement strand
TGGCGGGATCCTCCCCGGTCGATCTCGAGTTCGAGCCGTGTCGACAACGCGTTGACGACCGACACCCCGACGCCGTGGAGGCCACCGGACACCTTGTAGCCCTCGCCGCCGAACTTGCCGCCGGCGTGCAGCACCGTGAGCACGACCTCGGCAGCGCTCTTGCCGGCGTGTGGCCCCTCCGGGTAGGGATCGACCGGGATGCCGCGGCCGTCATCGACCACGCGGCACCCCCCGTCACCGGTGAGGGTCACCTCGATCCGTCGGCAGTAACCCGCCATCGCCTCGTCGACGGAGTTGTCGACGACTTCCCAGATCAGGTGGTGGAGGCCGGTGAGTCCCGTGGAGCCGATGTACATCCCGGGCCGCTTACGAACCGGTTCGAGGCCCTCGAGGACCTGGATGTCCTTCGCCCCGTACCCCTGCGAGCCCGACGGTGCCGAACCGCTCGTCAAGTTGTCACTCGTGGCATCCGTCAACGCGCGCTCCGCAGCTGGTCAGGAGGGCCGGAACCGGGCCGAGTGGGGACGAACCGGCTGGTCAGACGGTTCGTGGGGAGGGGTTCCTCGACCGACCTCATTCTACCAGGGGGGTGACCCGACTATCGGCGACGCACGCGGACCTCGAGCGTCACGACGCGACCGGGCCCGACCACGGTCGCGAGCCGCCCCAGCACCTCGGCCTCGAGGAACCGCACCTGGGTCGACCAGGCCGGATCGTCCACCTCGACCACGAGGCGGCCGTCGTCGAGCTGCACCGGTCGGACGTGGCGGGCGATGTGCTCACCCACAGCCGCCTCCCAGGACGCGAACACCGACGCCGTGGCCCGGCCGTCACCACCCCGCCACGACCGTACGACGGCGTCGAGGGCGTCGGTGATCCCCACCGGGTCGTCTTCCCGGCGATCCCGACCGGCGGCGCTCATCGACCTGGCCCGATCAGCACGCGTCGTCCGGGACGATCGTGGAGTGTTCGATGCGGACCCGCCGGTCCACGCGCAGGCCCGCCGGGAGCAGACCTGCCGTGGTCAGCAGGACCTGTGCGGGAGGGAGGGCGCCCACGAGGGCCTCGCTACGGCGGGCGTCGAGTTCGGAGAACACGTCGTCGAGCACGAGGACGGGTTGCTCACCGATCGCCTCGGCCACGAGCCGATGGGCACCCAGGCGCAGCGCGAGCGCGATCCCTCGCTGCTCCCCCTGGGATGCGTGCGTGCGCGCCGGATGGGTGTCCAAGGTGATCTCGAGATCGTCACGGTGCGGACCGACGCCGGTCGACTGGCGCCGCAGGTCCTCGGACCGGGCCGCCGCCAGTGCCGGGCCGAGTCCGCCGGCGAGCCAGGCCGGCTCGTAGGTCATCGACACCGAACCCTCCCCGGCGAGGGTTCGGTAGGCCTCGTCGACCAGGGGCCGCAGCGCGTCCACCAGATCGGCCCGCGCTCGACCGAGCCGATTCCCGACCTCGGCCAGCTTGTGATCCCATACGTCCAGGGTGAGCTCCGTTTCCGGCGTGAGGCGCCCCGCCACCTGGCGAAGCAGGCTCGCCCGTTGGCGCAGGATGCGATCCACGTCGCCGACCACCGAGTCGAGCGCCGGGCGGCGAGCCACCAGGGCGTCGTCGAGAAAGCTTCGCCGCACCGCCGGGCCGCCCTTGACGAGTTCGAGGTCGTCGGGCGAGAAGACGCTCACCCGCACGACGCCGAGCAGGTCGCGGATCCGGTGCACCCGTTGCCGGTTGACCTGGGCTCGCACGCGTCCCCGTCGGGGAACCTCGACCTCGACGAGCAACTCCCGTCCGTCGGCGTGGCGGACCTGCGCCCGGATCACCGCGTGCTCGGCCCCGGTCCGAACCAACGCCTCGGACGGTACGTGCCGGAAGCTCGACAAGGTGCCCAGGAAGGCGAGCGCCTCAACGAGGTTCGTCTTGCCCTGACCGTTGCGGCCGACGACCAACGTGCAGCCCGGATCCAGTTCGAGCGTCGCCGTGGCGTAACTGCGCACGTCGCGCAACCACACCTGCTCGACGTGCACGTCAGGGCACGCGCACCGGCATCAGCAGGTACAGGTAGGCGTCGTCCTGCGCGGACCTCAGCAGCGCCGGCTTGAGCGCATCGAGTGTTTCGATCACGACCTCGTCGCCGCTTACGGCCTCCACCCCGCTCGACAGGTAATCGGGGTTGAACGCCACGGTGAGATCGCCGCCGTCGAAGCTCGCATCGAGCACCTCGTCGGCATTGCCCATGTCCTGGGTGACTGCGACGAGCTCGAGTTGTTCCGCGGTCATCCGGAGGCGGACCGGGGCCGAGTCGCGGGCGAGGATCTTCACGCGACGGATGGCGTCGAGGAGATTCGCCCGGTTCACCCGCATCCGGTTGGGATGGCTCGAAGGGATCAACTGGCGGTAGTTCGGGAACTCCCCTTCGATCAGGCGGGTCGTGAGCCGGACCCCACCGATCTCGAACGTCGCCTCCCGCTCGCCCAGTCGCAGGACCACCTCACCGCTCGCCGGCAACAGGCGCGTCAACTCGTTGAGCGCACGGGACGGCACCAGCACCTTCTGGCCCGCACCGAGCACCGACTGGCCGGCGAGATCGCGCACGGCGAGCCGGTACGAATCGGTCGCCACCAGGCGGAGGCCCTCGCCCTCGGCGCTCATGAGCACACCGGTGAGCACGGGGCGGGCCTCGTCCGACGACGCCGCCCGAACCACCTGCCGCAGCGCCTCGCCCAAGTCGGCCGCCGGGATCGACGTCGCGTTCGGGGCCGGATCGCTGCTGCGCGGAAAGTCGTCGACGGCCATGGTCCGCAACGAGAACACGGTGCGTCCGGCGCTCAGCCGAGCCTCCTCGGGCCCGACGGCGACCTCCACCGCGCCGGCCGGTGCGGCACGGACCACGTCGCCCACCAGACGAGCGGGTAGGACGCAGTGGCCGTCCTCGATACCGGCCACCGTCGTCGACACTTCGATCAGGAGCTCGAGATCGGTTCCCGTGACCGTCAGACGATCGCCGGCGAGGTGCACACGCACACCGGCCAACACGGGGTGACCGGCGCCGCGACTCGCCGAGGCGCGCGCGGCGGTACCGATCGCGTCGGCGAGGAGATCTCGTTCACAACGGAACTTCACGGGTGGTTTCCCTCTCGTTCAGGTCGTTCATGCCGGAGTCGGACGGAACACGGTCGGATGAAACACAATCGGTAATGGTGGTGATAGGGGCTGTGAATTGTGGACGGCGCCTGTTTCGGCCAGGTCACGGGCCTCGACGATGGTCACAGCGCGTCCACCGTGACGCACAGCGCGAGCGGACGCCGTTGCGGTCGCGGTGGATGACGCTTCGGTGATCCACCGAGTGCAGCCGCTCGTCCACCGGGTGTCCCCAGCACGGTCCCCATCTCGGCCACGGGTCACGGATTGCCCTTCACGGTCTGGATCAGGTCCGTGACCTGGTCGTACACCTGCTGACGCTCTTTCATCAGACGTTGGACCTTGTCCACGGCATGGATCACGGTCGTGTGATCACGGTTGCCGAAGACCCGAGCGATCGCGGGGAAGGAGAGGTCGGTCTGATCGCGGAACACGAACATGGCGATCTGGCGGGCCGTCACGAGCGGGCGCTGCCGGCTCTTGCCCTTCAGGGCCTCCACGGTGAAGCCGAGCTTGTTCGAGATCAGCTCGAGCATCGCGTCCGGCGTCAGCTGGCGCGGTCGATGACCACCGACGATGTCGTCGAGCAGGCGCTCGGCCAAGGCGGTGGTGACCGGGACACGGTTGAGGCTGGCATAGGCCCCGACCCGGATGAGTGCGCCTTCGAGCTCGCGGATGTTGTTGGTGATGTGGGTGGCGATGAACTCGAGGACTTCGGCCGACACCGGGGTGTTCTCGCGTTCGGCCTTGTTGCGGAGGATGGCCAGGCGGGTCTCGAGGTCAGGCGGCTGGATGTCCGTGATGAGACCCCACTTGAACCGGCTCCGGAGACGGTCCTCGAGGGTGGGCATGGCGTCGGGCATCCGGTCCGAGGAGATGACGATCTGCTTGTTCGCCCCGTGCAGCGAGTTGAACGTGTGGAAGAACTCCTCTTGGAGCCCCTCCTTGCCCTCCATGAACTGGATGTCGTCGACGAGCAGCACGTCCACGTCGCGATATCGCCGTTTGAACATCGCCATCGAGTTGGTGCGGATGCCGTCGATGTACTCGTTGAGGAAGGTCTCGGTGGACACGTAGCGAACCAGGTAGTGGGCGTAGTTCTGGTTGACGTAGTGCCCGATCGCGTGCAGGAGGTGGGTCTTGCCGAGCCCGGCCCCGCCGTAGATGAAGAGCGGGTTGTAGCTGCGAGCGGGTGTCTCCGCGACCCGAAGGGCGGCGACGAGGGCGAAGGTGTTGGACGTTCCCTTGACGAAGGTCTCGAAGGTGTACCGAGGATTGAGTCCGAGCGTGGTCGCCGCACCCGGTGCCGTCACCTCGGCGGGCGGGGCGCCGCTGTCGCCCGGACCGGTGGTGCCGATGGGTTCGGGTGCGCTCGCCGCGCTCGGTTCGGCCCGGATCTCGAACGACAGGGCGAGTTCGGTCGGGGCGATCTCGTCGAGCGCGTCGCGCACGAGGGGGAGGTATCGGCCGTCGATCCGGTCGCGCACGTGGCTGCTCGGGACCGCGAGGACCAGCCGGGACTCCTCGAGCGACACGGCCTCGACGTCCTGGAACGTGGAGAGCCAGACCGTCTCCGAGACCTGGGCCCGCAGGAGTTGCGATGCCGCCGTCCACAATCGCTGGGCTTCGCTCACCCGTCCTCCCCCGTCCCAGAAATCCGACCCGCCCACAGGGTTGTCCACAGGGTGTGGACCGCGAGGACCTCGATCAGGAGGAGCACCGTAGCACCCCCTGTGGACAGATTCGAACTGTGGCTGATTGGTCACCGTCGGCGTTCACCAACCGGATGGCTTGCCCGGTTGGCCTGGCTCCCCGTAACCTTTCAACCTTTGGCGCAGTGGAGCGCCCCTGCCATCGACCCTCGGGTGGTTGTTCGACCCGGACGGCGGTGCAGGTCCACGGCTCGGCGGCCGGTCGGCAATCGACCGGGCCTTCGGGTGCAGGACGAGGAGGCTGGAGTGAAGCGGACCTTTCAACCCAACAACCGACGCCGGGCCCGCAAGCACGGGTTCCGGGCTCGGATGGCCACCCGGAGCGGACGTGCCGTGCTCAAGGCTCGCCGCAACAAGGGTCGGCTCCGCCTATCCGCCTGACGCAGCCGATTTCCGACCACACGGTGTTCGCTCGTCTCGTGTCGGAAGGCCGCCGCGTGCGCCGGGACGATCTTTCCGTTCGATGGATCGTTGACGACGGCGCAGGTGCGCCGCACGTCGCCTACGCCATCGGGCGCAAGGTCGGCCCAGCGGTGGTGCGCAACCGCATCCGGCGCCGTCTGCGCGTGCTGATCGAACACGAGGCGGAACGGGGCTTGCCGAACGGGTGGTTCCTCGTCGGGGCCGGTGGACGTCGTGCGACGCAGAGCGCAGCCGATCTCCGAGCCGACGTGGCTGAGCTGTTCTCACTGGTGCGGGTGCAGTCGTGACTCGTGTGATGACCAAGGCCATCCGCCTGTACCAGCACGCGCGGGCAGGGAAGCCGTCGCCCTGTCGGTACTACCCGTCGTGTTCGACGTACGCCGTCGAGAGCCTCCAGAACCACGGTCCGTGGCATGGTTCCTGGCTCGCCGTGCGGCGCCTGTGCCGATGCCACCCGTTCGGTGGTCACGGCTTCGATCCGGTTCCCGAAAAGAAGGTGGACGCCCGTGTTTGAGGCCGTGTCCTCCGTGTTGGCCTGGTTCTACTCGTTCACGAACAACTACGCCGCCGCCATCGCATTGTTCACCCTCGTGCTGATGGTGCTGGTCACGCCGCTGACCCTCAAGGCCACCAAAGGCATGTTGGAGATGCAGCACATCCAGCCGGAACTGAAGAAGATCCAGGAACAGTTCAAGGGTGACCGGCAGCGCATCAACGAAGAGACGATGGCGCTGTTCAAGGAGCACAAGGTCAAGCCGCTCGGCGGCTGCCTTCCCATGCTCCTCCAGGCGCCGATCTTCATCGTCATCTACCAGGTGCTGGCTGGGGTGACGCGGCTGTGTACCCCGGGCCTCATCCAGAACGGGATCTGCACCCAACCGCAAACGTTCGCCCCGGACTATTTGAACGAGACGTCGAAGCTGTTCAAGAGCCTGTTCGGCCAGACCGAGATGTTGTCGTTCGGTCTCGATCTGTCGAAGACGGCGGCCTCCATCGTCCGGGACGACGCCGTCAAGGGCGTCCCGTACGTGGTCCTGGTCCTGGTCGTCGCGGGCTTGAGCTACTTCCAGCAGTGGCAGATCTCCTCGCGGAACACCTCGACCAGCATCAACCGCCAGCAGCAGATCCTCATGCGGGTGATCCCGGGCGCCGTCGCCGTGTTCCAGCTCGTGATTCCGGCTGGCCTCATCTTCTACTTCCTGATGCAGAGCGTGTACCGGATCCTGCAGAACTTCTACATCACGCGGAAGTTCTACGGACCGGGATCTCCCGGCGCCA
>JBILVB010000050.1:0-21507 GCA_044370695.1 Acidimicrobiales bacterium | reverse complement strand
CAACGACATGTGCAGCCGGTTCGAGCCGGGGCGGTACACGTGCGTGTGCTGTGAGACGTTGCTGTTCGACGCTGCCGAGAAGTTCGAATCGGGCACGGGGTGGCCGTCGTTCACTGCGCCGGTGGCCAACGACGTCATCGCCTACCACATCGATCGGGCGTACGGGATGGTGCGCGTCGAGACGATCTGCAACGTCTGCGACGCCCACCTCGGCCACGTCTTCCCGGACGGCCCGCCCCCGACCGGTCTGCGGTACTGCATGAATGCCGCCGCACTGCGCAAGGTGAGCGCCGACTGAGACGGCTACGGTCGGCGCCCATGTCCGGCCCCGCCATCATCGCCAAGATCACCGCCGCCCCCGGCAAGCGCGCCGAGCTCATCGCTGCGCTGCAGGGTGCGCTCGCGAACGCCGAGACCGAGCCCGGCACGCTCGTCTACCTGTTGCACGAGGACACCGCCGACGAGAACGGCGTGTGGTTCTACGAGCGCTACGCCGACGACGCCGCCCTCGCCGCCCACGGGTCGAGCGAGTTCATGAAGAGCTTCGGCAAGTCGCTCGCCGGCCTCACCGAAGGCCGCCCGCAGCTCACCTTCCTACGCACGGTCGGCGGCAAGGGCGCCTGAGTCGCGTCCGGTCCGGGCGCCGCTAGGCGCGCGACGGCCGCACGACTCGCTCGCCGAACTCGGCGAGACGGTCGAGTCCACCGGGACCGGCGAAGAAGAACGCGGGCACCATCGCCCGGCCGACCCCGAGCGCTTCGAACTGCTCGATCCCGGCGAGCGGATCGGCCATCTGCTGGCCGAACATGGCATTGATCTCGATGCTGGCCGGGTCACGCCCGGCCCGTTCGGCCGCCGTGCGGACCTTCCCGATCAGCGCCCCGAGCCGGGCGGCGTCGCCCTCACCGGGGAAGAACCCGTCGGCGATGCGCACGGCGCGCGCGATCGCGGCGTCGGTGTCGCCCCCGACGAGGATCGGGATCGACGCCTGGACCGGACGCGGGCTGCAGGTGACCGGCGCGAAGTCGACGAACTCGCCGTGGAACTCCGCGAGCGGTCCGGCCCACAGCGCCCGCATCGCAGCCACGTACTCGTCGTTGCGGGCGCCTCGCCGCTCCCAGGGCACGCCGAGGGCGTCGAACTCCTCCTGGAGCCACCCGACGCCGAGGCCCAACTCCACCCGACCGCCGCTGAGGCGATCGAGCGTGGCGAGCTCCTTGGCGAGGACCAGCGGGTTGCGCTGCGGGACGATCAGGATGCAGGTGCCCAGGCGCAACGTGGGCGCCGCGGCTGCGGCGAAGGCGAGCCAGATCAACGGGTCCGGGATCGGCGTGTCGTTCGCCGCCGGGATTTTCCCGTCGGCGGTGTACGGGTAGGACGACTCGATGCGGCCCGGCAGCACCACGTGCTCGCCACCCCACAACGATTCGAACCCGACTGCCTCGGCGGTGCGACACACGGCCATGGCCGCGTCGTGCTCGAACCCGATGCTGCTGGCGAAGGCGAGACCGAACTTCACACCGGGAACCTACCCCCGGTTGTCCTAGGGTGCCGCCGCCCCCGGCCGGGGCATCCGAGGAGGGGTCCCCCATGTCTTCGCCGCTCGATCCGGTCACGTTCCGACGGGGGCCGGCGATGCCCAACCGGTTCATGCTCGCCCCGCTCACGAACGAACAGAGCCACGCCGACGGCACCCTCTCCGACGACGAACACCACTGGCTCACGATGCGGGCTCGGGGTGGCTTCGGTCTGACCATGACCTGCGCCGCGCACGTGCAGGCGGTCGGCCAAGGGTTCCCGGGACAGCTCGGAGTGTTCGGCGACGACCACGTCGACGGCCTCACGCGGCTGGCGACCGACCTGAACACCACCGGCACGGTGTCCTACGTGCAGCTGCACCATGCCGGGAACCGCTCACCCGCAGCGCTGATCGGCACGGCACCGGTGTGTCCATCGGACGATCCCGCCACCGGCGCCCGGGCGTTGACGACCGCCGAGGTCGAGCAGGTGGTCGCCGACTTCGTCGCCGCCGCGGCCCGGGCCGAGCGGGCAGGATTCCACGGCGTGGAGCTCCACGGCGCCCACGGGTACCTCATCTGCCAATTCCTCTCCGACGAGTCGAACCGGCGCAGCGACCACTACGGCGGCTCCTGGGAGAACCGGAGCCGGCTGCTGTTCGAGATCATCGACGGCATCCGGGCGACGTGCAGCGACGATCTGGCCCTCGCCGTGCGGTTGTCACCGGAGCGCTTCGGCATGCACCTCGCCGAGATCCGCGAGCTGTACACGGCCCTGGTCGACACCGGTTCGATCGAGCTCATCGACCTTTCGCTGTGGGACGTGAACAAGCAACCGGTCGAGGAGGCGTACCACGGCCGTTCCCTCACGGAGTGGTTCGCCGAGCTGCCTCGTGGCGAGGTTCGGCTCGGGGTCGCTGGGAAGATCCACACGCCCGCCGACGTCCGCCACGTGCTGGAGCTCGGGGTCGACGTCGCCGTACTCGGGCGAGTCGGCATCCTGCATCACGACTACCCGGTCCGGTACGCAGCGGACCCCGACTTCGAGCCCCGGCGGGCACCGGTGCCCCGTGAGGTCCTGCTCGCCGAGGGTGTGTCGCCGAGCTTCGTCGACTACCTGGGCCGCAACTTCCGCTTCGTGCGCGACTGAGCCCGGGCGCCGGCGGCGCACCCAACCGGCCCTCAGCGATGCCGACGCGCCCGGATCGGCCCTCGGCTCGTGGCGCCCCGTTCGGGGCCGCCGGTCTCGCGGTCGTGGCGGACGGTCGCCTTGCGGCCGCGGATCATCGCCCCCCGTAACGCCCGGATCACGGCGTCGGCGTCCCGTGCCGGCACCTCGACGAGCGAGAAGCGGTCCGTGACCTGGATCGCGCCGATTTGGTTGCCGCGCAACCCGGATTCCCCGGCGATCGCCCCGACGAGGTCCTGCGGGCGGATGCCCGCCTCCCGGCCGAGCCCGATGAACAGCCGCGTCATGCCCTCCGTGGCCGCTCGGCCCGCCGGTCGGACCGGTCGGTCGGGCCGCCCGGCGTCGTGGCCGCCCTCGCGTCGGGAGGCCCCGCCGCGCTCGGACCGTCCGGCCGGACCCTCCTCGCGGGCCCTGCGCACGAACGGCTCGGGGATCTCCTCGTCCACCCCGGCCTCGGGGCCGACGGTGGCTTCGTGCGCGATCCGCAACGCCCCCAAGGCGATCTCGACGATGTCGAACTCCTCGGCGAGCGCGTCGACGATCACCTGCAGATGGTCGAGTTCGCCGGCGAGGACCGCCTCGCGCACCGCGGCCCGGGTGAGTTCGAGACGCCGGGCCCGCAGGTCGGCGACCGTGGGCACCTTCTCGACGGCGATCGGACGACCCGAGGCGCGCTCGAGGTTCTTGAGGAGCCGGTGCTCGCGCGGGTCGACGAGCGTGATCGCGGTGCCCTCCCGTCCGGCGCGCCCGACCCGGCCGATGCGGTGCACGTACGCCTCCGGCGCCGACGGGACGTCGAAGTTCACGACGTGGGTGAGAACGTCCACGTCGAGCCCGCGGGCCGCGACGTCGGTCGCGATGAGCAGCTCGGCCACCCCGGAGCGCAGGCGGCCCATCACGCGGTCCCGCTGGGTCTGGTCCATCCCGCCGTGGAGCGCCTCGGCCCGGTAGCCGCGACCGTTGAGGGTCTCGGTCAGCTCGTCGACCTCGGTCCGGGTCCGGCAGAACACGAGCGCTGCGCCCGGCGCCTCGACGTCGAGGATCCGACCGAGCGCAGCCGCCTTGTGGACGCGTCCGACGACGTACGCGACCTGACGGACCAACGGGGCGCCCGCAGCCGTGGTCGACACCTGTGCGATCTCGATCGACACCGGTTCGCGCAGGTGCCGCCGGGCGATCGAGCCGAGCCGAGCCGGCAGTGTGGCCGAGAACAGCACGGTCTGACGCCGTTCCGGAACCGAGGACAGCAACGCCTCGATGTCGTCGGCGAACCCCATGTCCAACATCTCGTCGGCCTCGTCGAGGACGACCACCTCGATGGCATCGAGCCGCAGGCTGCCGCGCTCGAGATGGTCCAGGGCCCGTCCGGGGGTGGCCACGACGACGTCGACCCCTCGGGCCAGCTCCCGGAGTTGCCGACCGATCGGCTGTCCGCCGTACACCGGGAGGACCCGTGCGCCCGCTCGTCGCCCGTAGCGATGCATCGCCTCGGACACCTGGATCGCCAACTCCCGAGTGGGGACGAGCACCATCGCCATCGGCTCGACGACCTCCCTCGGCGACGCGCCGAGGCGAGCCAACACCGGCAACGCGAACGCCGCCGTCTTGCCGGTGCCGGTCGCCGCGCGCCCGAGCACGTCGCGTCCCGAGGCCATCGCCGGGATCGCCGCCGCCTGGATCGGCGTGGGCTCCTCGTAGCCGAGGTCGGTCACGGTGGCGACCAGCGCCGGCGGCAGCCCGAGCGCGCTGAAGGTGGGGGGCGGGAGTTCGGTCATCGGAGGGGTTCCTTTCGCGTGCCACCCTCCCACGTCCCGAGCAGCGGCGCCCGTATGCCTACCGGTCCCTGCCCGCCGATCCGCCCCCGTGACGGGTGTCCGGATGCGCAGCACCGTTCGAGGTGCGCTCGTAGCGGCGTGCCAGCATCGGGTGTGCTTCGCTCACCGGTCCGTCGCGTGGGCATCCTGGTGGGCCTGGTGCCGCTCGGGATCCTGTCCGGGTGCGCGCGCGATGCCGAGGTCACGGCGACGCCGGTGTTCCCGGCAGCCACGGCACCCGCCGGCGGGACGGCAGCGCCCACCGCCGGTTCTGCTGCCGCCGTGCCGAGCGCAGCCGCAACGACGGCAGCCCCGGCGACGGCTGCCCCGGCGACGGCTACCTCGACGACCCGGCTCTCGACCACGGCGCCCACGCTGCCGCCCCTGGGGCCGACGGGCGACGACCGGCTCAGCTTCGACGTCCGGGACGCCGTGGACGGCTGGATCACCCGGGACGACCCGGTGATGGGCGGACGTTCCCGGTCGAGCGTCCGGTGGGATCCGGCCGGTCTCGTGTTCAGCGGCACCGTGTCGCTCGAGAACAACGGAGGATTCGCCTCGCTCCAGGGACCGCTGCTCGATCCGGTGCTCGTGCAACTCTGGTCGACTGCACCAGGCCTGCAGTTCGACCTCGCCGGCGACGGGAAGGTCTACGTGGTGCAGGTGTTCACCGGGCCGCAGGGGTGGATCCAGCGGATCACCGCGCCCTCGGGCGAAGGCACGGTGACGGCTCGCTGGGACCGCTTCACCCCGGTGGACCGATTCCTGACCCCGCGGGCCGGCGGGGGCCGCATCGATCCTGGGGCGGTCGACCGATTGGCCCTGTACATCCTCGACAAGCAGGTCGGGCCGTTCCGGCTGGTCCTCAAGAGCATCCAGGGTGCAGCCGCCTGAGCCCGGGGCTCAACGGGCCGTGGTGAACGTCCACCAGGTGCCGGCGTCGGCCATCGTGCTGCCGCCGGCTGCGACCGCTCGCACCTGCCAGGCGTACGTCGTGGCGGACCGGGTGAACATCGCCGCACGGGTGCCCGCCATCCGGAACCACTGCCCGTCGCAACGGCCGTTGTCCGAGGTGTCGATGCACACCTCGTAGTACGACGCCCGGGCCGACGGCGCCCACGACAACGTCACGATGCGGGGCAGGTTCGTCGCCCCCCGGGCCGGGCCGATCTTGCCGAAGGCGCCCGGCACCGGACGCACGGGCACCGTGGTCGTCGGAGGACGCGTCGTCGTCGACGTCGACGGCGGCACCGTGGTCGTCGGAGGACGCGTCGTCGTCGTCGTCGACGGCGGCACCGTGGTCGTCGACGGCGGCACCGTGGTCGTCGGCGGCGGCACCGTGGTCGTCGGAGGACGCGTCGTCGTCGTCGTCGACGGCGGCACCGTGGTCGTCGGGGGAGAGCCGGGGTCGGATCCGACGTAGAGCAACCGGTTCGGCGAGCCGGCGCCCGCGCCGGTCACCACCCCGGTCGTCGTCGCCGCAACCACACGGCCGGCGACCTGGGCCGGGGTGAGCGCGGGCTCGGCACCGAGCACCACGGCCGCCGCCCCGGCCACGTGCGGCGAGGCCATCGACGTGCCCGAGATCGTGGCGGTCGCCGTGTCCGACGTGGACCAGGCCGAGGTGATCGACGTGCCGGGCGCGAACAGGTCGACGCACGTTCCCGTGTTCGAGTACGACGCCCGAGCGTCGCCGTTCTGGGTGGCTGCCACGGTCAGTGCGGCCGGTACGCGGGCCGGCGAGAACCCGCAGGCGTCGGTGTTGGCGTTGCCCGCCGCCACCACGACGGTGACGCCGGCCGTCAGCAGCCGGCCGATCGCTGCGTCGACCGTGGCGCTCGCCCCGCCCCCGAGCGACAGGTTCGCCACGGCCGGCGCCCCGTCGTTGTTGGCGGCGATCCAGTCCAGGCCGGCCACCACACCCGACCAGGTGCCGGCCCCGGTGCAGTCGAGCACCCGCACCGCCACGACCGTGGCGCGCTTCGCGATCCCGTAGGTCGCACCCGCTGCGGTCGCCGCGACGTGGGTGCCGTGCCCGTTGCAGTCGTTGGTGCCCTGGCCGTCGTTGACGAACGACATGCCGGCCGAGGTCCGACCGACGAACTCGGCATGGCTCGTGCGCACCCCGGTGTCGACGACGTAGACGCGCACGCCGTTGCCCGCACCGTCGGGGTAGGTGAACCGACCGTCGAGGGCGCCGGTGCGCTGGTCGACGCGATCGAGGCCCCAGGTTGCGCCGTTCTGCGTGGCGCTCAGGCGCACCGGCCCGTCCCGTTCGACCCGCACCACGCGGGGGTCACGGGCGAGCGCAGCAGCGTCGGCCTCGGTGAGTTCGACGAGGACGCCGGTGAGCGCACGGCTGAACACGCGGCCGACCACCTTGCCTCCGCCACGCAACTTGGCCGCCTCCCCGGACGGGTCGACGCCGTCGCGGTAGGTCACCAGGAACGGCGCCTTCGTACCGGGCCGCACGGGCGCCGGTGACGTCGTGGCCGGTGACGTCGTGGCCGGTGACGACGTGGCCGGGTTGGCCGACGCCACGCTCGCACCGAGGCCGGGCACGAGGATGGCGGACAGGGAACACAGCGTCAGCAGGCGGCGTCGCACGCCAACGCTTCGGCGCGTTCCACGCCGGCCTGTACAGCGCGTCTGCGGACTTGCCGAGAGCGCTCGCCAACCTTGAGGGCGACCTGCCGAACCGTGCCGTCGATGCGTTCAGGACAGCGCCGCGCGCAGGGCCGTGTGCAGCGCTGCCAACTCGTCGGCGATCGCGTCGACCGAGCGGGCGCCGGCCTGGAAGATCGCCGTGGCGTTCAGCGCCACCCAGCCGAACCCGAGCGCGGCCGCTTCCTCGGCCCGCCGGACCACCCGATCGCGGTCCCGGTAGAACGCCTTTCCGGCGTCGTCCCGGGGCGGCGGGGCGAGCATCGCCTGCAAGCCGATGGCGTCGGGATCGCGTCCGGCCGCTTCGGCGTGGCGGTGGATCTCGGCGATCGCGGCGCGCATCGCCGCGGGCTCCCCGAGCATCGAGGCCATCCAGCCGTCGCCGACCGTGCCGACCCGGCGCAGCGCCGCCGGCGCGAACCCGCCGAACCACAGCGGCAGACCGGTACCTTGCGGCGGCTTGGGCTCCATGGCGATGGCGTCGGCCCGGAATCGGGCGCCCACGGCGTCGATCCGCTCGTCGGCCCAACACGACCGCAGCACCCCGATCGCGTCGTCGAGCAGCCGGCCTCGCTGGTGGAAGTCCTCGCCGAGCGCTTCGTACTCCGCCTCCTGCCAGCCCACCCCGACCCCGAGGCGCAGCCGGCCGCCCGACAACGTGTCGATCGTGGCGGCCTGCTTGGCCACCAGGACCGCCTGGCGTTGGGGGAGCACCAGGACCTCGGTCGACAGGGTGATGCGGGTGGTGACCGCAGCGAGGAAGCCCAAGGTGACGAGGGCTTCGAGGATCGGCATCTGCGGCGGGTACATCGGCGCCCGGCGCGTCGCGGTCGGGTAACCCATCACGACGTGGTCGAACACGGCGAGATCGTCGAAGCCGATGGCCTCGACGGCCCGGGCCAGCGCGATCACCTTGGTCGGACCTTCCCGGTAGGACACGCTCGGGAACTCGACGGAGAGCTGCATTGCTCCATCCTGGCCCGGGCGCGACCCTGCGCGAGGATGACGCCCTCGGCCCGCACCGAGGAGCAGCGAGCATGGCAGCCACCCGTTCGACACCGTCCATCAGCCTCGACGGTGCATTGTCGGTCATCGAGACGGCCCTGGCCGTCGCCGCCGGTCAGCAGGTCGCCGTCTGCGTGGCCGTGTGCGACCCCGGCGGAAACCCGGTCGCCGCCGTGCGCATGGACGGGGCGCCGGTGCTGTCCATGCAACTCGCCCACGACAAGGCGTGGACCGTGACGCAACTCAACGGCATCCCGACCGACGCGGCGTGGGCGTCGGTGTCCGAGGAACCGGCCCTCGTCCAGGCGCTCGTCACGGTGCCCCGCGTGACCCTGCTCGGCGGGGGCACGCCCCTCGTGGTCGACGGCGCGATCGTCGGGGCCGTCGGGGTCTCCGGCGGCTCACCGGATCAGGACATCTCGATCGCCGAGGCGGCCGCCGACGGGCTGGGAGCCGGGTAGACCCCTCAGCGCAACACGAACCCGGCATAGCCGGCTGCCGCGACCTCGTCGCAGCGCTCGACGTAGGGCGGGAACCCGAGCAGCGGCATGAACACCCGCTTCTTGCCCGGGATGTTCGCCCCCAGGTACCAGGAGTTGCAGGTCGGGAACAGCGTGGCCCCGGCGACGGCGTTGACGTGGTCG
Organism: Acidimicrobiales bacterium; assembly: GCA_044370695.1. Classification (GTDB taxonomy): domain Bacteria; phylum Actinomycetota; class Acidimicrobiia; order Acidimicrobiales; family Ilumatobacteraceae; genus JBEIFW01. Next base: position 12,674 of record JBILVB010000050.1, on the reverse strand, counting down.
ACCCAGGACTCCGTGGCGTCCTCGGTCGCTTCGATCCGGTCCACCTCGTGGGCGTCGAGGTAGGCGATGCAGTCGCTGATCCAGTCGACGTGCTGCTCGATGGCCATGATCATGTTGGTGAGCACCGACGGGCTGCCCGGGCCGGTGACGAGGAACAGGTTGGGGAACCCGGGCACGCCAAGGCCCAGGTAGGTGCGGGGCCCGGCCGACCAGGCGTCGGCGAGGCGGGCGCCGGCCCGGCCCTGGATGTCGATGCGCAACAGGGTGCCGGTCATGGCGTCGAAGCCGGTGGCGAGCACGAGCACGTCGAGGGCGTGCTCGACCCCGCCGGCCACGACCCCGCCGGCGGTGATCGTCTCGAGCGGGTCACGCCGCAGGTCGACCAGCGTGACGTTGGGGCGGTTGTACGTGGCGAAGTAGCCGTCGTCGATGCAGATCCGCTTGCAGCCGATGACGGTGTCGGGAACGAGACGCTCGGCCACCGCGGGGTCGTCGACGATCGATCGGATGCGGTCGCGCACGAACTCGGCAGCGACCTCGTTGGCCCCGGCGTCGGTGAGCAGGTTGTCGTAGGAACTCAGGAACTGCACCCCGCCTCGTTCCCATCGGAAGCGGAACTCGGCGTCGCGCTCGTCGGGTGTGGCGTCCCAGACGCCGCGTGTCGGGCGGCCGTAGCGGGCGCTGTGCGCGCCGTTCATCGCCCGGTTCCGCTCCCGGAAGCCGGGATAGTCGGCCTTGATGCCGGCCACCTCGTCGGGATCGAGCGGCCGGTTGCCGGCCGGGAGCGAGTACTGCGGCGTGCGCTGGAACACCGTGAGGTGCGCGGCCTGCGCGGCGATCACCGGGATGGCCTGGATGGCCGACGAGCCGGTGCCGATGATGCCGACCCGCTTGCCCGCGAGGTCCACCCCGCCGGCCGGCCAGTTGCCGGTGTGCACGGTCGTGCCGGCGAACGTGGCGAGGCCGGGCAGGTCGGGCACGTTGGTCGACGACAGGCAGCCGGTGGCGAGCACGACGAAGCGGGCGTGCACGTCGTCGCCGGCGTCGGTGCGGACCGTCCAGCGGTTCGTCGACTCCTCGAAGTGCGCCGCGATCACCCGGGTGCCGAAGCGGATGTCGCGCCGAAGGTCGAAGCGGTCGGCGACGTGCTCGGCGTAGCGCAGGATCTCGGGCTGGGTGGCGTAACGCTCGCTCCAGGACCATTCCTGCTCGAGTTCGGCCGAGAACGAATACGAGTACTCCACGCTGTCGACGTCGCAGCGGGCGCCGGGATAGCGGTTCCAGTACCAGGTGCCCCCGACCCCGTCGCCGGCCTCGTAGACGACCGTGCGCAGGCCGAGACCGCGGGCTCGGTGCAGTTGGTACATGCCGGCGAAGCCGGCGCCGACCACGACGAGGTCGACGTCGCCGGTGTCCACCGCCCGTTGCTGTGCAGCCATCTGCGCCCCCTGCAGCCTGCTCGGCCCCTGCCGTCGAGCCCCCTCGGTCGACGCCGCCACCCTACGTTGCCTACCGTGCGCGCCGCAGACGACGGAGGGTTCGATGGGCACGGCACGACGCATCCTGGTCACCAACGACGACGGCGTGGACCAGCCGGGCATCGCCTCGCTCGCCCGGGCGCTCGCCGCGGCCGGGCACGACGTCGTCGTGGTGGCACCCGCCGAGGAGCGCTCCGGATCGGGTGCGGCGATCGGCCACCTGGCCCACGGGGCCCAGATCCGGGTCGACGCCCACGAGCTGCCGGGCGCCCCGGGCATCATGGCCTACGGGGTCGACGGGCCGCCGGCGCTGTGCACGCTGCTCGGGTTCTTCGAGGTGTTCGGGCCGCGGCCCGACCTGGTGCTGTCCGGCATCAACCCGGGCGCGAACACCGGTCGAGGGCTCCTGCACTCGGGCACGGTCGGCGCCGTACTCACCGGGTCCGACCTCGGCATCTCGGGGGCCGCGATCAGCCTCCACCAGGACCAGACCGAGGCCGGTCGGCGCGAGCACCTCCACTGGGAGACGGCGGCCACCGTGGCCTGCTCGGCGGTGGAGTGGCTGGTCGAGTTGCCCCGCAAGACCGCGCTCAACATCAACGTGCCCAACCTGCCGCTCGCCGGCGTGCTCGGTGCCCGCTGGGGCCGCATCAGCGCCTTCGGCCCCTTCAGCACCTCGATCGTGGGGACGGCGCCCGGCACGCTCGCGGTCGAGGTCACCCCGCGGGGGGTCGCGCTCAAGCCCGACACCGACACCGCGCTCGTGCACGAGGGCTACGTGTCGGTCACCGCCGTGGTCACCCCCCGGGCGACCGAACCGCTCGACGTCCACGGCGAGCTCGGCGCACGGCTCGGCATCGGCCACTGAGCCGCCGCCGGGTCGGTCAGCCGGCGATCCCGGCGGCGAGGAGGCCGGCCGCCGCGCCCTCCTCGACCGCGGTCTCGAAGCGCTTGGCCTCGTCGGGATCGGCGCCCATCACCCCCGCGACGTAGCGGGCGTGCACGCCGGCGACGATGGCTGCCGATCGCCAGGCGTGGAACGCCATCCAGTACGACAGGTCGCCGAGGTCCCGCCCCGAGCGCTCGAGGTAGCGGTCCACGAGTTCCTCGCGGGCGGGGAAACCACCCGCAAGCGTGGGCGGGGTGACCGACGAACGCCGGGCCTCGCCGGGCAGCACCCACGACCGCAGGAGGTAGGTGAGGTCGGCGGCGGCCGGGCCGAGCGCGCACAGCTCCCAGTCGAGCATCGCCCGCACCGTGCCGTCGGGCGCGTGGATGGCGTTGCCGAGCCGGAAGTCGCCGTGCGCGATGCCCGAGGGGCCCTCGTCGGGCTTGTTGGCCACGAGCCACGCCTCGAGCCGTTCCATCGCCGGGACCTCCTTCTGCTTGGAGGCCTGCCACTGCGACGCCCACCGTTTGAGCTGGCGGCCGAGATAGTCCGTGCGCTTCGACAGGTCGCCGAGGCCGACCGCGTCGGGGTCGACGGCATGGAGGGCGACGAGGACGTCGACGAGCGATTCGGCCGCACGCCGGCGCGCCTCCACGGGGAGGGTCGCCGCAGTGTCGGCGTCGTGGAGCACGGCACCCTCGACGAAGGCCATGACGTAGAACGGCGCCTCGTTGACCGACGGGTCCGCACACACGCCGAGCGCCGGGGCCACCGGCACGCCGGTGTCGGCGAGCGCCGAGATGATGCGGTGCTCACGCACGACGTCGTGGGCGGTGGCGAGCACGTGACCGATGGGCGGCCGGCGCAGCACGAACCGGCGACCGTCGTCGGCGTCGACGAGATACGTCAGGCACGAGTGCCCGCCGGCCACGAGGCGGTACGACAGCGGGCCGGCCGTGTCGAGATGAGCGGCGAACCAGCGGTCCAGTGCGCCCGCGTCGACGCCGCGCGGCGTCCCCTCCTGCGATGCCATCGGGCGAGTAGATCCGCGGCGGTGTCCCGGTGTCAATCGGCACCGCTTGCCTACGCTGCCGGACATGACCGGGAGCGCCCTCACCCTCGCAGCCGCTCGCGCCGTCGTCGACGGGGAGGCGTTCTGCCGCTGGTGGGGGCTCGAGGTGGTGTCCGTAGGGCCGGGCCGGTGCGACGTCCGGCTGCCGCTGCGGGCCGAGCTGTTGCGGCCCGGCGGGGTGCTCCACGGGTCGGGCTACGAGGCTGCCGCCGACGTTGCGGCGTGGATCGCCGTCATGACCGTGGTCGGGGTGGAACCGATGGCGGTGACGATCGAGATGAAGACGAGCTTCCTGCGGGGGGCGACCACCGACATCATCTCCAGTGCCGAGGTCTTGCGGCTCGGGCGGCGCGTCGCGTTCCTCGACGCCCGCACCCACGACGCCGACGGGGTGCTGTGCGCTCACTCGACGCTGAGCTACTCCCGGGCCCGCTGACGGTCCGGCGCGAGGCGGATGCGCGTCGTCATGGTCCGCCCGCATCGGAAGGAGTGCGACCGCAGCGTCGGGCAGGCGCACGCCGCCGACGGGTTCCACGCCGCCGAGCAACGTCACGCCGCCGAGCAACGTCGTGCCGCCGAGCAACGTCGTTACGAGGCGACCATTGCTGGCGCGACGACGGTCGGTCGGAGCCCGGGTGTCGACGTGAAGGCGAGCCCCTACAACGGCCCCGGCTCGCACCTCGCGAAGACGAAGGTCACCCTCACCCTGAACGGCGCGACCTCGACGTTCGGGCCTCTCCCGCTGCCGACGACCTCATGCCGCATGGAGCATCGAACGTGCGTTTGCACTAGGAACGCGTGTTCGATAGGATGTCGTCATGGCTGGCGGGGGGCACGACGCAATCCGAGACGCGGTCCAAGACGCGGTCCAAGACGCGGTTCGGGACGCTGTTGGGGAGTTGTTGGCGCTCGATGCCGATGTGTTGGGTGAGGCCGGGTTGCGCGAGGCGGGTCGGTGGTTGGTGCGGGTGCGCGGCTGGCTGGAGGGCGTGGATGCGGCGTTGACCCGGCGGGCGGAGGGTCTGGCCCGGTCGGGTGGTGGGGTGGATGGCCGCTGGTTCCAGCGTGAGCATGGTGCCCGGTCCGATCGCGGGGCGCGAGCCGCGGTGGAACGGGCCGAGCTGTTGGGTGCCGTCCCGGAGTTGGCTGCGGTGGTGGAGGCCGGCACCGCCGGGGTCGCGCATGTGGATGCGGTGGCGCGGGTGGTTGCGAAGGCGCCGGAGGCGGTGCGTGAGCAGTTGCTCGGCTCCCCCACCTGGCTGGCCGGGAAGGCGGCGTCGTCGTCCCCGGAGCAGCTGGAGCGGTCGTTGGAGCGTGAGGTCCGCGAGTTGGTGAAGGTCGACGCGGCCAGCGTGCTCGCGGCGCAGCGGGCCCGGTCCCATCTGCGGCACTGGGTCGCGGCGGATGGGATGCATCACCTGCACGCCGAACTCGACCCCGAACGCGGCGCCCGAGTGTTCGCCGCATTGGGGGCGACGGTGGAGCGGTTGTTCCATCAGGGCAACCCGGAGTCGGCCGGGCGCGCACCGTCGGGCGGGCCGGTCCAGCTGGCGTTGGCCGCTGACGCGCTCGTCGAGCTGTGCACCACCACCCGCGGTGCGGGTCCGGGGTCGGAGCTGGTCGTGTTGATCGATTACGACTCTCTGACCGCAGGGATCGAACGGATCGGCGGGGTGTGCGAAACCTCCACCGGGGTCCCGTTACCGGTCGCGACCGCCCGGAAACTGTTGTGCGAGGCCGACATCTTGCCGATCGTGCTCGGCGGCGACGGTGTCCCGTTGGATGCGGGGCGCACGCGACGGTTGGCGACCAAGCCCCAGCGCCGATCCCTACGGGCGATGCACCGCACCTGCGCCTGGCCCGGATGCACGACCCGATTCGACCAGTGCCACATCCACCACACCGACCCGTGGGGCCGTCACGGCCCCACGGACCTCGAGGTCCTCGCCCCGGTCTGCTCCCACCACCACCACCAGATCCATGACCTCGGCTGGAACCTCTCCCTCGACAACCACCGCAACGTCACCATCCACGCCCCCGACGGACGGGCCGTGCAGCGACAGCGGTTCGAGCCGATCGTCGCGTGTTCAACCAGCGGGCAGACGGTGCAGGCCGCCGTCGGCGGTGGCCACCACGGCGTCGCCGCCGGGCAGCACCAGAGCAGCTGCCGTGATCGGGCCCGGCAGTCGGAACAGCTCGACCGTGGTCCCGTCCGCAGCATCGAGACGATGGACGGTTCCGTCGGTCGCCGGCTGCCACAACACCCCTGCGTCCCCGAGGGTCGGTCCGCAGGCCAGGGCCGCGCCGTTTCGCCGGTAGGGGCCGAAGGGGAGCGGCGGAGACCCGTCGAGGAGTCGACGCCAGCGGACCGCTCCGGTCCGGCCGTCGAGCCGGTACAGGTCACCCGCACCGGTCGTCACCACCACGTCGGTGTCGGTGGCCGGCGCGGCGGGGGTGGTGCCGACCTGGACGAATGCGGGTCGCCCCCGTAGGAACAGCGCGTCGAGCCGGGCCTTCCAGCGCAGCGCGCCGGTCGCCCCGTCGAGGCGGTCGAACCGGCCGCCCATCCGACCGAGCACGACGTCGCCGGTGCCCTCGATCGCGACCACCTCGGTGAGCGGGCAGCGGTGCTCGGGTTCGGTGCCCGCCCACAGCGTGGCCCCGTTGTCCGGATCGAGGCCGTACAGGTTCGGCTCGTACATGCCGAATCCGGCGACCAGCACCCCGCCGGCGAGCGCGGGCGACGACACGGTCACGTAGTTCTCGGGCGAGCCGAAGTCGTTGCGTTGCCAACGCAACGATCCGTCGCCGAGGCCGAGTGCCGCGAACGTCCGGTACTCGCCGACGTAGACGGCGTGGCGATCCGTGTCGATCAGCGGGGTGGCGTGCACCCACATCGCGCGGGGATCACCCACCTGGGTCCGCCAGCGGACCGTGCCGTCCCGGGCGTCGAGGGCGACGACGCCACCGTTCACGGACACGGCCACCACCAACTCGCCCGACGTGCCCGGCGTCGCCCAGACGGGGGCGTCGAGCGCGACCGCCCAGCGGACCGAACCGTCCGCGGGATCGATCCCGACGAGCCCGCCGGCCGCCCGGTCGTCGTCGCCCCAGGCGCACACGACGACCTCGGCTCCATGCCCGTCATCGGCCAGCACGGGCGCCGCCAGGTGGACGGCACCCGGGAGGCGCACCGCCCAGCGGCCCGGCCCGGTGGGCGCTGCCGGCGCAGCGCGAAACGTCGTCCCGTGATGGTGGGCGGCATCGGCGGGAACGGCGACGGTGTGCACGTCGAGGTGCTCGCCGTCCCACCGGAACAGACGGCCGTGGGCGGGCGACCAGTCGTACGAACCGAACGTGGCGTTGCCGGTGTTCACGTGCAGCTCGCCGCCGACCCTGACCACGCGCGAGGTGTGCCAGTGGCCCGACAGCGACCCGACGACGCGCACGTGGGGGGCGAGGTTGGCCATCCGGGCGAAGAACGACGACGGCATGTGGTCGTGGGTCAGGAACAGCACCGGCGTCCCCGCCGCCGCGGTGGCGAGGTCGCCGGCCAGCCAGGTCTCCTGCCGCTCGCCGTCGGCGCCCACCCGCCACGCGAACCAGTCGACGGCCACCAGCCGCAGCCCGGCCCACGTCCGCGACCACCAGCGCGGCCCGACGTGTCGCTCGTAGCGCCAGGTGGTCATGGTGCCCATGCCCGAGGACTCCTCGGGACGATCCTCGGGCGCCGGGTCGTGGTGATGGCCGTAGTGGTCGTGGTTGCCCGGCAGCACCAGCAGCGGCACCGGCGCGCGGGCCGTCACCTCGGCGAGCAGGGCGAACTCGGCGGCCGTGCCGTGGTCGGTGAGGTCACCGGTGGCGACGGCGAACGAGGGCGCTGGGAACCCGGCAGCGGGTGCCGCCGCAAGCACCCCGCCCAGCGCGCCGAGCACGTCGGCCGGCGCGCTCAACGGCTTGGACCGCAACGTGCCGGCGTCGTCCCAGCCGTAGAGCCCGTCGGGGTGGGTCAGCCGCACCGGTTCCGGGCCGGCGGACAGGTGGAGATCGGTGATCTGTGCGAACGACAACGGCAGCGACTGGTCGGTGCTGCCCAGCGCGAACCCCACCTCGCCCGCCCACGGTGCCCACCACGGGCCGACGGGCTCGCAGCCGGTGGGCACCGACAGTTGGGCGAAGGGCCCGTCGGGCGCCGTGACCTCGACGGTGCCGTCGTCGGCGGTCGTCCACGTCGACACGCCGTCGCTGACGGCCACGCCGGCCGCGGGCCGGCCGTCGACGGTGACGATCACCCGGGCCATGGCGTCAGTCCACGCCCTTGCCGGCGGCGATGGCGTCCTGGGTCATGCCGGCGAACTTGGCGGCCGAGAAGTCGACCACGAGCCGGGCGGGGGTTTCGACGATCACCCGGTGCGGGGAGTCGAGGAAGGCCCGGAAGTTCTTCGTGTACGTGTCGTCGGGCCGCTCGGTGATGCCCGACAGCGCGTCGTAGAACCACGACTTCAGCTCGTCCCAGCCCGGTTCGCCCGCTGCGTGCACGACCGAGTCGCCCTTGTAGCTCGCGGTGATCCCGGCCCGGTTGACGACGATGGCCGACTGCGGTCGCTTGCGCAGGGCGGGGACCCGCTTTCGCCGCTCGGCGCAGGTCGTCCAGAACGTGCCGTCCTTGTAGACGTAGGCGACGACGACGCCAACCGGGTAGCCCTCGGTGTTGGTCCAGCTGAACACGCACTCACCCCGTGAGCCGATGAGCGCATCGCGCTCGGCGTCGGTGAGCTGCATGCCGCTCAGGTCTTCGTAGTCGTGGCTCACTGTGGTCCCCCTTCGACCGGCAGGCCCCTCGGCCCGAGCCGGGACGCTACGCCGTCGGCTGCGACGGCGCGTACGGTTCGGCCCATGACGACCGTCCAGGGGGAGGTCGCCGCCGGTTGGGAACCGGTGCGCGACGCGTTCGCAGCCAACTTCACCGAGCGGGGCGACGTCGGCGCCGGGGTCGCCGTGGTCCACCACGGCCGCCTGGTCGTCGACCTCGTCGGTGGTCACCGCGACCGGGACCGGGCCGTGCCCTACGGGCGCGACGCGCTGCAGCTCGTGTTCTCCACCACGAAGGGGCTCACGGCGGTGTGCGTCGGGCTGTGCCTGCAGCGAGGCTGGCTGTCGCCCACCCAGCGCGTGCGCGACCTGTGGCCGGCTCTGCCCGCGGACGTCACCATCGAGCAGCTGATGAGCCACCAGGCCGGCCTGGTCACCGTCGAGCCGCCGCTCACCCTCGCCGAGGCCCTCGACTGGGACACCGTCGTGCACGGCCTCGAAGGCACGACCCCGCTGTGGGAGCCGGGGACACGGCACGGCTACCACGCCATCACCTACGGCTGGCTGGCCGGGGAACTCGTGCGCCGCAGCGACCCGCAGCACCGGTCGCTCGGGCGGTTCTTCGCGGAGGAGGTCGCCGGCCCGCTCGGTCTCGACACCTGGATCGGGCTACCGGCGTCCGAGGAGCCCCGGGTGGCCCGCCTGTTCGGTTCGGCCCCGCCGTCGGACCCGGACCTGATCGCCCAGCTGCTGGCCACCATGGGGCCCGACACCCTCGGCGGGCGGGCCCTGTCGATGAGCGGCGCGTTCGCCATGGCCGGCAAGGACCTGCCGTGGAACAAGCCGGAGGTGCGGGCGGCCCAGATCGGGGGCGCAAACGGCGTCACGAACGCCCGCAGCCTGGCCCGTCTGTACGGCAGCCTCGTCGGCACCGTCGACGGCGTGCGGCTGTTCGACCCGGCGACCGTGGAGGTGATGCGGGCACCGCGCGTCGCCGGGCCCGACGCCTGCCTCATCGCCGAGACGTCGTTCGGGATCGGATTCATGCTCGACACCGCGTTCAACCCGCTGCTCGGGCGGGGATCGTTCGGTCACCCCGGCGCCGGCGGTTCCCTGGCGTTCGCCGACCCGGAGACCGGGGTCGGGTTCGGGTACGTGATGAACCAGATGCAGCAGAACCTGGCGGCCGACCCCCGCCAGGGGGCGCTGCTCGAGGCCGTGCGCGCCTGCGTGTAGCCCGTCCGGGGCACCGGCTGCGTGGACCGCCGGGCGGCCGACGGGCTAGCCATGCGCCCCGTGATGGAGCACCTGAAGACGGCGTGGGACGAGCTGACCGGCCCGGGCGGCCAGTTCGAGATGGTCGAGACCGAGGTCCTCGGCAACCCGATGAAGGTTTTCAAGCAGGCGCCACCCTCGATGCGGTTCGTGTGGGAGCTCGCCCGCGGGTACGGCGAGCGGGATTACGTCGTCTACGAGGACGAGCGGTACACGTACGCCGACATCGACGCCCGGGTGCGCGCGCTCGCCCACGCGCTCGTCGACCGCTACGGCGTCGGCCGGGGCGACCGGGTCGCCATCGCCATGCGGAACTACCCCGAATGGGTGATCGGCTACTGGGCGACGGTGTCGATCGGTGCCGCCGTCGTCGGGGTCAACGCCTGGTGGACCTCGGCCGAGCTGGAGTACGGGCTGACGGACTCGCGGCCCAAGGTCGTGATCGCCGATCGCGAGCGCCTCGAGCGCCTCGCCCCGGCGGTGGCGGGCCTGCGGTCGCAGGCGCCGCTCGAGGTGATCGCCGTGCGGGCCGACGCCACCCTCGTCGAGGGCGCCGTGGCCTGGGACGACGTCGTGCGACCCGGCGAGGCCCCCGCCGACCTGCCGGCCGCCGAGATCGACCCCGACGACGACGCGTGCATCTTCTACACCTCGGGCACGACCGGGTTCCCCAAGGGCGCGCAGCTCACCCATCGAGGCTCGATCAGCAACCTGATGCACCTGGCGTTCTGGGCCACGGCGTCGACGCTCGCGAACGCGAAGGCGGCCGTCGCCGAGGGGCGCACGCCGGAGGCCCCGCCGGCGCCCAAGGCGGGCCAGCCGGTGTTCATGGCGCCGACGCCGCTGTTCCACGTCACCGCCAACAACTGCCTGCTGCAGCCGTGCACCCTGTCGGGCGGCCGCATCGTGCTCACCTACAAGTGGGACCCGGGCCGGGCGCTCGAGCTGATCGAGCGCGAGCAGGTCAGCAACTTCTCGGGCGTGCCGACCATGAGCCGGGAGCTGCTGGCGCATCCGGATTGGAGCCGGCGGGACACCTCGTCGTTGCAGGGCATGGGTGGAGGCGGCGCCGCTCTGCAGCCCGACCTGGTCGAGAAGATCGACAAGTCGCTGGCGGGCGGCGCACCGTCCACCGGCTACGGGCTCACCGAGACCAACGGGATCGTGACGGCGAACTCCGCAGCGTTCTTCCTGGCCAAGCCGGCGTCGTGCGGGCCGGCCATGCCGAGCTTCGACGTGCGACTCGAGGACCCCGACGGCGCACCGCTGCCCCCCGGGCCCGACACGCTCGGGGTGCTGGCCGTGAAGGGGCCGAGTGTCATCAAGGGCTACCTGAACCGCCCCGACGCCACGGCCGACGCCATCCGCCAGGGCTGGTTCTCCACCGGGGACATCGCCCGCATCGACGACGACGGGTTCGTCTACATCGTCGACCGCGCCAAGGACATGGTGCTGCGGGGCGGCGAGAACGTGTACTGCTCCGAGGTGGAGACGGTGATCTACACGAACGACGCGGTCGCCGAGGTCGCCGTGTTCGGGATTCCCGACGAACGTCTCGGCGAGGAGGTGGCCGCCGCGGTGGTGCTGCACCCCGGCGCCTCGCTCACCGCCGACGAGCTGCGCGCCCACCTCGCCGACCGGATCGCGAAGCACAAGATCCCGGCCCGGATCTGGTTCCTCGACGAGCCGTTGCCCCGCAACGCCAACGGCAAGTTCGTCAAGCGGGACCTGAAGGCCAAGCTGCTCGACGCCTGACCCGGCACCGCCGGCGTCCTGTGACGGTCGTCGCCTCGGGCGCTAGAACGGCGCCATGTCCGAGGCCTACCCGCTCCCGTATCGCTCCACCGACCTGACCGGCCAGGTCGCCCTCGTCACCGGCGCCTCGTCCGGGCTCGGGTACCGCTTCGCCCGCACGCTCGCTGCGGCCGGGGCGTCGGTCGTCGCCGCCGCCCGCCGGGTCGACAAGCTCGAGGGTCTCGCCGCGCAGATCGCGGCCGACGGCGGCAGGTGCCACGTCGTGGCCTGCGACGTCACCGACGCCGAGCAGCTCGCCGGGGCCTGCGACGCCGCCGAGGCCGCGTTCGGCACCGTCACGATCCTGGTGAACAACGCCGGTATCCCCGACGCCCAGCGGGCCCACAAGATGTCGCTCGAGTTCACCGACCTCGTGCTCGACACCAACGTTCGGGCCCCGTGGCTGCTGTCGTGCGAGGTGGCGCGCCGGCTGATCGCCAAGGGCGAGCCGGGACGGATCGTCAACATCTCCTCGATCGGCGCGTTCCACTACGCCGGGTCGGGTGCGGCGCTCTACTCGGTGACGAAGGCGGCGGTGAACCGGATCACCGAGGCGCTCGCGGTCGAGTGGTCGCGGTACCGGATCAACGTCAACGCCATCGCGCCCGGGGCGTTCAGCTCCGAGATGATGGACGGCATGGTGTCGCGCATCGGCGACTTCACGAACACGTTGCCGCGCCAGCGGATCTGCGATCCGGCGCTGCTCGACTCGACGCTGCTCTATCTGGTCGGGCCGGCCTCGGAGGCGGTCACCGGCACGGTCATCAAGGTCGACGACGGCCAGGGCTCACGCTAGACGTCACGGCCGACCCGCTCGCCTGCGACCCGGGCCGCAGCCCAGGGCACCATACGGCGCACCAGGTCGTCGAACGCGGCGATGCCGAGTTCGAGGTCGGCCTCGCTCGTGTCCTCGATGTGCGTGTGCGAGAGCCCCTGCAGCGACGGCACGAACAGCATGATCGTCGGTACCCCACAACGGGCCATCTCGGCCGAGTCGTGCATCGGGCCGGACGGCATCACGTGGCGCACCCCGGACCGCTGCTCGACGATGTCCGCGGCGAACCCGACCAGGTCGGGATCGAACGCGATCGGGTCGATCGACCACAGCGTGTCGATCTCGGCGCGCACCCCCTCTTCGGTGGCGATGCGTGTCACCAGCTCGCCGAGGCCCTCGACGAGCCGGTCGAGCACGGCGCGCTCGAGATGCCGCATGTCGACACTGAACTCCGTGCGGCCGTTGACCGCGGTCGGCACACCGGGGTGCACCCGCCACACCCCGACGGTGGTGAACGCGTCGTTCGCGAGCCCGAGGTCACGCACGGCGACGGCCATCCGGGCCGCCGCCACGGTCGGA
>JBILVB010000192.1:0-6575 GCA_044370695.1 Acidimicrobiales bacterium | reverse complement strand
CCAGCACGTGTGACGCCCGGTGCGCGGTGCCGGCGAGATGGTCCCACGTCCAGATTCCGTCGAAGCCGAGATCCTCGGCGGCTCGTGCCGCATCCCGGACGGCTGCCCACCGTGCGGCGAATGGATCGAAGAGCACGTCGATCCGGAGCACCGAATCATCGTGGCCGGGATGGGAACGAAGAACTAAACCAACGACACGATTATCTTCTTAGAGTCGTTCGAATTATGGTGATGTGATATGGCTGACCGGAAGAAGCGGGGACCCAAGGGGGTCTCCGATGCGCACAAGAGGGCGATGGCCACGGGGCGAAACGAGAGCCGGGCCGTTCGGCTGTATCTCGAAGCGCTCGACGCCCACAAGCCGAAACGAGGCCGCAAGCGCACGCCGGATTCGATCCGTCGGCGGCTCGCCACGATCGAGGATTCGATCCCCACTGCGGACGCGCTCGATCGGGTGAACCTCATCCAGGAGCGCATGAACCTCGAGCTCGAGTTGGCCTCGCTCGAAGCGGGAGACGAACTCCCCGAACTCGAAGAGGCGTTCGTGGCTGCGGTCGCCGGCTACAGCGAGCGCAAGGGGATCTCCTACGAGGCCTGGCGTCAGTCGGGCGTTGCGGCCAGCGTGCTCCGCCGGGCCGGCCTCACCCGCTGACCGGCCTCGATCCCGTACCGGCGGCGGCCCGGGCGGTGGCACGCTCCTCGAGCGCGTCGAACGTGGGGCCGATGCCCGCAAGCGCCCGGTCGAGGTCGAAGGCCTGGTCGAGGACGGCCGGCGCCACGGTGATGCGGGCGTCGGCGGCGAGGACGTCCTGGAACGGCACGTGGCGTTCCCAGGCCGTCCGAGCATCCTCCTGCACGATCCGGTAGGCGTCGTCGCGCGCCATCCCGGCATCGACGAGCGCGAGGAGCACAGGCTGCGAGAACGACAGCCCGAGGCCTGCGTCGAGGTTCTGCCGCATCCGCTCGGCGTCGATGCGAAGCCCCCGCAGCAGGCGAGCGGCCCGGCGACACACGTAATACGCCAGCTGCGCCGAATCCGGGAGCACGAGCCGCTCGACCGAGGAGTGGGAGATGTCCCGCTCGTGCCAGAGCGCGACGTCCTCGAGTCCGGCCAGCAGGTTCGATCGCAACACCCGGGCCAACCCGGACAAGGTCTCCGCCGAGATCGGATTCCGCTTGTGCGGCATGGCCGACGAGCCCTTCTGCCCGGCCGAGAACCCCTCCTCGACCTCCCGCACCTCGGTGCGCTGCAGGTGGCGCAACTCGATCGCGACGGTCTCGACGGTCGTGCCCAGCGCAGCGCAGGCATAGAGGAACTGCGCATGCCGGTCGCGGGCGACCACCTGCGTCGCCGGGGTCGGCACGAGCCCGAGGCGGGCGCACACGGACGCTTCGATCGCCGGGTCGATGTTCGAGTAGGTCCCGACTGCGCCGGACAGCTTGCCGACGGCGACGGCCGTCCGGGCGGCGGCGATCCGATCGAGGTCCCGGCCGACCTGCAGGGCCCACAGGGCGCACTTGGTGCCGAAGGTCGTCGGCTCCGCATGGATCCCGTGGGTCCGGCCGATGGTGACGGTGTTGCGGTGACGGCCGGCGAGTTCGTACAGCGTGTCGAACAGCTCGCCCGCAGCGTCGGCCAAGAGGTCGCACGCGTCGCGCAGCATCCAGCACCACGCGGTGTCGACGACGTCGGAGGAGGTGAGGCCGTAGTGGAGCCAGGCGCCCTCGGGCATGCCGATGGCAGCCTGGGCGACGTCGACGAACGCGGCGACGTCGTGGTTGGTCACGCGCTCGCGTTCGGCGACGGCTGCGACGAACGCTGCGTCGACGATCGGCGCCCGCTCCCGGCACGCGACCGCCGCTGCGCCGGGGACGACGCCGAGTTCGGCCCAGGCCTCGGTGGCCAGCAGCTCGATCTCGAGGTAGCGGCCGAAGCGCGACTCGTCGGTGAAGACTGCGGCGATCTCGGGGAGCTGGTAGCGGGGGATCATGCGCGCGTGATGACCTGCTCGCGATCGGGCCCGACGCCGACGTACCGGACCGGCACCCCGATCTCGCGCTCGAGCGCCTCGACGTACGTTCGGGCCGCCGGCGGCAGTTCGTCCCAGGTTCTGCAGCCGGTCAGGTCGGTGCGCCATCCCGGGAAGTCCTGGTACACCGGCGTCACGGCGGCGAGCGCGGCGAGTCGATCGGGGTACGTCCGCAGGGGCGCCCCGTCGCGCTCGTAGCCGACACAGAGCCGAACGGTGTCGAAGGTGTCGAGCACGTCGAGCTTGGTCACCGCCACCTCGGTGAGGCTGTTGAGCCGCACGGCGTGGCGCAGCATGACGGCGTCGAACCACCCCGGCCGGCGCCGCCGACCGGTCACCGTGCCGAACTCGTGGCCCCGCTCGACGAGCACGTCGCCGGCCTCGCCATGCGCCTCGGTGGGGAACGGCCCGGCCCCCACCCGGGTGCAGTAGGCCTTGGCGATCCCCACGATCCGGGCGAGGTGCCGGGGGCCGATCCCGCTGCCGACGGCGGCATATCCCGCCGTCGGGTTCGACGACGTCACGTACGGGTACGTGCCGTGGTCGAGGTCGAGGAACGTCGCCTGCGCCCCCTCCAGCAGCACGGCGGCATCGCGCTCGACGGCGTCGTGGAGGTAGCTGACCGTGTCGGTGACGTAGGGCGCGACCCGCTCGGCGTGGGCCAGGGCGGCCTCCACCTGCTCGCCGACGTCCAGCGGTGCGCCGCCCAGGCTGACGAGCTCTGCGTTGGCGAGCCGGCACGCATCGGCAACGGCGAGGGCGTACGCCCGACGATCGGCGAGGTCGCCGGCCCGCAGCCCGACCCGCCGGGCCTTGTCGGCGTAGGCGGGTCCGATCCCCTTGAGCGTCGTGCCGATCTGGGCATCGCCTCGCCGGGCCTCGTGGGCGGCGTCGAGGGCCTGGTGCCACGGCAGGATCAGGTGGGCCCGGCTCGACACCTGCAGGCGGGCGCAGGACACGCCGGCAGCTTCCAGCCGGTCGATCTCGGCGAGCAGTGCGACCGGATCGACCACGACGCCGTTGCCGATCACCGGCACCACCCGGTCGTGGAGCACCCCGGACGGAACGAGCTGGAGTGCGAAGCGGCGTCCGTTGGCCACCACGGTGTGGCCGGCGTTGTGCCCGCCCTGGTAGCGGACCACGATCTCGGCCTCGGCGGCGAGTTGGTCGATGAGCTTGGCCTTGCCCTCGTCACCCCACTGGGTGCCGACGACGACGGTTACGGGCACGGCGACCTCCTCGGCAGGACCCGGCGAGCGTAGCGATCCGTCGGTGCTCCGGCCCGGGGCGAACCGGGGGTCAGCGAGCGACCGGAGCTGCCCCGGCGGCCAACGGCACGGTTCGGGCGCGAGCGTCGTCGAAGCTGCGGCCGTCCACGGTCCATCGCACCGGTCGGGCCCGGGCCGAGGGTTCGATGCGGATCGGGCCGTTCCGGGTGACGTACATCGTGGCCGTCACCGTGCGGCTCTGCCCCCGACGGATCCACAGCAGTACCGCCGTCGCCTCCACCGGACCGTCCGGTCCTTGCACGAGGAGACCGTCATGACCGTCGGCCGACAGCGTCGAGCGGGCCGGGGCGTGGAACGACAGCACCCCCAGGTAGTCGCCCTTGTAGCGGTCGCCGAGCACGTAGCGCGGCAGGTCGGCGGTGGCTCGGTTCGTGACCGTCACCGAGAGCCGGGCCTCGGTTCCGTTCGCCACCTCCCTCGTGGTCATCGTGGCATCGATGTCGACCCACCAGTCGAGCTTGTTGGCGCCACGGTTCAACAGGTTCACCGCCAGCGACCGAGGCCGCAGCATCCCGGCCGCGCCGGCGGCCTCCCAGCCCGCCTGCTCGACCGGATCGCGCGACCACAGCATCAGGTGGCGACCGTCTGCGCTTCGACGCAAGACCTCGAACAGCTCGACCGGGTCCATCCGTTCGTTGAGCAATCGCTGGGCGGCCGACTGGGTGAGCAGCGCGAGCGCCAACGAGCGCTGACCACGTTCTTCGAAATCCGGCGCGGCGTACTGGTCGCTCAGCAGCAGCTGCACCACCGAGTCGGCAGTGACCCGCTCCCCGAAGGCCTCGACGGGGCCGGTCAGCCGCAACGCCTCTCGCAAGAACAGCGGGTCCACGTAGACGACCCCGTCGTACGGTCCCCGTCCCTGTGCCGTGACGATGTCCGCCGACGCCTCGGCCACCTGGTCGAACCGGGCACTCATCGACACCGTCGACAGCTCTTTGCCCGTCACGAGTGAATCCCAGCGAGCCGAGAGGTCCGCGGGGAGCGCGACGGACGACTTCAATGCCGCGTCCGGTCGATCGAACGGTCCGACGGAGAAGCGGCCACCGTCTGCGATCAGTTCGCCTCGGAACAAGAACAGCCCCATGCCCGAGCCCATCTCGGCGTTGTTGCCGGCGACGACCAGATAGCGGCCGGAGCGGCTCGACATCTTCTCCAGCGCAGCCAGGACCCGATCGGCGTTGCCGAGGACGCTGCCGAGTTCCTCGAGCTTGCGCTCGAACTGGTCACGCGCCTCGGTGACCTGGGCGAGCAAGTCGGCCGACGGCCCGAGGTCGGCGGCGCGAACTGCAGCGAGCACCGGGCTCAGGATGCGGCGTACGTCGGTGACGGCCGACGCGACACCCCGGACGTCGGTGCCGGCGACCGACAGGGCCCGGAGTTCGCGCCACGCAGGCACGGCGGCGTCGACGAGGCGCTTGGCCGAGGCGGCCATCGCCCGGCCGGTCTCGAGGTTCCGCCCGATGATCGGCGCCTTGGTCAACGGCGAAACGAATGGATTCCGGAGCCGCCGCTCCGCTTCGGCGACGTCAGACTGTGCGGCCGTGAGGGCCGCCTCGGTGGCCTCGCTGACCAACGTCGACGGGCTGGACTCGCTCAGCACCCGGATGCGGGCTTCGGCCGAGCGCGCCGCCTCGAGACCCTGGAAAACGTTCCACGCCGCCCAGCACAGCCAGGCGGCGGGAAGAACGATCATCGTCAGGATGGCCAGCCGAAACGGCCAGCGCCGGACCCGCCCGGGGCGGGGCGACCGCTCGGTCAGACTGCCACCGGCCGACGCCGGCGCGACAAGACGACGAGCGCCGCACCGCCGGCGAGCACGACCGCACCGATCGCCACGAGGCCGATCACGTCGCTACCCGTCGCCGGGAGACCGCCGCTCGTCACGACGATCTGCTGCGACTGGTTGAGCGGGTTCCCCGAGGCGTCGACACCGACGGACCGGATCGTGTGCGTGCCACTGAACCCTGCCGGGATCGTGGCATTGAGGGTGGCGATGCCCTGCGAGTTGGCGACCGCCGTGCCGAGCAGCGTCGGGGTCGACTCGATGTAGAACGTCACCGTCGAGCCAGGCTGATGACCGCTCGAGGTGAGCACAACCACCTGACCCGGCGACACCGTGGGATCGTCGATCTCGATATCCGGGGGCGCCGCCGTCGTGGAGGGCGCAACCGTGGTGGTCGGTGCCGTGCCGTAGTCGGCGAACGCCGGCACGGCGGACGCGACCAGGGCCGTACCCGCAAGCGTGAGACCGAACGCCGAGCGCTTGGCCATCTGTAGTCCTCGACGGCTTCTCATGGACGCCACCTCCTAGCACGTGATCGAAGCGTAGGTTACCCCGCTTCGATCCGGTTGTGAACCCCGAGTTCGCCGGCGCTCAGCCCAGCGTCAACTCGCCGCCGTCGGTGTCGACGGTGACGGTGTCGCCCTCGCCGTAACGCCCCTCGAGGATGGCGATGGCGAGGCGGTCGGCGATCGCCCGCTGGATGACCCGCTTGAGCGGGCGAGCGCCGAAGGCCGGGTCGTATCCCTCGCGGGCGAGTTGGGCCTCGGCCGCGGGTGTGACCACCAGGGTGATCCGGCGAGCGGCGAGCCGCTCGACCACCCGGGCCAGTTGGATCGAGACGATCCGGGACAGGTCGGCCTCGGTGAGCGCCCGGAAGCGCACGATGTCGTCGATCCGGTTGACGAACTCCGGCTTGAAGAAGCCCAGCGGATCTCCCGGCAGGTTGGAGGTCATGATCAACACGGCGTTGGTGAAGTCGACGGTGCGACCCTGCCCGTCGGTGAGCCGTCCGTCGTCGAGGACCTGCAACAGCACGTTGAACACGTCGGGGTGCGCTTTTTCGATCTCGTCGAGCAGGACCACGCTGTACGGCCGGCGCCGGACCGCCTCGGTGAGCTGCCCGCCCTCGTCGTAGCCGACGTAACCGGGGGGCGCACCGATGAGCCGCGAGACCGAGTGCTTCTCCATGTACTCGCCCATGTCGATGCGCACCATCGCCCGCTCGTCGTCGAACAGGTACTCCGCGAGCGTGCGGGCCAATTCGGTCTTTCCGACGCCGGTCGGGCCGAGGAACAGGAACGACCCGATCGGGCGATGGGGGTCCGACAGGCCCGCCCGGCTTCGCCGAACGGCGTTGGCGACGGCCGACACCGCCTCGTCCTGACCGATCACCCGCTCGTGGAGCACCTCCTCCAAGCGGACGAGCTTGGCCATCTCACCTTCCATCAGCCGGCTCACGGGTACGCCGGTCCA
>JBILVB010000191.1:0-6579 GCA_044370695.1 Acidimicrobiales bacterium | reverse complement strand
GCGACGTCACCCACCGCCCCGACCGACAGCTCCCCGAGTTCGCCCAGGCGACCCAGGCAACCCGCACCGCCCCGGGTCGCCAGCTCGAGGGCCATGCGGGCCGTACCGGCGGCTGCGCCGTCACGGAGCTTGGCGAGCAGCATCGCCTGGCGGGCCTCCAGCCAGAGGCTCCCGGCATCGGCCGACGACGAGCCGTCGACCCCGAGACCCACGTGCATCCCGGCGGCGCGCATCGCGATGACCGGCGCGATGCCCGACGACAGGATGAGATTGGAGCTCGGGCAGTGCGCCGCACCGGCCCCCACGGCCCCGAGCACGGCGATCTCGTCGGCATCGGGCATCACGAAGTGGGCGACCCAGGTGCGACCCGTGCACCAGCCGGTGCGGCGCAGGTACTCCACCGGGCGGCAACCGAACCGCTCGAGCGAGAACGACACGTCCTCGGCGTTCTCGGCGGTGTGGGTGTGGAGCCGCACGTCGAGCCGTTCGGCGAGTTCGGCCGTACGAGCCATCAGCGATTCGGTGACCGAGAACGGGCTGCAGGGCGCGAGCG
Organism: Acidimicrobiales bacterium; assembly: GCA_044370695.1. Taxonomy (GTDB): domain Bacteria; phylum Actinomycetota; class Acidimicrobiia; order Acidimicrobiales; family Ilumatobacteraceae; genus JBEIFW01. Next base: position 6,026 of record JBILVB010000191.1, on the reverse strand, counting down.
CGATGCGCACCATCGCCCCGTGCGCCCGGTCGTGGTGCCGGGCGACGGCCGCCTCGCACTCGGCCAGGATCGTGTCGTCGTCCTGCACCACGTCGTCGGGCGGCAGCCCGCCGTCCTTCTCCGACAACGACATCGAACCCCGGGTCGGGTGGAACCGGACGCCGAGGTCGCGCGCGGCGTCGATCTCGGCCCCGAGCAGGTCGCCGGCACCGCGCGGGTGCAGGTAGAGGTGGTCGGTCGACGTGGTGCACCCCGACAGCGCGAGTTCGGCCAGGCCGACCCACGCGGACAGGTAGGCACCCTCGGTGTCGAGGTTGCGCCACAACGGGTAGAGCGACTGCAGCCACCCGAACAGCGGGGCCGCCGTCATCGGCGGGTAGGCCCGGGTGAGGTTCTGGTACAGGTGGTGGTGGGTGTTGACGAGGCCCGGCGTCACGAGGCACCCCCGGGCGTCGAGACGCCGGTCGGCCGGCGGCGCCGGCTCCCCGGCCGATCCGACCCCGCTCACGAGTCCGCCGGTGATCGCCACCCAGCCTCCAGGCAACTCGCGCCGGCCCTCGTCGAGGGTGGCGACGAGGGCGGCGTCGTGGATCAGCAGGTCGGCTCGGGACATGAGACGACGGTAGGCCCTGCGGGGATTCCCCTCGAACCGTCCGACCCCTTGGGCGGCACCGCCTCGGCGTCAGGGCCGCCGGTCAGGTGTTGAGCTCGACGAGTTCGCTGCCCTCGTGGCGAGCCTCGGCGTCCTTGGTCAGCAGCGTCCCGAGGATCCCCGACGCGACGGCGCCCGAGACGAGGACCGCCACGGGGAGGAGCAGCAGGGCCAGGACGATCAGCACGACACCCACGGCGCGCACCGTACCAGGGACATGGGCGGCGCCACCTGCTGCGGCGCCGACCGCCCGGCCCCGGGGTCAGAGCGGCTTGTAGGCCCACGCCTCGATCTCGACGGCGGCGCCACCGGGTAGGGCGGCCACCCCGATCGTCGAGCGCGCGGGTCGGTGGTCACCGAACCCGGCCACGTACGCCTCGTTGAAGGTGGCGAACGTGCCGATGTCGGTGAGGAAGCACAGCGTCTTCGCGACATCGGAGAGTTCGGCGCCCATCGACGCGAGCAGCGCCGTCAGGTTCGCGACCGCCTGGCTCGTCTGGGCCGCCACCCCCTCGGCGAGGACGCCGTCGCGCAGCCCGAGCTGTCCGGACACGATGATCCAGTCGCCGGCACGCACGATCGGGGTGTAGGGACCGAGGGGTTTCGACATGGACGGGGACCGTACCGGCCAGACTGGGGCGGTGGACCAGCCTGGGCTCTTCGGGCCCGACGACGAGTCGCCCGGCGGGACCGACGCCGACGAGACGTACACGGTGTCGCAGCTCGGTGCGCTCGTCTCCTATGCGCTACGCCGGGCCACCCCCGAGGGGGTCTGGGTCCGCGGCGAGGTCCACGGATACGCGAAGCGCGGTGGGCACGCCTGGTTCGACCTCGTCGAGCGCACCGAGGACGGCGGGCTCGCGACGATCGGTGTGGTGCTGTTCGGCGGGGTGATGGAGCGGTTGCGACCGGAACTCGCCCGCCGCCGCCTGCGAATGGGTGACGGGATCGCCGTGCGGATCTTCGGCGAACTCGACTTCTACGCCCCGCACGGGCGCCTTCGCCTGCGGATGCTCGGCATCGACACGCTGTTCACCCTGGGCCAGCTCGCCGCCGACCGGGACCGGCTGCTGCGGTCCCTCGCCGCCGACGGCACCCTCGCCCGCCAGAGTGCGCTCGCCCTGCCGGCGGCACCGGTGCACCTCGGCGTGGTCACCCGGGTGGGCTCGGCGGCGTGGCACGACCTCGAGCACGAACTGACCGCGAGCGGGCTGCGGTTCCGCCTGACGGTGGTCGACGTGCGGGTGCAGGGCACCGGCGCCGAGCACGAGATCGCGGCCGGCCTCGCACACCTCGGACGCCTCGCGCTCGACGTGGTCCTGCTCGTGCGCGGCGGGGGCTCGCGCACCGACCTCGCCACCTTCGACACCGAGGTCGTCGCTCGCGCCGTCGCCGGCTGCCCGATCCCCGTGCTCACCGGCCTCGGGCACGAGACCGACCGTTCGATCGCCGACGAGGCCGCCCACCAGGCGCTCAAGACCCCGACGGCGTGCGCGGCCGCACTGGTCACCCGCCGCCGTGCGGCGCTCGATCGGCTCGAGGCGGCAGCGAGCGCCCTTCGCCTCGCCGCCGCCGGCGTCATCGAGCGGTCCGAGCGGCGGACCCACGACGCCACCCGCCGCCTCGACACCCGCACCATGCGGGCCGTGGCCGAGGCCGACCGCCGCCTCGACGGCGCCGCCGGGCGTCTGCAGAACCGGCCGGCGGCGCGGCTCGACGGGCTCGCCGCCCGCCTCGACGACGCGTCCGATCGGGTGGCCCGTGCCGGGCGCCGAGCGCTCGGGTCCGCCGAGCGCACCCTCGACGGGCTTGCGGCGCAGGTGCGCTCGGCGGATCCGGCGACCCTGCTCGCCCGGGGCTGGACGATCACCCGTACCGATGCCGGCGACCTGGTCCGGCGCCCGGCCGACGCCCCGACCGGTACGACCCTGCACACCCGCACCGCCGAGGGCACACTCGTCAGCGTCGTCGTCACCCCGGGAGGAACGACGTGAGCGACCCCACCGCCCCGCCGGCCGGCTACGCCGCCGCGATGACCGAACTCGAAGCGATCCTGGCCGAGCTCGAGCGCGACGCCGTCGACGTCGACCGGCTGGCCGAGCGCGTCGCCCGGGCCTCGCTGCTGATCCGGTGGTGCCGGGAACGGATCGGCACGGCTCGCCTCGAAGTCGAGCGGGTGGTCGCCGACCTGGAACCCTGACGTTCCCCGGGCGGACGAGCCCGGGCACGACCCGGTCACACCGGCACGTCGGATCCTGCGAACCGAAAGATTGTCTCAACGGCGGCTGCCCACCTTTGGCGCCCCTGCCGCCGTCCGATCCGTACCGGGACGGCCATGGCCGTCGGAGCGAGCTTGGATCCCCCGTCCCGTCCCCGTCGCATCTCCGATGCCGTGCGATCCGGGCCGGTGCGCGCCCTGATCCTGCTCTCGGCGGGCGTCCACGCCGCCCCGCTGCTCGTTCCCTCGCTCGAGGAGTCGGTCGGGTCCACCGAACTCGCCGTCGCCGGGGTCGGCGTCGCACTCGCTGCGCTCGCGCTCGCCTCGCGCGCTCGGCCGGTCGTCGGAGTGGCCGACACCGGGTCGCTGCACGCACAGGTCGAGGCGAGCGACCGGCGCCTGCGTGCGTTGCTGCGTCACGCCGCCGACGTGGTGTTGCTCGTCGAGGACGACGGCCTCGTCACCTACGCGAGCGACTCGGTGATCAGCGTGTTCGAGATCCCCGCCGCCTCCCTGACCGGTCGGCCCTTCCGGGACTTGTTCGGCCCGAACGCGCCGATCATCGAACGAGCCTTCGCACAGGTCGGTGACCGGCCCGGACTGATCACGACCGCCGAATCGGAGATCGCCGTCGGTCGCGACCGCCGCCGGGTGGTCGAGGTCCGCGTGGCGAATCAGTTGCACGACGCCGGCGTCGGCGGATACGTCGTCCACGTCACCGACGTGACGGCCTTGCGCAAGACCGAGCGGGAGCTCGAGTTCCAAGCGGGCCACGACGCGCTCACCGGCCTGGCCAACCGGAGCCGACTGTCGGCCGTCCTCGCCGGTGCCGCCGCCGACGCCGGGAGCCGCCGCACGACCTACGCCGTGGTGTTCGCCGACCTGAATCTGTTCAAGCAGGTCAACGACCGGTACGGGCACGACGTCGGCGACGAGGTCCTGCGGATCTGCGCCGACCGACTCCGCCAGGCGGTGCGCGCCGGCGACGTCGCCGTGCGCTACGGCGGGGACGAGTTCGTGGTCATCTGCCCGGGAGCCGACGGCGCGGCGGCCGAAGGGGTCGCCCGGCGCATCTGGGAGTCCTTCCACCGGCCGATGGCCGTCTCCATCGGGTCGGTTCAGGTCGGCGTGAGCCTCGGGATCGCGCTCGGGCCGACCCCGAGCGGTGACCCCGAGGAGCCGCTCCGGCAGGCCGACGCCGCCATGTACCGCATGAAGCACTCGCGGCGGTCCTGACCCCTCGGTAGGCAGTTCTCCCCCGGAGGTCGCCTACCGTGACGGCGTGTCCGACGCCCCCGCCTCGTTGGTCGCCCTCGCCCGGCGGGTCGAGGACCGCCTGGCCGCCGCCATCGACGAGGAAGCGGCACGCTGGCACGCCGTCGATCCGGCGCTCGGCGACGTCTTCGTGGCCCTCCGGTCGCTCACCCTCGGTGGCGGCAAGCGGCTCCGGCCGGCGTTCTGCCACTGGGGCTTCGTCGGCGCCGGAGGTGCCGACGACGACGAGCGGTGGATCGACGCCGGCGCCGCGTTCGAGCTGCTCCACGCCTTCGCCCTGTTCCACGACGACGTGATGGACGGCTCGGCCACCCGGCGCGGCGCCCGGTCGGCCCACCTGGTGTTCGCCGACCGGCACGCCGAGCAGTCCTGGACCGGGGAATCCCGACGCTTCGGCGAGGGGGTCGCGATCCTCATCGGCGACCTCGCATTCGTCTACGCCGACCGGTTCCTGTCCGGCGCGCCCGTGGCGGCCCATGCCATCTGGCACGAGCTGCGGATCGAACTGAACGTCGGCCAGTACCTCGACGTCGTCGGTACGGCCCGCAACGAACGCCGCGCCGAGGCCGCCGACCGGATCGTGCGGTACAAGTCCGGCAAGTACACCGTCGAGCGTCCACTCCACCTCGGCGCGGCCCTCGCCGCCCCCGAGCGGACCGGAGAGCTGCTCGGCCCGTTGTCGGCCTACGGGTTGCCGCTCGGCGATGCGTTCCAGCTGCGCGACGACGTGCTGGGCGCCTTCGGCGACGAAGCGGTCACCGGCAAGCCGGTGGGCGACGACCTGCGGGAGGGCAAGCCGACCCCGCTGCTCGCGCTGGCGACGGCCGCCGCCACCCCCGCCCAGCACGCCGTGCTCGCCCGGATCGGCACGCCCGACCTCGACGAGGAGGCCATCCTCACCCTGCAGGAGGTGCTCGTGTCGACCGGCGCGCTCGGCGCGCTCGAGGCGCGCATCGAGGCGCTCACCCACGAAGCGGTCGACGCGTTGAGCGCCGCCCCGATCACCGCCGAGGCGCGCACGGCGCTCACCGAGCTCGCCCACTACGTCGCCTGGCGCGAGAAGTAGGCCGCCGTGCGTGTCGTCGTCATCGGCGCCGGCCTCGGCGGGTTGTCGGCCGCCGCCCACCTCGTGGGCGCCGGGCACGAGGTCGTCGTCGTCGAACGGGAGGCCGAACCGGGCGGGCGGGCCGCCGTGGTCCGCGGCGCCGGCTACACCCTCGACGTCGGCCCGACCGTGCTCACGATGCCCGAGCTGCTCGAGGAGGCCTTCGCCGCCACCGGCGCGTCGATGGCCGACCACGTCCGGCTCCATCCGGTCGACCCGATGTACCGGGCGGTGTACACCGACGGCTCGCAGCTCCGGGTGTGGCACGGGCGCGAGGCGATGGCACACGAGATCGCCACGGTGTGCGGGGGTGACGAGGCCCGGGCGTTCGAGCGGTTCTCCGACTGGCTGGCCGAGCTGTACCGGCTCGAGATGGACCGGTTCATCGCGTCGAACTTCGACTCCCCGCTCGATCTGGCCTGGCCGCCGCTGGCCGGGGTGCGCCTGCTGCGCCACGGCGGGTTCCGCAAGCTCGGCCGCATCGTCGCCGAGTACTTCCGCGACGAGCGGCTGCGCCGCATCTTTTCGTTCCAGTCGATGTACGCCGGGCTCGCGCCGTACGAGGCGCTCGGCGTCTACGCCGTGATCACCTACATGGACTGCATCCGCGGCGTGTTCGTCCCCGAGGGCGGCATGGGCCGGATGGCGACCGGGTTGGCCGAGGCGTGCGAGAAGGCCGGGGTGACGTTCCGCTACTCGAGCCCGGTCACCCGGATCCTGCGGTCCTCGGGCACCACCGGCCGGGTGGTCGGCGTCGAGCTCACCGGCGGTGAGCG
>JBILVB010000190.1:0-6629 GCA_044370695.1 Acidimicrobiales bacterium | reverse complement strand
CAGGAACAGGTAGAAGTGCGGGCGGTCGTGGGGATGGTGGGCCCGCACCAACTCGCCGAGCGCACCGAGCCGGCCGGCGGCGTCGACGCCGAGGTGCTCGACGAGCGCTGCGCCGAAGGCCGGCCCGTCGGCCTCGGTGAACAACTCGACGTCCGGCGGCACCCACACGGCCACCCCGTCGCACGTGGGGGTCGCGTAGGTGTGGCCGCGTCGGCGGGCGATGTCGATGGCGGGACGGAAGAACCCGTCCCGGGCGCGGGTGAACCGCACGTCGTCGTCGGCCTCGCCGGCCACCCAGGCGATCATCGGGTCGTGCCGGAACGCCGTCGCCAAGGTCGTTGCGGCTGCATCGACATCGCCGGCGAGGAGATGGCGGACCGTGCTCATCGGCGGGCCAGCGCGTCGCGCATGCGCTCGACCACGAGCGTGAGGATCGACGGGGAAGTGGCCAAGTTCAACCGGACGTGCCCGGCGCCGGGCGGGCCGAAGTCCGGTCCGATCGAGAGCGCCACCTTGGCCTGGGCGAGGAACCAGGCGGCGGGGTCGTCGTCGAGTTCCAGGGCCCGGCAGTCGAGCCAGGCCAGGTACGTCGCCTCGGGGACCCGGTAGCCGATCCCGGTGCCGTCGAGGAGCGACACCAACAGGTGGCGGTTGTGGTCGAGCACCGTCATGCAAGCCTCGAGCCACACCCGTCCCTGCGGGGTCCACGCTGCCAGCGTCGCGGCGATGCCGAGGCTGCCTGCGGTGTCGTGGGTGCGATGCCCGCGCTCCACCAGCCGGTCGTGGAGCGCCTCGCTGCCGGCCAGCGCGAACGCGCACCGCAACCCGGCGATGTTGAACGCCTTCGACGACGAGGTGAGCGTGATCGTGCGGGCTGCGGCGTCGTCGCTCACCGCCGAGAACGGCCGGTGCCGTCGCGGGGCGAACACCAAGTCGGCGTGGATCTCGTCGCTCGCCACGAACACGCCGTGCTCGGCGCAGACCCGGGCGATGCCGGCGAGTTCGTCGTCGTCGAAGGCGCGCCCGCACGGGTTGTGCGGGTGACACAGCAGCAGCAGCGGTGGGCGCTCGGCGGCGCACACCCGGGCCAGGTCGTCGAGGTCGACGCGGCGGTCGGCGGTCAGCCGGTTCTCCACCACCCGGCGTCCGAGGTTGGCCACGGTCTTCAGGAAGGGCGGGTACACGGGGGTCTGCACGACGACGGCGTCGCCGGGAGCGGTGCACACCTCGATCACCGCTTCGAGGCCCTTGATCACGTCGGGCAGCAGGTGGGCCCACGCCGGCTCGACCACGGCGTCGGGCTGCCAGGCGGCGTACGCGGTGGCGAGCCGGCCGGCTGCGCCGGCGAGCGGGTACCCGAGGTCGTCGGCGGCGATGGCGTCGAGCAGCACCCGGCGGATCGGCTCGGCCAGCGGGTAATCCATGTCGGCCACCCAGGCCGGCAGCACGTCGGGTCCGTAGCGGGCCCATTTGGTGCCGCTGCGCCGGCGGAGGGCCGCGAGGTCGAGGTCGGTGAACCGGGGATCGAGCGCCGTGGTCACCGGCGGATTGTCACATAGCGTGCCGGCGTGCTCGACGACGCCGACGTGGAACGGATCCTGGTCATCACCGCTCACCCCGACGACGTCGATTTCGGCGCCGCCGGCACCATTGCCAACTGGACCGACGCCGGGATCGAGGTCGTCTACTGCATCGTCACCGACGGCGACGCCGGCGGATTCGACGAGTCGATCCCCCGCACCGAGATCGGCCCGATGCGCCGGCGGGAGCAGACTGCGGCGGCCAAGGAGGTCGGTGTCGATCAGCTCGTGTTCCTCGGCTACCTCGACGGCCGGCTCGAGCCGACCCTCGAGCTGCGCCGCGACCTGGCCCGGGTGATCCGTCAGGTGCGCCCGCAACGAGTCGTGTGCCAGAGCCCGGAGCGCAACTTCCAGCGGATCTTCGCGAGCCATCCCGACCATCTCGCCGCCGGCGAGGCCGCCCTGTGCGCGGTGTACCCCGACGCCCGCAACGACTTCACGTTCACCGAACTCGCCGACGAGGGCCTGCGCGCCTGGACGGTGCGCGAGGTGTGGATCATGGGTGGCCCCAAACCGAACCGGGTGGTCGACGTCGGCGCGCAGATCGAGCGGAAGATCCGCGCCCTGCTGTGCCACGAGAGCCAGCACCCCGACCCCGCCGGCATGGAGCAGCGCGTGCGGGGCTGGCTGGCCGCCAGCGCCGAGGCGCAGGGCCTCGGTCCGAACCGGGCCGCCGAGGTCTTCCAGGTGGTCGCCACCGGCTGAGCGGCGGTGGCCGCCCGCCCGTTGGGAGGCCTCGGGAGTTCGGCCGTAGGCTCCCGCGTCGGTGGGCCGGAGTGCACGCGGCCCGTGAGACAAGGGGAGCTCCATGGGTGAGGCCTGGATCATCGACGCGGTGCGTTCGCCGCGCGGCATCGGCAAGCAGGGCAAGGGCGGGCTCGCCCACCTGCACCCGCAGCGGGTGCTGGCCCAGGTGCTCGACGGCCTGCGCGAGCGGGTCGGCTTCGACCCGGCCGACGTCGAGGACGTGGTGTGCGGCAACGGTTCCCACGCCGGCGACCACGCCCACGACATCGGCCGCATGGCCGTGCTCGACGCCGGCTGGCCCATCAGCGTCCCCGGCGTCACGCTCAACCGATTCTGCGGCTCGGGTCAGCAGGCGGTCACCTTCGCCGGCATGGGCATCCAGGCCGGCCACCAGGATCTCGTCATCGGGTGCGGCATCGAAGCGATGAGCCGCGGCGCCCGCAACGGCACCGACGGGTTCCACGCCAACAACGCCCACCTGCTGGCCATGCACCCGCAGGTGCCCCAGGGCCTGTCCGCCGACCTGATTGCCACGATCGACGGCTCCACCCGGGAGGACTGCGACCGGCTCGCCCTCGAGAGCCAGCGGCGGGCCGCCGTGGCCCTGTCCGAGGGGCGCTTCGAGCGCAGCCTGATTCCGATCCGGAACGAGGACGGCTCGATCGCGCTCGACCGTGAGCAGTTCCCCCGCCCGCAGACGACGATGGAGATGCTCGGCGGGCTCACCCCGAGCTTCCCGGCGTTCATGGACGCGAAGATGGAGCAGGCGTCGGGCACGATGCGCGAGCTGATCGCCCAGAAGTACCCGGGGGTCAACGTCGAGCACGTGCACCATGCCGGCAACTCCTCGGGCGTCGTCGACGGCGCCGGCGCCGTGCTGCTCGCCTCGCCCGACTACGCCCGGGCCCACGGCCTCAAGCCTCGGGCCCGCATCGTGATGTCGGCCGTCGCTGCGTCCGAGCCGCTGATCATGCTCACCGCCCCCGGGCCGGCGGCGCTCAAGTGCCTGAAGAAGGCCGGCATGACGATCGACGACATCGACCTGTTCGAGGTCAACGAGGCGTTCGCCTCGGTCGTGCTGCGGTTCTTCAAGGACACCGGCGCCGACCCGGCCAAGGTCAACGTGAACGGCGGCGCCATGGCGCTGGGTCACCCGATCGGGGCCACCGGCGCCATGCTGATCGGCACGATCGTCGACGAGCTCGAGCGCCAGGACAAGTCGATCGGCCTCGTGGCCATGTGCACCGGTGGCGGCATGGGCACCGCCACCATCGTCGAGCGGATCTGATCCCTCAGCGACGGAGCAACGAACGGACCTGGTCGGTGATGCCGGCCAGGTCCGTTCCCGTTGCGAGCACGTAGCGGTCCGGCCGCACGACGATCACGTCGGCCGCCCCCGCGTCGAGCACTTCGACCAGCGCCGGCTCGCCGGCGGCGTCGAGCACCACGGCGTCGAGCGCTCGCCAGAACGCGAGCGCGTCGGCGTCGAGCGCCCCCCGGTGCAAAACCGCCCAGTGCGGGCCGACGACGTCGTCGAGGCGGCCGGCCGACAGCACCGCCTGGGGGACCGGGCGGCCGCCACCGGCCAGCACGAGCGGCCCGGCGACGAGCCCCGGCATCGGCGCCGAGGTCTGCGTGCGGGCCCCGGCGGCGGTGAACCCCCGGTCGCGCTCCGCGGCGACGGCGGGATCGGTCGTGCAGATGACCCGCCCGAACCCGACGGCCGCATCGACGATGCCCTGCACCTGGGGTGCCCGTTCCGCCTGGTAGGTGTCGAGCAGTGCCTCGGGGGCGCCGCCGTGCAGGACCGCCGCGAGCTTCCAGGCCAGGTTGGCCGCATCGCGCAGGCCCGAGCACATGCCCTGGCCGAGGAACGGCGGCATCTGGTGGCAGGCGTCGCCCGCCAGCAGCACCCGGCCCTGCCGCCAGCGGTGCGCCACCAGGCCGTGGAACGTGTACACCGCGGCCCGCTCGATCTCGTAGGCGTCGTCGGGCAGCCAGCGGCGCAGCAGTTCCCGCACCCGGGACGGCCGGCTGATCGCGGCCGGGTCGTCGCCGGGCAGGAGCATCACCTCGACCCGGTGGCGCGGTACGGGCATCGGCACCAGCGTCGCCGGTCGGGTTGGGTCGCAGATCTGGACGGCATGGTCGGGTAGGAGTGCGGCGGCGCCCTCGTGGAGGAGCAGGTCGACGACGAGCCACGGCTCTTCGAATCCGGCGTCGGCGTGGCCGTCGAGACCGGGGATCGACCGCCGCACGAACGATCGGGCGCCGTCGGCGCCGACGACCGCCTGCGCCTGTACGGTCCGCCCGTCCGCCGCCGTCAGCTCGACGTGATCGGCCCGCTCGACGAGGCCGGTGACCTCGACCCCGAGGTGGACCTCGACGCCCACCAGCGCGGACACCGTGGCCCGTAACGGGCCTTCGAGGCCCGGCTGGTGGAACAGGTTCGACGACGGCCAGCCCGCCGCGCTGCGACCCTCGCTGCGCATCCGCAGCAGCAAGGTGCCGTCGCCGTTCACGAAGTCCATGCCGGCGTTGGGCCGCAACGCCGGAGCGATGCGGTCGGCGCACCCCAGGTTCTGCAGGATCCGCATCGCCTCGCCGTCGGCGTGTGCGGCACGCGGCAAGGGGTACAGCTCGACGTCACGGTCGAACGCGACCACCGAGCACCCGGCCCGGGCCAGCAGCCCGGTGAGCGTCGCGCCGACCGGGCCGAAGCCCACGACCGCGACGTCGGCACGACGAGCGGTCACGCGGGCGCGTCGACGCAGGGGTTGCGCAGCTCGCCGATCACCTCGGCCCCCGAGACGACCACGTCGCCGTCGGCGAGGAACCGGCCTCGGGGCGCGCCGACGCCGTCGGGCGTGCCGGTGAAGATCAGGTCGCCGGCCTCGAGCGTGCAGATCGACGACAGGTACGACACGAGGTAGGGGACCGAGAAGATGAGGTCGCTCGTGCGGGCGTCCTGCATCCGCTCACCCGACACGTCGCACCACAGCCCGATGTCGTCGGGGTTCGCGAAGGCGTCGAGCGAGACGATGGCGGGGCCGCACGGGCCGAAGGTGTCGAAGCTCTTGCCCAGGCAGAACTGCGGCGGCTGGCCGGTGCGCTGCACCTTGCGGTCCGAGATGTCCTGACCGAGCGTGAGCCCGGCCACCACCGACCAGGCGTCGGCCTCGGCGACGCGCTTGCAGCGCTCGCCGATCACCACGACCAGTTCGACCTCCCAGTCGACCCGGTTGCCGGACAGCTCGATCGCGCCCGTGGGGCCGTTCAGGCAGCTCGGGAACTTGGTGAAGGTGAGCGGCGCCGGGGGCAGCTCCATGTTCGACTCGGCCGCGTGCGAGCGGTAGTTGAGCCCGATCCCGAACACCTTGGTGGGCGTGGGGACCGGTGGCCCGAGCGTGACGTCGGCGAGCCGGCCGTCGGGGTCGCGCAGCACCACGTCGTGCAGCCGGCGGTGGGCAGCGACCGCGGCAAGCGGATCGGCCAGCGACGGGTCGCCGCTGACGCGGGCGAGGTCGTACCAGGACTCGCCGTCCAGCAGGACGGCGCGACCAGCGATGGAGGCGAGACGGAACATGGGCGGGGACTCTACGGCGCCCCGGCCGGCGGCTCAGTAGTACCAGGGGAAGCGGGACCAGTCCTTCGGCCGCTTCTCGAGGAACGAGTCTCGGCCCTCGGCCGCTTCGTCGGTCATGTAGGCGAGCCGGGTGGCCTCACCGGCGAAGAGCTGCTGGCCGACGAGGCCGTCGTCGATCAGGTTGAACGAGTACTTGAGCATGCGCTGCGCCATCGGGCTCTTGCCGTTGATCTCGGCACCCCATTGCAGCGCAACGGCTTCGAGCTCGTCGTGGTCGATCACGGCGTTGACCATGCCCATGCGATGCGCGTCCTCGGCGGAGTACTCGCGCCCGAGGAAGAAGATCTCCCGGGCGAACTTCTGGCCCACCTGGCGGGCCAGGTAGGCCGAGCCGAAGCCACCGTCGAACGAGGCCACGTCGGCGTCGGTCTGCTTGAACCGGGCGTGCTGGCGGCTGGCCAGGGTGAGGTCGCTGACCACGTGCAGGCTGTGGCCACCGCCCGCGGCCCATCCGTTGACGACGCTGATGACGACCTTGGGCATGAAGCGGATCAGGCGCTGCACCTCGAGGATGTGCAGGCGGCCGGTGCGGGCGGGATCGATGGTGCCGGCGTCGTCTCCCTCGGCATAGCGGTACCCGTCGCGGCCGCGGATGCGCTGGTCGCCGCCGGAGCAGAACGCCCACACGCCGTCACGCGGTGAGGGGCCGTTGACGG
>JBILVB010000189.1:0-6638 GCA_044370695.1 Acidimicrobiales bacterium | reverse complement strand
AGCCGTTGAGGGAGAACGTGTAGTTCAGCTGGCTGAACCGGACGCCCTTGACGGTGAACACCTGCGGTTCGGCCTCTGCGGGGGTGCGGGCCATGCCCGAGGACCCGATCCCGGCGGCCTCGAGCGCAGCGACGGTGGCGTCGATCCCGGAGGTGCCCCGGTCGAACGCGTGGTTCGACGCCGTGGAGCACCGGTCGTAGCCGGCCGACGCGATGCCGTCGACGATCTCGCGGGGCACGCCGTAGAGCGGGTGGTAGGACAGCGGCTCCCCAGGTGGGGCGATCGGCGTCTCGAGATGGCAGACGGCGAGATCGACCGACGACACCAGGGGCGCGATGCGGGCGAACATCGGGCGGAAGTCGTACGTGCCGTTCCCGTAGCGCAGGGCGGCCGACAGCACCGGGCGGTGCGGGAGGATGTCCCCCGAGAAGGCCATGGTCACGGTGACCGGCTCGGCCGGCGCCGCGGTCGCGGCCGGGACCATCGGGAGCGACCCCCCTACGAAGGCGGCCACGGCCACGAGCACGCGTCCCGGCCGGTGTCGACGATCCCGGATCCCCATGACGAGAGTCTGCCCGCCGGTGGCGGGGGTACGGTCGGGCGATGGCCGACGCGGGGCTGCCGACCTACGACGAACTGCCCGAGGTCCCCGGGATCGGGATGCGTCACGCCTGGGACGTGTGGGGCCGCGACGACGTGCTCGGCTCGATCAACCTCGTCACGGCGGCTCGGGTGGCCGCCGCCCGGGCCGAGATCGTCACCGGGGTCCGCTACTCGCTCGACCTGCCGCTCGACCTGCCCGACCCGCCGCTCTACGGCCGGCGCCCCTACCTCCGCCAGGTCCGGCCCTTGAACCGTCACGAGATGGACGACCACCTCGACGACTTCCACCCGCAGGGTTCGACGCAGTGGGACGCGCTCGGCCACGTGCGCTGTCGCGAGCACGGCTACTGGGGTGGGCGGACGCAGGATCCGACCGAGGGGCCCAACGGTCTGGGTATCCACCACTGGACGCGCCACGGGATCGCCGGGCGAGGCATCCTGCTCGACGTGGAGGCCTGGCTCGCCGCGCACGACCCGACGTACGACCCGCTCGAGCCCCGCCCGATCACCGTGGAGGACCTGCAGGCCACGCTCGCCGCACAGCGCGTCGCCCCGACGGTGGGCGACCTGTGGTGTGTGCGCACCGGCTGGGTCCGCGCGTACCGGACGCTCGGGGCCGATCGACGTGCGGCCTACGCGATCGAGCCCCGCTTCGCCGGACTGCAGGCCGACGAGGCGATGGCCCGGTTCCTGTGGGACGCCCATCCAGCGGCGCTGTTGTGCGACAACCCGGCCGTCGAGCGCGCCCCGGGCGACCCGGCGGTCGGGTCGTTGCACCGGCGGTTGTTGCCGCTGTTGGGGTTTGCGCTCGGGGAGATGTTCGACTTCGACTCGCTCGCCGCGGCGTGCGCTGCGGACCGGCGGTGGACCTTCTTCTTCGTGGCGGCGCCGCTGCACGTCCCCGACGGGTTGGGCTCACCCGGCAACGCGATGGCGATCCGATGAGCCTGACGGCCCGCACGTTCGCCGTCGAGGCCGACGACGTCCAAGGGTTCTACCGGGACCGGGGTTGGACCGACGGACTGCCGATCGTGGCACCGACCCCCGATCGGGTGCAGGCGATGCTCGAATGGGCAGGGGCGTCTCCCGACCTCGTGATCGGGGTGGAGGCCGTCAAGCAGCGGCCGTTGACGGCGGAGAAGGTGGCGATCAACGCGGTGCTCGCCGGATGCCTGCCACCGGACTTCCCGGTGGTCGCGGCCGCGGTCGACGCGCTGTGCCGGCCCGAGTTGCTGGTGCACGGGGCCACGGCGTCGACCGGTGGCTGCGCGATCCTGTTGGTGGTCAACGGCCCCGTCCGTGTCGAACTCGGGATGTCGTCGGCCCACTCGGTGCTCGCCGGCCCCGACCGGGCGTCGGTGTGTATCGGGCGCGCCGTGCGGCTGGTCCTGCGCAACCTGCTCGAGGCGCGTCCCGGCGAGCTCGACCGATCGACGCTCGGCCATCCGGGCAAGCTGTCGTGGTGCCTCGCGGAGGACGAGGAGGGTGCAGCGCCGTGGCTCCCGCTCGGTGCCGAGCGCGGGGTCCCGGCGGGCACGTCGTCGGTGACGGCGTTCGCGGCGTCGGGCCCGCGGCAGATCATGAACGAGTGGACGACCGACCCGGCCGAGGTGCTCGACACCGTCGTGGCCGAGATCCGGGCGGTGATGCTCCACTATTCGATCTGGGCCGGGAACTACGCCGTCGTGGTCCCACCGCAACTGCGATCGTCGTTCCACGCAGCAGGCTGGTCGAAAGCTGACGTGCGCCGGTACGTGTACGACCGTGCCGTGGTCACCCGCGGCGACTGGGAACGGGTGGGGAAACGGGCGGTCGTGAACGACGCGAACCGCTCCCTCGAGTACCGGGCCCTGCCGTCCCCCGAGCACCTGCTCGTGATCGCCGCCGGCGGCGACGCCGGCGGATTCGCCGCGGTGATTCCGCCGTGGCTCGGCCCCAAGTCCGCCGCCGTCACCGTCGGCGTCGGCGCCTGCTTCGACTGTTGAACCCCGTCCTGGAGGTCCGTCGATGATCATCGTGCTCGATCCCTGCTTCGAGGCCGACGCCGAGCGGCTCGTGCGTGCGCCCCGCCCGGGGCCGCTGCGGGGGGCAACGGTCGGGATCCTCTCGAACGGCAAGGCGGGCACCAAGCCGTTCTTCGCCCACCTGAGCCGGATCCTGCGCGAGGACTGGGGTGTCGCCGAGGTGGTGGTGCGCGCCAAGGCGAACTACTCCGCGCCGGCCGAGGCCGAGTTGCTCGACGAGGCCACCCGGTGGGCGGTCGTGTTCACCGGCGTCGGGGATTGAGGCAGCTGCTCGTCGTGCAGTCTGCACGACGCCGTGAGCGCCGAACGGGCCGGCGTGCCCGCGGTCGCGGTCATGACGAGCGCGTTCGCCGACGGCGCGGCCGTCATGGCGGCCGCGCTCGGCGCGCCCGGCTACGGCTTCGTCGTGATCGATCATCCGATCTCCTCCGCCGGGGACGCTGCACTCGAAGCCCGAGCGCGCGACGCCGCCGGGCAAGCGGCGCGCCTGCTCGGGAGCTGAACCCGCTCAGGCGCGGCGCGGTGCCACGTGTCGGGCGGAGCCGAAGCCGAGGATCATGAGGAACAACGGGTGCAGCAGCACCAGACCGATCGTGACCCCTACCCCTTTGCCGAAGGCCTTCGAGAGTCCGGACATCAACAGGACGAACACCAGGATGTTGACGAGCGGGACGAACAGCAGCAGGAGCCACCAACCCGGCTTCCGTGCTGCCTTGCACAACAGGTAGAGGTTGTAGATCGGGACGAGGCAGCCCCACCCGGGTAGGCCGGCCTTGTTGAAGATGCGCCAGGCGGCCGCCAAGGTCATGACCGCGACGACCAGCGAACCGCTGACGGTGAAGACGTCGTTCCCGGACCCGGAAGCGTCCTCGGCGAAGATCATGTGGCCTCCTCGGTTCGTCGCCGAGGCTACCGAGGCGGCGCCGCGGCCTCCGGGAGCAGTGCGGCGAGTGCCGCGTCGTAGGCCCGGGCTCGCTCGCCCGGGATGCCCGGCGGCACGCTCAAGCAGAGGTCGTCGACGACGTCGAGCACGGGGGCGATCCGGTCGGCGACGTCGTCGAGCGACCCGACCAGCACCAGGGTGTCGGCCAGCGCGTCGGACACGGCGGCGGCCTGTGCCGACGGCGGTGCGCCGGCCGTCACGGCGCGCCGGACCGCGGCGGCGTCCTCACCCAGGCCATGGTCGGCGAAGTACGACTCGTACTGCGGGAGCACGTAGAAGGGGAGACCCGCCTTGGCGTCGATCAGACCCTGCGAACGGTCGTCGGTGACGATCACCCGCAGCCAGGCCGTGATCCGCACCTCGTCGCGCGAGCGCCCGGCTCGCGCGAGCCCCCGCTCCACGGCGTCGGCGACCTCGGTGGTGATCCACCGGGGCGACCAGATCGGGTGGCCGAGTATCCCGTCGGCGAGCTCGGCGGCGAGCTCGGTCATCGGTGCCCGCAACGGTGCCAACGAGACCGGGACCCGAGCACCGACCGGCGGCTGGAGGGTCACACCACGTAGGTCGAGCGAGTAGAACTCGCCGTCGAAGCGACCGACCGACGCCTGCTCGTCGGCGCTCACGAGCCGTCGCACCAGCCCGACGAGTTCGCGCAGACGGGCGACGGGACGGTCGTAGGCGACCCCGTAGCGGTCGACGTTCCAGGCCCGGATGCTGCTGCCGAGCCCGAGGGTGAACCGTCCCCCGGACAATCGGTCGAGATCGAGCGCAGCGGTGGCCGTCTCGAGCGGACTGCGCACGAACGCGAGGGCGATCCCGGTGGCCAACTCCAGGTCGCTGCAGGCGGCGGCGACCCCGAGCGTGGCCCACGGCGGGGTCAGTACCTGGGGCACGACGACCCCGGTGATCCCGCGCTCGGTCAGACGTTCCAGGTTCCCCCGGATCGTGGTCACGGGCCCGGCCCCCAGCGCTGCCCAATGGCGTGCGCCCCGGACCCGAGCGATGGCACCGGTCGTCGTCATGGTCCTTCCTCCCGGCGCCTCGGCGGGCGCGCCCGGCGAGGCTAGGCCGGGGGCCGGGCGATGCCGTCGAGCGTCATCTGCACCGCGAGGTCGGCGACGTCGTCGGCGGCGACGGTGCCGTTCGCATCGAACCACTCCGTGGTCCACGACAGTGCCCCGAGTACGAGCTTCGTGGCGACGAACGGATCGACCTCGGCGCGCAGATGACCGTCACGGTGGGCGTCGTGTGCCAGCGATGCGACGTAGTCGCCGTAGCGGTCGTGGTGGGCGCGATGCTCCCGGCCGAGAACCGACGGCACCTGGCCGGCGATGCGCGCCCGGGCCCAGGCGTAGGGGCTGACGACGAGCACCGCCATGGCGTGGGCCCGGATCGCCGTACGGAGCCGATCGATGCTCGACGCGTTCGCCGGCAGGGCGTCGACCTCGGTGCGGACGTGGGCCCACGTCGTGTCCACGCCGAGCCGCAGGATCTCACGGACGAGGTCGTCCCGGTTCTCGAAGTGGTAGTAGAGGCTGCCGGTCTGGATGCCCGCTCGCTCGGCGATGTCGACGAGCCGGGCGAGGTAGCCCTGCGCGCCGAACACCACCGCAGCGGACTCGAGTATTCGTACTCGAGTCCGCTCGGATTTCGATCGTTTTTCCACCATCCGGAACATTGTCGCACCGTATTCTGCCTGTTGCACCACCTTCTTGCTGGGGATACGTCCCTCACGCCGGTGGTGGACGGAGCCGGGTTACGGTGCGGTCTCATGACCGCTGCGTCCAAACCTGACGTCTCCATCCCCGCCGGGGATCCGCCCAGCGACCTTCAGGTGGAGGACCTCACCGTGGGTGACGGGGCCGAGGCGGTGGCGGGCCGGACGGTCGTGGTCCACTACGTCGGCGTGGCGTGGTCGACCGGTCGAGAGTTCGACGCCTCGTGGGACCGGCGCAGCACGTTCGACTTCCGTCTCGGCGCCGGCGAGGTGATCGCCGGCTGGGACCGGGGCGTCGCCGGGATGCGGGTCGGTGGCCGGCGCCGTCTGACCATCCCTGCACACCTCGGCTACGGAGCCCGTGGGGCAGGGGGCGTGATCAAGGGCGGCGAGACGCTCGTGTTCGTCGTCGACCTCGTCGCCGTGCGCTGACCCATCCCCCCTCGTCCGGCACCGGGACGCGACGATGACGGCCATGCGACCGTGGGTGCTCGCCGTGACCGCCGTGCTCACCGTGCCGGGATGCGGGCTCGTGGTGGGGTCGGGCGACGACGCCCCACCGAGTTCGAGCGCGGCCAGCTCGACGACGTCGGGGGCGACGACACTGGTCACGCTCCCGACGAAGGTGACCGTGGTCGGCTCCTCGTCCAGCACTGCGACTCCGACCTCGACGGCGGCGGCACCGACCCCGCCGCCGTCGCTGTTGGCCCGGGGTCCGTTCGGGTCCGGCTGGAAGGACGCGGGGCCGTTCCCGGTCGGCCCCAACGATGCGACGACGTCCACCGTGCCGAACTGGTGCGGCCGGAACCCGGGCGCACCAGCGCCGACCTCGACCGCGACGACCGCCTGGCGCCAGACCGACGGCGGACCGGCGACGCTGCTCGTGCGCGCCGAGCGCTACGGCGCGGGCGGCGGTGCCGGCCGGCTGGCTGCGGTGACCGGGGTGACGCTGCCGTGCACCTGGACGGACACCGACGGCAAGCGATTCACCGCCGATTCGACGGTCGGACCCAACACCGGCGGCGGGCAGGTCCTCGTCAAGGTCACCGACCGTGCGGCCGGGACGTGGTGGACGATCGTCGTCCTCCAACAGGGCGACGACGTGCTGATCCTGGCGCTCGACAGCTCGGAGTCCGGCCGACTCGATGCAACCGTCGCTGCGGCGGCGGCTCGGCTGCGGGGCCGGACGGGGTGAGGTCGGGCGGAGCGCCGTAACCTCGGCGGTGATGTCTGTTCCCGCCAGCGGTCCCGCCGACGTCGACGAGGTCGCCGCCGCCCTCGCCGCCCACGACTACCTCCCCGACGAGGGCCTCGCCACGGCAGTGTTCCTGGCCATGCGGCTCGGTCGTCC
>JBILVB010000188.1:0-6667 GCA_044370695.1 Acidimicrobiales bacterium | reverse complement strand
GAGTTGCGGGTACGCAGCCTGCGCGGGCGGGTACGCCGAGCGCCGCATGAGCCGGACCGCGTGCCAACCCAGGGCCCGGGCGGCGACCCGATCGCCGTCGATCATCGCGAGCGCGCTGCGGTACGTCGCTGCGAGAGCCTGTTCCCCGATGCGACCGACTCGGGACGCCAGCGAAGCGCCCTCGTTCAGACGACGCGACGCGTCGCGCGTCATGCCGGCATGGAAGGCGCTGACTCCGGCTCGTACTCGCCACCACACCTGCACCGGGTCGAGTTCACCGAGGCCCCGGCGGGGAACGTCGAGGAACAGCCGGCGGGCCTCGCGCACGCGCAACGCACCGAGCAGTTGCAGCCCCTCGGCGTAGGCCGCCATCGCCTGAGCCTTGGCGTCGTGGGTCTCGTTGGCGAGGCGGCTCGCTTCGGCACAGCAACGCATCCCCTCCAGGCGGTCACCCCGCAGGTAGGCGACGTCCGCGAGCGCAACCCAGCCTTCGCAGCGCAGTGCAGGGGGGAGATCGCTCCGGGCGACCAGCGCGTGCAGCCGTTCCAGCAGGTCGCTCCGACCGGTGAGCCGCGACATCATGAGCTGGATCCGGACCGCCAGGGTGGCCAACTCGAGCGCGCGCTCCGGGGACTCGACCCGGGCGAGCGCGAGGTCGAGTACCGGCTCGGCCGCTCGCGGCTGACTGTCCCGGATCAGGGCCTGGCCGGCGGCGATCAGCGTGTCGCCGTCGAGCTCGCCGGCGTGTTCGAGGTGCGGTCCGAGCGCGACCACGTAGGTGTCCGCGCTCCGGGTCCACGCACCGCGCGCTGCGGCGATCGCCCCGGCACGCACCGCGACGGCCCGCCGTTGCGGACCGTCTGCGACGGGACCGGCGGCGTCGAGGTGGTGGTCGGCTCGCAGCACGGCGTCGTCGTCACCCCGGCGGAGCAGTGCGTCGGCCGCAAGTCGGTGCAACTCGGCTCTTCGCCGTGCACCCCGCGCCGCCAGGATCCGATCGCGGAACGCACCGTGCGTGAACCGCCACCCGTTGTTCTCCCGCAGCACGATCCCGTCGAGGTCGGGATCGGCGAGCCGATCGGCCACGCCGACGACGCCGAGACCGTTCTCGACCAGGTCGAGGTCGAAGGGCTCGTCGACGACGGCGCAGGCCTCGAGCACGGCGTGCGCAGCGGGTGGCAACTCACCGAGTCGGCGGTCCACCGCGGCGTCGAGCGAACCGCCTGCGGGCGGCGCAGCGCGGTCGCCGCGCGCGGCCAGGCGGACCACCATCGGATGGCCGCCCGTCGCCGCCAACACCCGGCGGGCGTCGAGCGGCGCCGGCCAGCTCCCCGACTCCTGAAACATCAACGCTGCGACGCCGTGCTCGTCGAGACGACCGACGACCATCTCGACGGGTTCGTGGGTGGTCCCCAAGGCCCGCAGCATCCCGTCGGCCGGCCGCTGGCCGTCGGGATGCTCTCGCACGGTCAGCAGGACCAGGAGCCGGACCGGTTCGGCGATCGACCGGTCCGAACAGTCGGCGATCACGGCTTGCAGCACGGCGCACGACGCCGGGTCGGCAAGGTGAACGTCGTCGACGGCGACGATCACGGTGCGATCGATGCTGCGGCCCGCCACCGCCCGGGCCACCTGCAGACCGATCTCGCCGGGGCCGTTCCCCATCGCGGTCTCGGTTCCGACGTCCACCCCCAACCGCTCGAGCAACGCGTGCACCGGGCGGAACGGCACCCCGTCGTCCTGCGCAGTGCTCAAGACGATCTCGACCGACGGCGGGCAGGCCCGCAGGAACGACCGCAGCAGCGAGGACTTCCCGATGCCGGCCTCGCCCCGCACGACGACGGTGGTCGCCTCGCCGGCACGCGCAGCGCCGAGCGCAGCCGACAGCGCCGTCAGTTCGTCGGCGCGACCGGCCAGCGCCGGGCGATCGGGGCGAAGGCCGCCTGCGCTCAGAGCTGCAACCCTCCTCAGGAGGCCACCATCCGGTCTCCGAAGGCTACTCGCTGCGAAGCGGACCGCCGACCGTGGCGGGAACGCAACGCGCCGCCGACCGGCGGCTCGGTCAGTCGCCGGCGTCGGCGCGCGCGAGCGCCGCGAGCTTCTTGGCCGACGCGGCGACGATCGGGCGAGCGGTGTCGAGGTCGCGGGCGTAGACGCCGACGAGGACCCGACCGCGCCGCTGGTAGACGGTCACCAGGGTCGCCTGCCGGCCGGACTGGTCGAGCAGCGCGACGTCGAGTGCCACGGTGTCGGCCACGGCGCCCGGCACCGACGCGAGCGGAATCGCCTTGATGGTGAACCGGGTCGGAAGACCGCCGCTCAGCGGTGAGGGAACGAAGTCCGCGGGGCAGTTGGTGGCTGCGCGCCGGACCTCGGCCATCGCCTGGGTCGCGTCGGCGACCGTGCGATATACGACGTTCTCGTCGCTTGCGATGCCGTTGCCGTCCTTGCTGATCACCTGCTGGTAGCGGCCCGTGCGCAACGCATCCGAGGGGAACGCGGCGTTGCAGACGTCGAGCGTCACCGTGCCGTCGACGAGGTTGCCGGCGTCGGCCAGCCGGAACGTCAGGCCGGGGACGTCGGTCCCGGTGAGCGCCAGCGACGCAGCGAGCGCCGCGTCCGTCGGACCGGGCCGCGGCGCCAGGGTCGTCGGCGCCAGGGTGGTCGTCGCCAGGGTCGTCGGCGCCAGGGTCGTCGGCGCCAGGGTCGTCGGCGTCAGGGTCGTCGGCGCCCGGGTCGTCGTCGTGGCGAGGTCGGTCGGCGCCACGGTCGCAGCCGGACGAGACGGGGCGCTGGTGGACTCGATGGCGCTCACCGTGATCTCCGAGGCCGTCCCGCAGGCAGCGAGCGCGAGAACGAGCCCAGCGGTCCACAGCCGTCGCAGCGCCATCGCAGAGCCTCCTTCGTCGTGCCGACGCGCACGCTAGCGACCGGCACCACGCCTCGGTTTGCGTCCGCTGGCTAGCCTGCGCCCTCTGTGACACGCCGTCTCGCCGCTCTCGCTCTCAGCGCCGTCGTGGTCCTGGGCGCTTCCGCCTGCTCCACGGTCGATCCGCCGGCCCTGACCGTCGGCGGCTACGAGCTGAGCGCTCGCGACCTGCGCACGGATCTCAAGGCGCTCGCCGAGGCCGGCGTGCCGTTCGGTCCGGGGGTCGACGCCCGGGGGCTCCTGCCGAGCGCCGTACCGGCCGACTACACCCGGGCGTGGCTGACGCTGCAGGCGCAGTACGAGTTGTTCCACCAGGTGGCCGGTGAGGCGGGGCTCGTGCCGACCCAGGCCGATGTCGATGCCGAGGCCGAGCGACTCCAGGCGGTCATGCAGCAGGGCGCCGCCGACGGCGGCGATCCGTGGGCAGCCTTGCCGGAGCGCTTGCGGAACTACCTCGCCACGCGCGGTGCCGAGGCCAACGCGGTCACGTCGGCGCCGAACGCCGACGAACTCCGGGTGAAGGCGGTCGATCTCGCCGGGCGGGTCTCGGTGGATCCTCGCCACGGCCGCTGGAGCCTCGACAGCTTCGAGGTGGTCGATCCCTCCGTCGGCTGAGCGCCCCCGCCTGACGGTGGTGGGTCTCGGGCCCGCCGGCGCCGACCTCGTCCCTCCGGCGACGCGCCATGCGCTGGCGGCGGCTTCGGTGCGGTTCGTGCGGACCCGTCGTCATCCGGCCGCCGAGGTGGTCGACGGCCCGGACGCGGCCGGCTCGGCAACGTCGTTCGACGACGTCTACGACACGGCCACGTCGCTCGACGCCGTCTATGCCGAGATCGTCGAGCGGCTCGTGGAGGCCGTCCACCGGTACGGCCACGTTGCGTACGCCGTACCGGGGTCACCGCTGGTCGCCGAACGCACGGTCGAGCTGCTGCGCGGCCGGGCCGAGTTCGACGGCGACATCGAACTCGAGATCGTCCCGGCGCTGTCGTTCCTCGATCTGGCCTGGGCGGCGCTCGGTGTCGACCCGCTGGCCGTGGGGGTCCGCCTCGTCGACGGGCACCGCTTCGCCGTGGAGGCGGCCGGTGAGCGCGGTCCGTTGCTGGTCGCCCAGTGCGACGACCGGTTCGTGCTGTCCGAGATCAAGCTGTCCGTCGACGAGGCACCCGACGACGCGGTGATCGTGCTGCAACGGCTCGGCCTCCCCGACGCGTCGGTCCGTTCGCTGGCCTGGGACGACCTGGACCGGCTCGTCGACGCCGACCACCTCACGACGCTGTGGATCCCGTCGCTCGCGGCGCCCGTCGGTGCCGAACTCGTCCGGTTCGACGAGGTGGTGCGCCGCCTGCGGGCCGAGTGTCCGTGGGACCGGGCGCAGACCCACGGCACGTTGCGCCGCTACCTCATCGAGGAGTCCGCCGAACTCGTCGACGCCCTCGACGAGTTCGAGCGCACCGCGGACGACACCGCGGTCGTCGAGGAGCTCGGTGACGTCCTGCTGCAGGTCGTGCTGCACAGCGCGATCGGCGCCGAGGACGGCCGGTTCACGCTCGCTGACGTCGCCGCCGGGATCACGGCGAAGATGGTTCGGCGCCATCCGCACGTGTTCGGCGAGGTCCGGGTCGACGACGCCGACGAGGTCCGCCGGAACTGGGAGGCCATCAAGGCCGAGGAGAAGGCCGTCGCGACCGCCGCCGGCACCGCCGGCCGCGCTGGCGAGCCGTTCGCCGGAGTTCCTGCGGCGCTGCCGGCCCTTGCGTTGCTGCAGGACCTGTTCCGCGCCGCGGCGAAGTACTCGGGCTTCGACTGGCCCGATGACGCGTCGGCCCTCGCCAAGGTCCGCGAGGAACTCGACGAGGTGCTCGAGGCGTGGGCCGACGACGACCACGTGGCCGAGGAACTCGGCGACCTGCTCGCGACCGTGGTCGACCTGTGTCGTCGTCGCGGCGTGCACGCCGAGGTGGTGGCCCGGAGCGCCGCGGGAAAGTTCCGCCGGCGGTACGACGCAATGGACATCGCCGCCCGCACGGCGGGGACGACGCTGTCCGCCCTCGACCTCGGGGCCCAACTCGAACTCTGGGACCGCGTCAAACGCTCCGAACGTTGACGACCGTCCCCCGGACGGGCCCGTTGCGCCACTAGGGTCGCCGCACGTGAGCGAGATCGAGCACGTCATCGGACGGGAGGTCCTCGACTCCCGCGGCAACCCCACGGTCGAAGTCGAGATCCTGCTGGAGTCCGGAGCTCGGGGCCGGGCGATCGTGCCCTCGGGCGCATCGACCGGTGAGCACGAGGCCGTCGAGCGCCGCGACGGCGGTCCGCGCTACGCCGGCAAGGGCGTGCTCGGCGCCGTGGACGCCGTCAACGGCGAGATCCGTGACACCGTCGTCGGGCTCGACGCCCTCGACCAGCGGGTCCTCGACGCCGAGCTGATCGGTCTCGACGGTACGGATGCGAAGAGTCGGCTCGGGGCGAACGCGATCCTCGGGGTCTCGCTCGCGGTCGCGAAGGCGGCCGCCACCGAGCTCGCCGTGCCGTTGTACCGCTACGTCGGCGGGGCCAACGCGCACGTCCTGCCCGTCCCGATGATGAACGTCATCAACGGCGGCGCGCACGCCGACAACTCGATCGACCTGCAGGAGTTCATGATCGTGCCGGTCGGCGCGGCGTCGTTCTCCGAGGGCCTGCGCTGGGGGGTCGAGACGTACCACGTGCTGAAGCGCTTGCTGAAGGACCGTGGTCTGTCCACTTCGGTGGGCGACGAGGGTGGCTTCGCGCCGGACCTGCCGAGCAACGAAGACGCCATCCGGTTCCTCATCGAGGCCATCCGACAGGCCGGATACGTGCCCGGAGAGCAGATCGCCATCGCGCTCGACCCGGCGATGAGCGAGCTGTTCCGCGACGGCGTCTACCACCTTGCGGGCGAAGGCAAGGTGCTCAGTTCCGCCCAGCTCGTGGCCTACTGGGCCCGCCTCGTCGACACGTATCCGATCGTGTCGATCGAAGACGGCATGGCCGAGGACGACTGGGACGGCTGGTCGGCGCTCACCGCTGCGGTCGGCAACCGCACGCAACTCGTCGGCGACGACCTGTTCGTCACCAACTCCGAGCGGCTGGCCCTCGGTATCGAGCGGGGCGTCGCGAATTCGATCCTGGTGAAGGTCAACCAGATCGGCACGCTCACCGAGACCCTCGAGGCCGTGGAACTCGCCCGTTCCTCGGGCTACACCGCCGTCATGTCCCACCGCTCCGGCGAGACCGAGGACGCCACGATCGCCGACCTCGCCGTCGCGACGAACTGCGGCCAGATCAAGACGGGTGCGCCCGCCCGCAGCGACCGGGTGGCGAAGTACAACCAGCTCCTTCGGATCGAGGACGACCTCGGCGAGGCGGCGGCCTATCGCGGCCGGGGGGCCCTGGCGCGCGGCGGTCGCCGACCGTGACCGCGGTCCAGGATCGGCGAGCGCGCCGGCCCGCCGCCGTGCTCGCCTGGCTCGGGCTGGTCGTGGCCGTCGCCGCCGTGCTCGCACTGCTCCTCGTCAAGCCCACGCAGACGTTGCTCGAGCAGCGGGATCGCTACGGGGACACCTCGGACCGTCTCGCCACGATCCGGACCGAGAACGACCGGCTGCGCACCCAGGTGAGCGCGCTCGAACAGCCGGTCGCCGTGCTCACCGCCGCCCGTGAGCAACACCAGCGGGTGCCGCCGGGCGTGATCGCCATCGTGGTCCAGCCCGAGGG
>JBILVB010000187.1:0-6733 GCA_044370695.1 Acidimicrobiales bacterium | reverse complement strand
TCCACCCACTCCTGCACGGCCCGCTCGCTCGGCTCGACCGTCCGGGCACCCCGGCGCATCGTCTCGGCGATGATGTAGGCGATGTGGCGGGCCTGGTCGTCGAACATCGAGGTCATGTTGACGCTGAACGCGTTCTGCGACACCCCGATGTAGAACCAGTTGGGGAACCCGCGGGTGGAGAACCCGTGCAACGTCGTGAGGCCGTCGGCCCAGTGGTCGAACAGCGACAGGCCGTCTCGGCCGTTCACCTCCATGCCGAGGCGGCGGCGGAACTCGGCCGACACCTCGAACCCCGACGCATAGATGATGCAGTCGACCTCGTACTCGACGCCGTTCGCGACCACCCCGGTCGGCGTGATCCGTTCCACCCCTCGCGCCTCGCTCACGTCGACCAGCGTGACGTTGGGCCGATTGAACGCCGGCAGGAACTCGTCGTTGAACGTCGGCCGCTTGCACATCACGCGGTACCAGGGCTTGAGCGCCTCGGCGGTGTCCGGGTCCTCGACGTCGTGTTCGACGCGGTGGCGCAGCTGCTCCATCTTGCGGAAGTCCTGCAGTTCGACCACCCGGTCGCGCTCGTCCTTGGTACGCGGCCGGTTGGCCCCCTTCGGCGAGCTGACCGTGCGGAAGATGTCGGTCCAGCCGTCGTCGATCAGATCGATCTCGACGGGTACCCCGGCGGCCTGGGCACCGAAGTTCTCCCGGCGCTCCCGCTGCCAGCCCGGCTGCAGCGACGCCCACCAGTCGGGGTCGGTGGGCTTGTTACGCCGCCAGTCCACCGTCGACGGCGTCCGCTGGAACACGTACAGGTGACCGGCGTCGGCGGCGACGCGGGGGACGCACTGGATCGCGGTGGCGCCCGTGCCGATGATCGCCACGCGCTTGTCGGCGAGGTTGGTCATGCCGCCGTTGGTGTCGCCACCGGTGTAGCCGTAGTCCCACCGGCTCGTGTGGAACGAACGGCCCCCGAACGAATCGAGGCCCGGGATGCCCGGCAGCTTGGCCCGTGTCGTCGTGCCGAGTGCCATCACCACGAACCGGGCCCGCAGGTCGTCGCCGCGGTTGGTGCGCACGTGCCACCGCCCGGCGCCTTCGTCCCAGTCGATCGAGCGGACCCGGGTCTGGAAGTGGGTCTTGTCGTAGAGGCCGTAGTGGTGGCCGATGCGCTGCGAGTGCCCGAAGATCTCCTCGACGAAGGAGTACTTCTCCTTGGGCATGTAACCGAGCTCCTCGAGCAGCGGCAGGTAGCAGTACGACTCCGTGTCGCACTGGGCGCCCGGGTACCGGTTCCAGTACCAGGTGCCGCCGAAGTCGGCGCCCGCTTCGACGATGCGGAACGACGTGACGCCGTGCTCGGTGAGGCGGGCCGCTGCGAGCAGGCCGCTGAAGCCGCCGCCGATGATGGCGATGTCGATCTCGTCCGACACCGGTTCGCGACGGAAGCCGGGATCGGCGTAGGGGTCGTCCTCGAAGTAGTGCGCGAACTCGCCGGCCATCTCGATGTACTGGTCGGCCCCGTCGGTGCGGATGCGCTTGTCGCGCTCGTACCGATACCGCTCCCGCAACGCGTCGGGATCGAAATCCAGGTCCTGCACGTCGCTGGTCATGCCGTGACCCTCCCCTGCGGCTGTTCGACGCATGTTGCCCAGCGGGGGCGGCGACCGCAACTGCACGAGCGCTACGTGTCCCGGTAGTCGCGATGGGCGAGCGACGTGCCCTCGGCGAGTGCGGCGAGGGCGAATCCGGCGGTGCGCCGGTAGCCCTCGGTCGCTGCGCTGATCTCGGCCGGGGTGATCACGTCGGCGAGCGCACCGAAGCCGTCCGGGGCCCGCTGCTCGACCAGCAGCATCGGCAGCTCCGGCCCGAGTCCCCGGTTCGCCTCCACGATCGCTGCGGTCGCCGGTCGCCGCTCGGCGTCGTACCGATCCAGGGCCGCTCGGGGGTCGTCGGGATGGGATCGCAGGCAGCCCGCGAGCACCCGGGCGTCGAGGATGGCCTGCGAGGCGCCGTTCGAGCCGATCGGGTACATCGGGTGTGCGGCGTCGCCGAGCAGGGTCGTGCGACCGAACGTCCACCGGGGCAGCGGATCACGATCGACCATCGGGAACCGGAAGGTGCCGGGCGCCGACCGGATCAGGGCCGGCACGTCGAGCCAGCCGAAGCGCCACGACTCGAAGCGGTCGACGAAGTCCTCGAGGATCCCGGGCTGGTTCCAGTCCTCGCGCTCGACCAGGTCGCGACCGTCGGTGCGGAACTCGGCGACGAAGTTCACGAGCTGTCGACCCCCCGGGAGGTCCGCGATCGGGTAAGCCACGAACTTCTGGTCGGGGTGCCCGGCCCATACGAGGGTGCGGCCGTCGAGCAACGGCGCGGCCTCGGCCACGCCCCGCCACAGCAATGCGCCGTTCCACTTCGGAGGACCCTCGGCGGGGTAGCGCTGCGCCCGGAGCGTCGAGTGGATGCCGTCCGCCCCGATGACGACCGTCGCAGGTGCGGCGATCGTGGCCTGTCCGCCACGGCGTGCGGCGAAGTGCGCGATCGTCGGGCCGGTGGTCGTGTCGTCCACGGCGACGAGGTGGTGGCCGGTGTGCACACGCCCAGGGCCGAGCCGGTCGGCGACCGCACCGAGCAGGACCTGTTGCAGCACCCCGCGATGGATCGACAGCTGCGGCCAGGCGTAGCCGGCGGCCCGACCACGCGGTTCGTCCCAGATCGGCTCACCGCGCTTGGTGAGATACGCGAGCCGTTGCGGGGCAACGGCTCGCGCCTCGAGCGCTTCGAGCAGGCCCAGGGCGTCGAGCTCGCGCACGGCGTGGGGGAGCAGGTTGATCCCCACCCCGAGCGCCTCGATACGACCGACCGATTCGTAGACGTCGACCGCGAACCCCGCCTCGTGGAGGCTCAGCGCCGCGGTCAGGCCACCGATCCCTGCACCCACGATCACTACCGTGCCGTCGGCCATCGGCGGCACGGTAGTGGTCCGGCTCGCGGGTCTCAGGGGCGCATGAACACCTGGGGCTCGCCGGCTGGCGTGGCGGTGCCATTCATACGGAAATCAGGCTGGTACTTCAGGATCTCGCGCCGGGCGATCGTCATCTTGTGGACCTCGTCGGGCCCGTCGGCGATCCGCAACGTGCGTTGCGACGCGTACATCCGTGCCAACGGGGCGTACTGCGTCACGCCCATGGCGCCGTGCACCTGGATGGCCCGGTCGATCACCCCGAGCGTCATGCGCGGGACGGCGACCTTGATTCCGGAGATCTCCGTCGCCGCGCTCTTGTTGCCGACGGTGTCCATCAGATGGGCGCACCGCAGCACGTACTCGCGCGCCATGTCGATCTCGATGCGGGACTCGGCGATCCAGTCCTGCACGAGCCCCTTCTGGGCCACGAGCGTCCCGAACGTGGTGCGCTGCAACGACCGCTTGATCATGTATTCGAGCGCTCGTTCAGCCACGCCGATCGAGCGCATGCAGTGGTGGATACGGCCCGGTCCGAGGCGGGCCTGCGAGATCGCGAACCCGCTCCCTTCGTCACCGAGCAGGTTCTCGGCCGGCACCCGCACGTCGGTGTAGACGATCTCGGGGTGGCCGCCGCCCTCGTCGTAGCCGAACACGTGCGGTGTGCGCCCGAAGGAGATGCCGGGGGTGTCTTTGGGAACCACGATCATCGACTGCTGGCGGTGGCGGGGAGCGTTCGGGTCGGTCTTGCCCATCGCCACGAGGACCTTGCACCGCTCCTTGAGCGCCTGTGAGGAGAACCACTTCTTGCCGTTGAGCACGTAGTGGTCGCCGTCGCGTTCGATGCGTAGCGCGATGTTCGTGGCGTCGGAGGAGGCCACGTCCGGCTCGGTCATGGAGAACGCCGAGCGGATCTCGCCCTCGAGCAGGGGCAGGAGCCACCGGTCCTTCACCGCCGGGCTGCCGTAGAGGTTGAGGATCTCCATGTTCCCCGTGTCGGGCGCCGAGCAGTTGAGTGCCTCGGACGCGAACCCCACCTTGCCGAGCTGCTCGGAGATCGGGGCGTAGTCGAGGTTCGACAGCTTCGTACCCGGATGGTTCGGGTCGAGATGGGGGATGAACAGATTCCACAGGCCGCGCTCGCGCGCCGCGGCCTTCAGCTTGTCCATGATGGGGGCGTACCCGTTCGGGCCCACCTCCTCCATCTGGGCGTGGTACTCCTCCTCGTTGGGATAGATGTGGTCGTCCATGTACCGCTTGACCTCGTCAAGCATGCGGCGACCCTGGTCGGTGAACTCGTACGGCACCGTCGTCCCCTCTCCGCAGCCGCGGTGCGGCCGCCCCTCGCGTCGGAGCGCCGCGGACCGTGCGGGCCCCGGCGCGACGGTACCGTCGCTCAGTCGGTGGGCCAAGCGCCGACGAAGTCGCGCACCCGCTGCTGCAGGTGCCGGGCCCGGACCTCCTGGTAATTGCCGAGGGTCTGCCCGCGCTTCACGCTCGACCGGAAGCCGCGGGTCTGCGCCGCCATGTTGGACGTGTCCTGGTCGTACACCCGGCCGAGGGCGCCGAGACCCTCGGCGAGGGAGTACGAGTCGTCCACGTCGAGCTCGATCACCTCGGGTGGTGCGGGTGCCCGGCGGCCGTCACCGGGGCGGGGCCGCATCATCAGCAGGTCGAACCAGCTGTGGTCGACCGACTCCGGGTCCGGGCGGAACCGGTAGACCATCGAGAGCTGCAGTCCGGGGAAGAAGAACGCATTCGGGAACACGAAGTACTCGATCGAGTCGAGCGTCATCGACTGGCTGAGGCCGGAGAAGTCCTGGCCGTAGGCCTCGCCCATCCGGGCCTGCACGAGCTTGGCCATCATGTCGCGGGCCCGCATCCCGTCGGGGAGGGCGGGCACGTCGGCGGCACCGCGCCGCATCGTGGTGCGCTCCCACAGCTGCTCTTCGGTGAGCTGCGGATCACGCAGGGGTGAGTTGAGCCCGGTCGTGTGGATGAAGCGCGACACGTTCGGTTCGAACACGTCGTACTGCGTGACGACCTCGTCGCCGAGCTTGCCCGTCGCGTGGGTCTCCCGCACGTGGTAGGCCTCGAGGAATGCCTCGGCGGCTGCCTTCCAGTTGCAGGGCAACCGTTTGCGGACGTGGGTCTCGATGAAACGATCCGCAAGGCCCCAGTCGGCCCAGTGTCGGGGCAGCACGCCGAGGTAGTCCGAGAGCGGGGCGGCGGCCGGGTCGAAGTTCACGAACACGAAGCCTTCCCACACGTCGACGCTGATCGCGGCGAGCTGGTGGCTGTCGTCGCTGACGTGCGGGAAGTCCCAGCGCTGCGGCAACTCGAGGAGCTGCCCGTCGAGCGACCACCGCCAACCGTGGAACGGGCAGCGCAGCTCCTTCGACTTGCCGCAGGTGCCCGGCGGCTTGAGCTGGGTGCCGCGATGCATGCAGGCGTTGGCGAAGGCCTTGATCGCACCGGATTCGGTGCGCAGCACGATCGCGGAGTGGGGCCCGACGTCGTAGACGAAATAGCGCCCGGGTTCGGGGAGGTGGTCGACGTGGCAGGCCCACTGCCACACCGTCGACCACATCGAGCGTTCCTCGGCTCGGGCGTAGGCCTCCGACGTGTACACGGCGTACGGGATGTCCTCGTCGCCCCGGAACGTGTAGCTCTCCTCGAGCAACGGTGTCGGCGGCGGGACCGGGTCGGCCAGGATCTGATCCTTGAGCGAGGGCCCGATCTCCCGGGCCTCGCCCGGACGCAGCGTCAGGTCGGTCATCCGATCCCCTCCCGGAGTGACATCACGATTGTGATGCTATCGGTAGGGCCCGCAGGGTCAGGTCGGGCTCCCGGTCAGGTAGCCGGTCACGTCGACGACGAGGTGCGTGCCCGACTGGCTGAAGTACGACATCGTGCCCGACGGGTCGACGGGGAGCACGGCGGCGTTGGGTCGGACGTCGCCTTCGACCACGTTCACGGTCGACGCGAGCGGTCGGACCGGAGCAGTGGGATAGGCGGTCACGTACCCGGGCGCCGCGGCGTCGACCGCGGTCACGTTCAAGGCCACCCCCGCGACCCCGGAGCCCGGCACCCCGGCGTTGCCGGTGTGGGTGAAGGGCCAGGTGCCGCCGGCGAGCAAAGGGGCGGGGCTCGGCTCGCGGGTGTCGAACGCCCGGGCCGGGGTGAGCGGGACGAACCGGCCCTCGCCCGCGAGCGCCGCACTCGGCCCGGTCACGTAACCGGTCACGTCGACGACGAGATGCGCGGCGTACTGCGTGAACAACTGCAAGGCCCCGTCGGCGCCGAGGCGCACGATCGCGAGGGTTGCCGCGGTGCTGCCGGGCCCGGGCAGGTTCACGTTGGACGCCTCGGGCCGGGCCGTACCGCTCGGCCAGGCGGTCACGAAACCGGCCTCCGTGGCGTCGGTGGCCGTCAGGTTCACGACGACGGCGCCGACCCCGGTCCCCGGCACGCCGCCGCGGCCGGCGACGAGCACCGTCGAGCCGCCGGCCGCTCGGGCCCCGCCGGTCGGGCCGGTGAGGTCCCGGGTGTCGAGCAGCCTGGACGGGGTGACCGGCACGATGCGGCCGGCGCTCGCCGGGCCCGAGGGGACGAACCAGCCCGACACGTCGACCACCAGGTGCGTGCCGGACTGGCTGTAGACGCTGATCTCGCCGCGCTCGCCGAGTGGCACGATCACGAGGTTCGGGCGGATCTGGTCCGGCGCCGTGAGGTTCAAGCTCGATGCGTACGGTCGGGCGGCGCCCGTCGGCC
>JBILVB010000186.1:0-6740 GCA_044370695.1 Acidimicrobiales bacterium | reverse complement strand
GATCGTGGCGTCGGCCAGTTCGTAGGGCTGGCCGGGCCCCGTGAGGGCGGCCAGGGCGTCGGCGCGGGTGAGCACGGTCACGCCGGCATCGTAGGGTCGGGGCCGTTCCGCCGGCCGGGGGTGGCATCGGGGAGCAGCGACGAGGGAGGCCGACATCGTGCAGCGCTACTTCGACACCCTGGCGCCGGGAACGATCTCCGACGAGCTCGCCCCCGTCATCGCCGAGCTCGGCCTCGAAGGCCCGTGTCGCCAGCTTGCCGAGGAGGGCTGGACGGTCGTCGAGCCGTTGGGCCGCAACGCGATCAACGACCGTCTGCGGGCGGCGATGCTCGATCGGTGCCGGTACGTCCCGGGCCGCCCGGCCGGTGCGCAGATGCTCCTCGCCGTCGACCCGGTGTTCGCCGACGCGGTGCTCGATCCCCGGCTGCTGGCGATGGCCGAGTTCTCCGTGGGGCGCGGGTTCCTGCTCAGTCAGGTGGCCGCGAGCGTGCGCCCACCCGGCGCGCCCACGATCGGGCTCCACGCCGACCACAACTGGGTGCCCGCCCCGTTCCCGGCGCACAACCTGTTGCTCACCTGCTGCTGGGCGTGCGACGGCTTCACCGAGGAGGGTGGGGCCACGATGATCGTGCCCGGCACGCACCGGTTGCGCCGCCACCCCGACGCCGAGGAGACCCGGGCCGAAGCCGGCGGCGTCGCCATCGAGTGCCCGCCGGGCTGGGTCGCCCTGTGGGACGGCAACCTGTGGCATTCCAACTACCCACGCCGCGCCCCGGGTGAACGCGTGGTCTGCCACATCACCTACTCCCGCTTGATGATGCGTCCCGTCGAGGACTACTCGCTCCACGCCGACGCCCTCGTCGCCGCCCACGGCGACCGCATGGCGCAGCTGCTCGGCCGCCACGACGGGCTGTTCGGCCGCAACGGCTTCGAGTACGACAAGCTCGTCAGCACCTTCAATGACGCGAAGCGGTGACTGCGGCCGAGCGGGGTGTCCCGAGCCGGTCCGGCAAGGTGGCAGGCTCACACCCATGACGCTCGACCTGCTCGCCTCCGGCTACGGACTCATCGAGGGGCCGCGGTGGTCCGTCGACGGCGGCCTGTACTTCTCCGACGTCCACCATGGCGGGGTCTTCCGCCTGGCGGCCGACGGCACCGTGTCCACCGTGGTGCCCAAGCGCCGCGGCGTCGGCGGCATCGTGTTCCACGCCGACGGCGGGATCGTGATGTCGGGGCGCGACATCTGCCACCACCGCGACGGCGTCAACCGCACCGTCTACGCCGACGCCACGGTGCCGGGGTTCAACGACCTCACCACCGACGCCGAGGGTCGCCTGTACATCGGGACCATGCGCTCCAACCCGTTCGCCACCGACGGCGAGCGCACCTTCGGCGAGTGCCTCCGCGTCGACGGCGAGGGGTCGGCGACGCAGCTCTATGGCGGGGTGTCGCTCACCAACGGCATGGGCGTGTCACCCGACGGCCGTTGGCTGTACCACGCCGACACGGCCAACCACCTGGTGCGCCGCTGGGCGCTCGACGGCTCGCAGGCCGAACCCGAGGTGCACGTCCACTTCGGCTCCGGGCTTCCCGACGGCCTCGCCGTCGACGCCGCCGGGGCGCTGTGGGTGGCGATGGTGTCGGCGGGAACCGTGCAGCAGGTCCGACCGGACGGCACGCTCGGCACAACGATCGAGGTGCCGTCACGGATGGTCACCTCGTGCGCCTTCGGCGGCGACGGGCTCGCGGACCTCTACATCGTCACCGGGTCGGGCTCGTCGTCCGGCCACGACGGGGCGATCTACCGCACCCGGGTCGACGCCGTCGGGCTGCCCGTACCGCTGTGCCGGGTGTGACCGCTCGCCGGCCGGCCGGTCACTCCTCGATCGAGATGGCGCCCGTGGGGCACAGGTCGGCGGCCTGGGTGACCTTGTCGCGCAGATCCTCGCCGGGCTCCTCCTGCAGGATGTACAGGTAGCCGTCGCTGCGGACCTCGAACACCTCCGGGCACACCT
Source organism: Acidimicrobiales bacterium (assembly GCA_044370695.1). Taxonomy (GTDB): domain Bacteria; phylum Actinomycetota; class Acidimicrobiia; order Acidimicrobiales; family Ilumatobacteraceae; genus JBEIFW01. The sequence continues at coordinate 4,725 of JBILVB010000186.1, read as the reverse complement.
GCATGCAGGCACCCGTCGAAGCGCACACGTCGAAGTCGACCTTCACTCGCATCAGGCTGTCTCCCTGCTGACTCGTCTCCCGGCGACGCTAACGCGTGCCGCGGCACGGGGTAGGAACTGCACCGTGCCTGTGCCTGCCGAGCGCCCGCCCGTACGAGCCGACCGCCCGGTCCGCCGCCTCGCCGCCGGCATGCTCGTGGCGGCGGCCGTGATCTTCGTGGCCGCTCGCCTCGCCGGCGACGACGCGCCGACCTGGGTGGGCTTCGTGCGGGCCGGGGCCGAAGCGGCCCTGGTCGGTGGGCTCGCCGACTGGTTCGCCGTCACGGCGCTGTTCCGCCGGCCGCTCGGGCTGCCGATCCCGCACACGGCCATCGTGCCGACCCGCAAGGACCGCTTGGGCGCAAGCCTCGGCTCGTTCGTCGAGGAGCACTTCTTGGACCCCGACCTGCTGGCGGACCGGGTGCTCGCCGCCGCCCCCGCGGCGCGACTCGCCGACTGGGCGGCCGACCCCGCCCACCGGGCCCGGGCCGTCGGCCATCTCGCCGGCGGGCTCGACGCCACGCTGGAGCTGTTGCGCGACGAGCGGTTCGGGCGCGCCGTCGGCGATGCGGTCCTCGAACGCCTCGGCGTCGTCGACCTCGCCCCCCTCGCCGGACGGGCGCTGGCGGCGACCGTGCGCGAGGGCCGCCACACCGAGATGGTCACTGCGCTGCTCGGCGGGCTCGCCGACACCCTCGTCACCCAGCGAGCGGCGTTTCGCACGGTGTTCGACCGGGAGTCGCCGTGGTGGGTGCCGGGCCGGGTCGACGACCGGGTGTTCGAGCGGATCTTCGGCGGCATCCTGCATGCGCTCGAGGACCTGCGGGCCGACCCCCGCCATCCGGTCCGCCAGCACCTCGACGCCGAACTCGCCGGTCTCGCCGAGCGGTTGCGCACCGACCCGGTCCTGGCCGCACGGGTGGCCGGCTGGCGCGACGAGGCGCTCGCCCATCCGAGCGTCGCCACCTGGGCCGGCTCGCTGTGGGACGACCTGGTGACCACCCTGCGGCGTCAGGCCGCCGACGGTTCCTCGCCGTTGCGCCGGCAACTCGAGGCGCTCGTGGCCGCCGCCGCCGACCGTCTCGCCGGCGACCCCGGGTTGCGTGACGACCTCGACCGGCGCCTGGCCGTCGCCGCAGCGGCGCTCGCCCGGCGCGAGCGTCACGTCGTCGGCGAGTTCATCGCCCAGACGGTGCAACGGTGGGACGCGGCGGAGACCGCCGAGCGGGTCGAGCTCGCCGTCGGTCGCGACCTGCAGTTCATCCGCATCAACGGCACGGTGGTGGGCGCGCTTGCGGGGCTGGCGATCCACGGGGTCGGCCTGCTGTTGTGAAGGCCTCGCCCTGATCCGACGCTCCGGCCGGGCCGTCCTTATGATCCGCGTCGCCCGGCGGCGTTGCCGAGCGGGCCGCAACCACTCACCCTGGGGGAGACATGGGCTTCTTGGACGGCCGTACGGCGTTGATCACCGGCGGCACCCGCGGCATCGGCCGGGCCATCGCCACCGCGCTGCACGGCGAGGGCGCGAACGTCGTCGTCAACGGCCGCAGCGAGGACAAGGGCCGCCAGGCCATCGAGGAGATGGGCGGCGGCGACCGGATCCACTTCCTCCCCGGGGACGTCCAGCAGCAGTCGGTGTGCGAAGGTCTCGTGGCCGGCACGATCGAGCGTTACGGCGCCATCGACATCCTCGTGAACAACGCCGGCGGTGTCGGCAACCCGGCCATCGTGGCCGAGCTGGGCGACGAGGAATGGCAGAGCATCCTCAACTGGAACCTCAACCACCCGTTCTGGTGCAGCCGTGCCGCGCTCAAGGCGATGATCCCGCAGCAGTGGGGCCGCATCATCAACATCTCCTCGATGTACGGCAAGACCGCCCTGCCCGGCGTCGCGCCGTACATCACCACCAAGCACGCCCTGAACGGCCTCACCAAGGTGATCGCGCAGGAGGTCGGCACGCTCGGCATCACCTGCAACGCGCTGTGCCCGGGCCTGATCATCACCGACATCGTCGAGGCCACGGCCCCGATGTCGGCGGCGGCGATCGGGATGAACTACGACGACTACATCAACATGATCGTGGCCGGGTCGGCCATCAAGAAGCCGAACACCGTCGAGCAGGTCGCCGCGGTGGCGTTGCTGCTGTGCTCGGAGGCCGGCGCCGGGATCACCGGCTCGATGATCAACATCGACGGCGGCTCGTCGCCCTACTGATCCGCCGGCCCGATCCGCAGGCGCCGCACACCGCCGCCCGCGATTACGACGCACAGACCGCCGCGAGGCTCCCGATGGCGGAGCCTCGCCGCGGCTGGCGCACCTCGTGCAGGTCGTAGCCGTTGGTGCAGTACCCGAGCGACAGCCCCGTAGCGCGGTCGGCCCAGGCCAGTTGACCACCGGCGCCGTTGTGTCCGAACGCTTGCGGGGACACGGTGCGCCCGAAGCCCCGTTCGGCCGATCGACCGTCCTCTCCGGCGAGCACGAGCCCGAGGCTGCGGTTGGCCGGCAGGCCGGTGATCCGCTCGGGCAAGGTGTTGCGCACGACGCCCGTGGCGTCGGCGAGCACCTCGGGCCGCCAGACCGAGGCGTGGTTGTGGAGCAGGGCTTGGTAGAACAGCGCGAGGTCGGCGGCGCGAAGGAACGCCCCGCCGCCGGGAACCCCGACGGCTCGAGCCTCGGGATCGTTGAAGCCCAGGATCGCCTCGGGCGTCACCTCCGTGGGCGGGAGTTCGTCCACCCCGAACGCGGCACGTAGTTCGGCGGCCGTGGCGTGCTCGCCGACTGCGATCACGTCGAGGATCCCGTCCTGCGGCGGACCGGCGGGGAGGCCGAGCACGCGGGGCAGTCCGATGGGGCCGGTGACGCGCTCGGCCACCACCTCGCAGTGGTCGCGGCCGGTGACCCGGCGGATCACTTCGGCGAGCACCCAGTGGGCCGAGGTGGCGTGGTACTCCCAGGTGGTGCCTGGCTCCCACGACAGGCGCCACTTGGCGAACGCCGCGAGCCGGCCCTCGATGGTGCCCCACGACGCCGGCCCGAGCGGTGCGTGCGGGAACCCGGCGGTGTGCAGCATCACCTGCTCGAGGGTGACGACGTCCTTGCCGTTGGTACCGAACTCGGGGACGTAGTCGACCACTCGGCGGGACACGTCGACGGCGCCGTCACCGATGAGCGCCCACATCGCAGCAGCGACGAAGGCTTTCGTGCAGGAGAACACCGCGTAGCGGCTGTCGACGGTGGCGTCGCCGTAGGCCTCCGACGCCACGAGCTCACCGCGGTACGCGAGCGCGACCTGGACCGACGGCAGCAGGCCGTCGTCCACTTCCCGCTTCGCTCGTGCGAGCAGCGCTCGTACGTTGGCCTCGTTGATCCCCATGCCGCCGGACGGTACACGGCCGGTATGGCACCGCCGGGGGCACCGTGGGCACCATGGACTCGTGTCCGACGACGAGCCGCCGACCGCCCGGCGCCTCGTCGACCGGGATTTCGTTGCGACGACGGCGGCGATGACGAGCTTCTTCGTCGCGGTCGGGATGGGGCTCACCCTGGTGCCGCGGTTCGTCGTCGACGAACTCGGCGAGACGAACCGGCTCGTCGGATGGTCGGCGGCGGCCTACAGCGTCCTCGCCGTCGCGTGTCGCCCGCTCCTCACCGCCGGAGTCGCTCGGTGGGGTAACCGCTCGGTGCTGCGCATCGGCGCGATCGGGGGTGCGGTCGGGTTCGCGTTGCACGCCGGGGTCGGCTCGTCGGCTGCGCTGCTCGTCGTGCGCGGGATCACGGGTGCGTTCGAGGCGTTGCTCTACGTGGCCGCCGCCAACCTGATCAGCGAGCGGGCTCCGGCCGAGCGGCGGGCCGAGGCCATCAGCTACCACTCGGTCGGGTTGTTCCTCGCCCTCGGGGTGGGCCCGATCCTCGGCGAGGTGTTCGTCGGCGCCAGCTGGACCCGGGCCGGGTTCGCGGTCGCCGGTCTGTTCGCGCTCGCGGGCGGGGTGTGGTCGCTCGCCGTCGCCGACGATGCCCCAGCGCCCGGCACCGGCACCCGAACGAAGGGTCGCACCTTCCACCGGGGTGGCGCGCTGCTCGGCGTGGTGCTCGCCCTGCCCATGTTCGGCTACCAGGGCTGGTCGTCGTTCCTCAAGCTCCGCGCCGACGAGGTCGGCGCGAGCGCCGGCGCGCTGTTCGCCACCTACTCGGTGTTGACCCTGCTGGTGCGTCTGTTCGGCGCTCGGCTTCCGGAGCGCCTCGGGCTGACCCGCGCGGCGCCCATCGCCACCGCAGCCATGGCCGTGGGGCTCGCGATGGCAGGCACCGTCGACGGCGCGGTCGGCATGTGGCTCGCCGTCGTGGTGATCTCCGTGGCGATCTCGCTGCTCTACCCGTCGCTGATCGCCCTGGCCGCTCGCGCGGCGGGCGACCCGTTGGAGCGGGCGGCGGCGATCTCCACCTTCACGGCGTTCTTCGAGATCGGCGCGGCGGCGGGCGGCGCCGTGCTCGGCCCGGTCGCCGATGCCGGCGGGTACCAGACGGCCTACCTCGTCGGGGCCGTGACGGCCGCCGCAGGTGTCGTGGTCTACCGCGCGCTGGTGCTCGACCGCATCGCTCGTTGAGCGAACGCGATGACGAGGGCGAACACCCCGACGAGTCCGCCGGCCGCGCCGAAGGTCACCGCCGAACCGGTGGCCCCGTAGA
>JBILVB010000185.1:0-6746 GCA_044370695.1 Acidimicrobiales bacterium | reverse complement strand
GTGGCGCTCGGCGCCGATGTGGCGCTCCCGGCCGACCGCGAGCGGATCGTGGCCACCACGCTCGAGCAGTGCGGGCGCGTCGACGTGCTCGTCAACAACGCCGGCGTCGGGCACAAGGTGAAGATCGACGCCGAGACGCTCGAGGACTTCGAACGGGCGATGACCGTCAACGTGACGGCGTGCTGGCACCTGGCCAAGCTGGCCGCACCGGCGATGATCGCGAACGGCGGCGGTTCCATCATCAACATCGCCTCGATCCTCGGCCACGTCGGCTCGCATCCGATCAGCCAGGCCCACTACTGCGCGTCCAAGGGGGCGCTCGTGAACCTCACCCGGGAGCTGGCCCTGCAGTGGGCCCGCAAGGGCGTGCGCGTCAACGCACTGTGCCCGGGCTGGTTCCCCTCGGAGATGACCGATGGCATGGACACCGACGAGGGCAGCCAGCGGTTCATCGCCCAGAACTCCCCGATCCCGCGGATGGGCGAGCTGTGGGAGCTCGACGCGCCGCTGCTGCTCCTCGCCGGCGACGGCAGCCGCTTCATGACGGGCCAGAGCGTCATCGTCGACGGCGGGTGGACCGCTCGCTGAGCGTCGGGCCGGCCTGGGCCGAACGGTCCACGACGGCGCGTAGTATGCGCGGCCTCAGGACAACCACCCGGAGGGACCCATGACCGAGAAGAAGAGCCTCGTCACCGAGTTCAAGGAGTTCCTCGCCAGCGGAGACATCATCCTGCTGGCGATCGCGTTCATCCTCGGCGGCCTGGTCAAAGCGGTGATCGACAACGTCGTCAAGGCCGTCTTCCAGCCGATCATCGCAGCGGTCGTCGGCAAGCCCGACTTCTCGGCCATCGGCTTCGACCTCGGCAAGAGCCGGGTCGGTGTCGGCCTCGTGCTCAACGCCGTGATCGACCTCGTGCTCACCGGCCTCGTGCTGTTCGCGATCTACAAGTGGTACCAGGCGGTCCGCAAGCGCCAGGGCGTGATCGTGCCCCCGCCGCCCGGGCCGACCGAGGCCGAGCTGCTCACCGAGATCCGCGACCTGCTCAAGCAGCGCAACGACTGACACCCGCACCGGTGGTGGCGACGGCGCCTTCGCCACCACCGCCGTGCCGCTGCCGGCTCAGGTGGTCTCGAGGAACTCCACCCAGTTGCCGTCAGGGTCCTCCACCATGCCGACCCGCACGCCGGGGCGGATCTCCCGAGGGGTCCACACGACCGTGGCACCTGCGGCGTCGCAGGAGGCGATGATCTCGTCGAGGTTGTCGACCGAGATCGTCCAGTAGCGCATACCCGTGGCGCCCCCGATCCCCTTGGGCGGGTTGGACGCCGCCGGGGTGCGCTCGCCCATCGACACGAGCTTGATGAGCGAGGTCCCGCACCGCAGCCGCTCCATCACCGTGCCGCCGCCCATCGGCATCGTGCCGGCGTGCTCGAAGCCGAGCACGTCGCGGTAGAACGCCAGGCAGGCGGCCGCGTCGCGCACGACGAGGCCGAGGTCGATCGAGTCCTTGGTCAGTGAGACACCCATCGGCCCAGTCTGGCGCGCCGTGGCGGGCGGACGGTCACCACCGGGCGATCTGGACCGCAGCGACGACGACCCCGAAGGCGATGACGATCCGGCGCAGCAGTCGGGCCGGGATCCGCCCGACGGCGCGACCACCGAGGTGGCCACCCACGAGGCTGCCGGCGGCCATCACCGCCGCGAGCGACCAGGCGACTTCGCCGGACACGAGGAAGAACGCGGCGGCCACCCAGTTGACGACGGCGGACAGCAACTGCTTGCTCGCGTTGAGCCGGGCCAGGGTGTCGGTGCACACCAGACCCAGCACGGCGAGCAGCATGATGCCGAGTCCGGCGCCGAAGTACCCGCCGTAGACCGAGACCGCGGCGATCGCCCCGGTGCCGGCCCAGGAGATGGTTCCGTCGTCGGTGCCGGACCGCTCGCCGTAGATGGCGCGCTTGAGGCGGTCCTGCGTGGCGAGCAAGGCGCAGGCTCCGAGGATCAGGAACGGCACGAGCCGGTCGAAGAGCTGTTCCGGGGAGACGAGGAGCAGGACGGCGCCCGCGAGGCCCCCGGCGCCGGCAACCGATGCCAGTCGCCGGATGCGGCGGCGCTGCCCGGCGAGGTCGGCCCGTTGGGCGAGCGTGCCACCCACGTAGCCGGGGCAGAGCGCAACGGTGTTGGTGACGCTGGCCGACACCGTCGGCACCCCGAGCCACACCAGGGTCGGGAAGGACACGAGACTGCCGCCTCCGGCGAGCGCGTTGATACCCCCGGCTGCGACGGCGGCGAGCGCCGCCACGCCGTGACCGAGCAGCGAGACCGTCACTGCGCCCGCCCCGTTTCACATACCCGTAACAGAGTCGAATCCCCCTCGTCTCATTGGTGCACAACGGTATACCACGCGGTGTTCCGTTCTCCCGACCCTCAAGTGAAAGCGAGTGGACCGATGTCTGACCGATTCGACCGGCGGCAATTCTTGCGCCGAGGTGCCCTGACCGGGGGCGCGTTGCTGTCGCTGCCGGCCGCCTCAGCCCTGCTCGCTGCGTGCGGCGACGACTCCTCCGGCGGGGCCGCCACGACGGCCGCCGGCGCAACGACCACGGCGGCGAAAGCCGGCGGTGCGACGACGAAGGTGGCGTTCCAGCTCGGATGGAAGAAGCTCGTGCAGTTCGGCGGGCACTTCATGGCGCTCGACAAGGGCTTCTTCAAGGCCGAGGGCATCGACGCCGAGTTCGTCTCGGGCGGCCCGGGCATCGATCCCGTGGCCGACGTCGCCGCGGGCAAGGTCCTGCTCGGTGACGCCGACGGCTCGGGCATCGTGCTGGCACGTGAGAAGGGAATCCCGGTGCGGGCGTTCGCCGCGATCTTCCAGCGCTCGCCGTTCGCCGTGATGAGCTTGAAGGAGAAGCCCGTCATGAGCCTGAAGGACATGGAGGGCAAGAAGATCGGCCTGCCCGACGGCTACCGCCCGCAGATGACGGCGCTGCTCAAGGGCGCCGGTGTGGACCCGTCGAAGGTCACGTTCGTGCCGGTCGGCTTCGACCCCGCGGTGCTGAGCACCAAGCAGGTCGACGGCTATCTCGGCTATGCCACGAGCCAGGGCGTCGCGCTGCAGACCTCCGGCGTGGCCATCAACACGGTGTATCTCGCCGATCTCGGCGACAAGGGGTACGGCAACGCGTTCTTCGCCACCGAGAAGACGCTCGCGGACCAGAAGGATCTGCTCATCAAGTGGTTGCGGGCCGACCTCAAGGGGTGGGAGTTCGCCGTGGCCAACCCCGAGGAGATGGCCAAGCGGGTCGTCGAGTTGTACGGCAAGGAGGCCGGCAGCGAACTCGCCCCGGAGACCGGATCGGCCAAGGCGCAGGTGGAGCTCATCAAGGGCAACCCCAACGGCCTGTTGTGGATCTCGCCCGAGGTGTTCGACGCCACGTCGAAGTTCGCCGTCGAGTCCGGCGCCGCCAAGAAGCCGATCCCGGCGGCCGAGCTGATGACCGAGGACATCCTGAAGGGAGCGACCGGGAAGTGAACCCGGTGGTCGGGTCCGTTCGGGGCGAGTGGGTGCTGCGCACGGCGGGCCAGCCCGGTGCGCATGGCGTGGAACTGGCCGTCGTCGACGGCTGCTTTGCATCGCATCGCCCGGACGGTCCCGACGGCGCGACGTCGGCCGGCGTTGCGATCGGCGGAGCGGGAACGTGGGTGATCCCCGCTCTGGCCGACGCACACGACCACGGCCGGGGGCTGCCCACGATCGCGTACGGGGCGCACGACGAGGCGCTGGAGCCGTGGATCGCAGCACTCTCGCTCCAACCGGAGATCGACCCCTCGCTGCTCGCTGCGCTGGCGCTGGCCAAGCTGGCGCGGTCGGGCGTCGCCGGCGTGGTGCACTGTCACAACACGCAGGACCCGGCCGCCCTGGTGGAGGAGTGCACGGCCGTCGCCCGCACGGCGGCGACGATCGGTCTTCGGCTCGGGCTCGCCGTCCCGATGGCGGACCGCAACCGACTGGGCTACGGGCCCGACGAGGCGGTGTTGGCCCTCGTATCCGACGAGCACCGGGACGCCGTGCGGCGCCGCTGGGGCGCTCCGGCGCCGTCGGTGGGCGCACAGCTCGACGCCGTGGACGCGATCGCCGCGGCGGTGGCCGACCTGCCGGGGATCCACGTGCAGTACTGCCCGGTCGGTCCGCAGTGGTGCAGCGACGCGTTGCTCGGCGCCGTCGCCGAGGCCTCGGCGCGCACCGGTCGGCGGGTCCACACGCATCTGTTCGAGACCGGACTCCAGCGCGAGTGGGCCGATGCCGCGTATCCCGACGGCTTGGTGGCCCACCTGGACCGCCTCGGATTCCTGAGCGATCGGCTGACGGTCGCCCATGGCGTATGGCTCGACGACGCCGACCTCGCCGTGTTGGCCGAACGGCGCGTGGTGATCTCGGTGAACTCGACGTCGAACCTGCGGTTGCGCTCCGGCGTCGCGCCGCTGCGGCGGTTCCTCGGGCACGGGGTGCGGGTGGCCGTGGGACTCGACGGCATGTCGCTCGACGACGACGAAGACGCCTTGCGCGAGGTGCGCCTCGCCCACCTGTTGCATGCCGGTGTCGGGCTCGACCGGGGCCTCGACGGCGCGACGGTGCTGCACGCGGCGACCTGCGTGGGCCCGGTGGCGGTGGCGGGGGAGGGCGACTGGGGTCGCCTGGTCCCGGGCTCGCCGGCCGACGCGGTGGTCCTCGACGGCGCGGTGCTCGGGCGGGACCTCGTCCCGGGTGCCGGGCACGACCTTGGGGAGCTCGTGGTCGCTCGCGCCCGGGCGCGCCACGTGGTCCACCTGGTCGTCGCCGGGCGTCAGGTCGTACGCGACGGGGTGGTGCTCGGCCTCGACGAGGTCGCGGTGGCGGCCGAGGTGGCCGACCGGGCCCGGAGCGCAGCGGGCCGTCATGCCGAACTACGACCGGCGGTGGCGGCGCTGCAGACAGGTCTACGGACGTTCTACGCCACCGGTGGACACCGGGGCACCGGGCCAGGGAGGTCGGCATGAGCGGGATCGACGAGCACGTCGTCGTGGACCGGGTCGGCAAGCGGTTCGCCATCAAGCGCAGCGAGGTCGTGGCCCTGGAGAACGTGTCGTTGCGCATGAAACGAGGAGAGTTCGTCGCACTGATCGGCCCCAGCGGCTGCGGGAAGTCGACGCTGCTGCGGCTGCTCGCCGACGTTGCTGCGCCGACGTCGGGGTCGATCAGCATCGGCGGTCGTTCGCCGGCGGCGGCCCGGCGGGACCACCGGATCGGGTTCGTGTTCCAGGACCCGACGCTGCTGCCGTGGCGATCGGTGCTCGACAACGTCCGCCTTCCCATCCAGATCGCCGGCGGGCGCGGCGTCGCCGGTGCGGCGAGCCCGGAGGAGCTGCTCGCACTCGTCGGTCTGCGCGGGTTCGAGTCGGCCAAGCCGGCGCAGCTCTCCGGCGGGATGCGTCAGCGCGTGGCGATCGCCCGCGCGCTCGCGCTCACGCCCGAGTTGCTCCTCATGGACGAACCCTTCGGGGCGCTCGACGAGATCACCCGCCAGCAGTTGAACCTCGAGCTGCTGCGGATCTGGGTCGAGACCGGCACCACTGCGGTGCTGGTCACCCACTCGATCAGCGAGGCCGCGCTCATGGCGGATCGCATCGTCGTGCTGTCGCCGCGTCCGGGACGGATCACCGAGGTGATCGAGGTTGACCTGCCCCGGCCTCGCACGCTCGCGCTCATGCAGGAGCCGGCCTTCTTCGCCGTCGAGAACGCGGTGCGTTCGGCGCTGTTCGGGTCGGTCGAGGTGGACGCGTGAGCCGATCGGAGCGTGCGACGCGCACGGTCCGACGGTGGCTGCCGGCCGTCGTCCTCCCGGCGTTGATCGGACCGTTGTGGGAATGGGCCGCAGTCACCGGTCGGCTCCCCGTCAGCGTCGCGGCGCCGAGCGCGGTGTGGGACGAGTTCGAGCGGCGCCACGAGACGCTCTGGTTCCACACCGAACCGACGATCGTGGCTGCGGTCAAAGGGTTCGTGGTGGCCGCGGCCGTCGCGTTCACCCTGGCGCTGGTGGCCGTACTCGTGCCCCGGGTGGCCGGGCTCGTGTACTCCGGTGCCGTCGTGGTGTCGTCGATTCCGTTGATCGCGCTCACGCCCGTGCTGGTGTTGTGGCTCGACCGGGGCGACGCCGTCCGCACCGCCGTCGCAGCACTGGCCGGTGTGTTCCCGATCCTGGTCGGCTGTGTGCAGGGCTTGCGGGCCACCGACGCCCGGGCCGAGGAGCTGTTCGTCCAGTTGGCCGCAGGGCGGTTCCAGCGCCTCCGGCTGCTCGCGCTGCCCTCGTCGCTGCCGTTCGTGTTCGCCGGCCTGAAGGCGGCGGCGGCAGCCGCGGTGCTCGGGGCGATCATCGCCGAGTGGAGCGGCGGCGGTGGCACCCGTGGCCTCGGCCAGATGATGACCAACGCCCTGTTCGGCTTCAACGTGGCACAGACGTGGCTGACGATCCTCACCGCCGCGCTGCTCGCCGTCGGCTTCTACGCGATCGCCTCGGTGGTCGAGCGGTTCGTCGTTCGGTGGGACCACTCCGTCGCGGACGGTGCGGTGTGACGGCCGCAATCGGTGACGCCGGTGAACGCATGGGGATCCGGCTGGTCCGCCGCCTGGCGACCGGCGCCACGGTGGTCGCGGTCGTGCTGGTCGTGTGGTGGGCGATCCTCGCCGTGTTCGACGTCGCGCCGTACT
>JBILVB010000184.1:0-6760 GCA_044370695.1 Acidimicrobiales bacterium | reverse complement strand
TGGCCGTGCAGGTGATCGACAGCCGCAGCGGCTGGTCTCAGGTGAGGTGTTCCAACGGCTGGACGACCTGGGTCGACGGTCGGCGGCTGGAGGTCCAGCCGTGAGTTCGCACTGCGGGAGAAAGCGATCGTCCATGACAACGAGAGATGGGAAGAACGGGGGAGGGATGGGAAGGTTCCGAAGGCTCACTGCGGTGGCGGTGGTCGTGGGCGGCACCGTCGTGCTGACGCCGGCGACCAGCAACGCCGAGGTGACCACTCCGGCCGGTCGGTGTGTGGGGACGGCGGAGTTCCAGAAGGGGTACGAGGGCACCGGCAAGTCGTTCAAGGTCGATTCCACGACCTTGCGGCCCGACGAGGTGCTGATCATCCCGGCGAGCGACGACGTCGCATGGTCCGGGAGCCTGATCGGTGTCGCCCAGGGCAGGCGCCCGGTGTCGGGGAGCATCACGCTCGAGCTGCCGGTCGGCTCGATCGATCTCGGCAGTTGGGGGCCCACGGGGAGCACGACGTCGAGTTCGGGGGCGGAGTCCTACGACCTCGGCTTCCTGCCCCGCGGGGTCGAGTTCACCGTCGAGGGCGCCCACTACGAGAACGGCCAGCTCCACTGCTCCGGGAAACTCACCGTTGCGCTCGAAGGCGGGGCGTTCGACACCCCGTTCGCGCCGATCAGCATCGGCGTGACGCTGTTCTCGGGGCTCGGTCTCGTCCTGTGCGGGCGGCCCAAGGTTCGTGTCAAGGTTCCGGGGAGGTAGTGGTGAGAGACGTACACGGGCGGCCGATCCTGGGCGCCATTTCCGGGTTCTTCTTCTTCGGTTTCCTCGGCTCCACGTTGCTGTTCCTCGGCGTGCTGTCCTTCGACAGCGTCCTGCTGGTGGTGCTGCCGATCGTCGGTATCCCGGCCGGCGCGGCGTGGGGATGGTGGGCACCCCTGGGGGGCCGGCGCACGGCCGGTGCACCGGTAGCCGCGGTGGGGTCCGAGCCGCCGCCGCCTCCTGCGGCCGCGGTGGGGTCCGAGCCGCCGCCGCCTCCTGCGGCCATCGACTGAGTGCTGCTGGGGCGGGTGGGCGCGCCCGGAAGGGGAGTCCCTCGCAGAGCCAGGTCACGGTCCTGACCAGCATCTACGGTGCCATGGGCTCGATGGCCGTGGTGGCGGCGAGTCCCGATCTGGCCACCCACGAGGCCCTGCGGGCCCGCTTCATGGCCGGTGCCGAGTACGCCGCGAAGATGCAGTCCTCCAAGGGCCTCTTCCTCCCCGGCTCCGACCGCGTCGTCCGCTCGGTGAAGCTGGCCTGACCGGAGGTGGTTCGGGCGGCACCGCTGGGCCGTAGTTGTCGTTGCGTCGGCACCGACCCGGTGATGGCGGGCCCTTCCGGCCGCTCGTGAACGATCGCAGGGGAGCGGCGAAACGGTTGCGCCGGCGAGCCGACGCAACCGTCTCGCTCCCGACCTCGACGGCGTCTTCGACGTTTCTTCACATCCGTCCTCCACCGTGGGGGCCATGGACGACCGGACGATCATCTCGCGGTTGCATCGGCGAGTCGGTCTGGGTCTTGCGCCCGGGCAGCTCGACGCGGCGCTCGCGCGCGGGCCTGCCGGCGAAGCCGCCCGCCTGGTCGACCCCGACCGAGCCGGGCTGCCTCCGACCCCCGACCCCTGGCGCGATGCCGAGCTCGGGTTCGACCGAGAAGCGAACGCAGCGCGCGGAGCCGCCGCCGTCACGGGCTGGCTCGACCGGATGGTGACGACGCAACGACCTGCCGAGGAACGCGTCGTGTGGTTCTGGCACGGGCACTTCGTGTCGTCGGTCGGCAAGGTTCGCTCTGCGCTCGCCCTCGTCAACCAACTCCGGCTGTTCCAAAGGCTCGGCCTCGGCCCGTTCGGCCCGCTCGTGCGCGGCGTCAGCGTCGACCCCGCGATGCTCGTCTATCTCGACGGGCGCGAGTCCACCCGAACGTCGGTCAACGAGAACTACGGCCGCGAACTCCTCGAGCTGTTCACCCTCGGCCGCGGCAACTACACCGAAGCCGACGTGCGTGCCGGAGCCGTCGCCCTCACGGGCTGGACGGTGCGACCCGGCAGTGACGGTCCGGCCACGTTCGTCCCCGCACGTCACGACCCGGCCCCGCAGTCGTACCTCGGCGGTACCGTCTCCGACGTCGACGGCGTCGTCGCCCGGGTCGTCGACCACCCCGCGCTGCCCGGGTTCGTGGCCGGGAAGGTGTGCCGGGCGTTGCTCGGACCTGCCGTCGACGCCCCCGCCGTGTCTCGTGTCACCGACGCCTTCCGGGCCGCCGGCCTCGACGTTCGAGCTCTGCTGCGGGCGGTGGTCGGCGAGCTCGTCGCCGGCGTCGACGGTGGTCCGATCGTGCTCGAGCCGGTGCGCTGGTTCGTCGCTGCCCAACGGGCAACGGGCGCGCAGCTCAAGGCCGAGACCCGGCTCGGGCTCCTGCGATCCATGGGCCAGGTACCCCTGCGGCCACCCAACGTCGCAGGCTGGCCGGGCGGTGACGCGTGGCTGTCGAGCTCGGCCGTCGTCGGCCGGTTCAACGCTGCGGTCGCCCTCGCCGGCACCACCCCGGCCGCCAATCCGGCGGCCCGGGCCGCCGCTGCCGGTGACGCCGAGGGCCTGGCCCAGGCGCTCGGACTACCCGGCCCGTTCGGTGAGATCACCCGCTCGCAACTCGCCGCTGCCCGAACGCCGACCGAACGCCTCGCACTCGCTCTGGCCTCGCCCGAGTTCCTGCTCGCTTGAAGAGGAACGCCATGGACACCAACGCCCGTCGCCCACGTTCACTGTCACGTCGCGAGCTCCTCGCCGGTGCAGCCGCTGCTGCGGCGACCGGTGTGCTCGCATCCTGCTCGCCGTCGTCAGGTCCTCGGGTCGAACCGGCCGGCCCGACCTCGTTGCCGCCTCGTGCCCCGGCACCGGCCCCCACCGTCACAACGGCGGCGGCGCCCGGCCCGGCCGCAGTTCCTCCGCCCGACCGGGTGCTCGTGATCGTCAACCTCTACGGCGGCAACGACGGCCTGAACACCGTCGTGCCGTTGCAGGGCCGCTACCACGACCTGCGTCCCGCCATCGGCCTCGCTGACGACACCCTCTTGCGGTTCCCGGGAACGACGGCGTTCGGCCTGCACCCGAAGCTCGGTCCACTGGCCGAGCTCGCAGCGGCCGGCTCGGTCGCCGCGCTCGAAGCCGTCGGCTTCCCGTCACCGAACCGGAGCCATTTCGCCGCCCAGGACGACTGGGCGTCGTCCACCCCGGGCACCGCACTGCGCACCGGCTGGGTGGGACGCTGGCTCGACGCGCTCGGCCCCGACGGCGCCCATCCCCTGCGCGCCGTCGCACTCTCGGGCGGCGCTCCGATGCTCGACGCCGACGGATCGCGCCCGACGGTCGTCACCAACCCGGCTGGCTTCGCGTTCCGTGCGATCGGGCGGCCGGCCGGCCGTGACGACGTGGTGACCCGTTGGGCGACGGGCGGCGGCAGCGGCGCCGAGGCGACCGTGCGCAACGCCAACGCGTCCGCCCTCGCCGCCGTGCGCACGTTCGCAGCCCTGCAGGCCGGCACCGGCGACGACGCCGAGCGCGACACCGGTGGTGACGATCCTGCCGCCGGCGAGTTCACCGCCGCGCTCGAGACAGCGGCCCGGGTCGCCACCTCGACCGCCGGAGTGCGCGTCGTGCACGTGGCCGCCGGCGGCTTCGACACCCATGCCAGCCAACTCGCCACCCAGGCCGACCTGCTCGGGGATCTCGCCACCGGTATCGCCCGGTTCCAGCGTCACGTCGAATCGGCCGGTGCGGCCGACCGGGTACTGCTCATGACCGTGAGCGAGTTCGGCCGGCGGGTCCACGACAACGGGTACGGCACCGACCACGGCAAGGCCAACGTGCACTTCCTCGTCGGTCGAGCCGTGCGAGCCGGCCTGTACGGCGAGGCGGACCTCGTCCACCTCGACGACGGCGACCTGCGAGCCACGACCGACGTGCGCGCCTACTACGCCTCGGTGCTCACCTGGCTCGGCGCCGACGTCGAGCGCGTCCTCGGGCGCACCTGGGACGACCTCGGGCTCCTGCGGCCTTGACCTCCGGGCGGTCCGGCCTTCAGCCGGCGTCGCTCGAGAGGTGGGCGTAGGCCTGTCGCAGTTCCCGCTTGAGGATCTTGCCGCTCGGGTTCTTCGGCAGCGCGTCGGCGACCGTCACGTACTTGGGTGCCTTGTAGCCGGCGAGCCGCTCGCGGGCGAAGGCGATCACGGCATCGGGATCGACCGATTCGCCCGCTTTGGGGACGACCACCGCGGTGACCGCCTCGATCCAGTAGGGGTGGGCGATGCCGAACACGGCCACCTCGGCCACACCCGGGAACTGGAACAGCACCTCCTCGACCTCCCGGCTGGCCACGTTCTCACCGCCGGTCTTGATCATGTCCTTCTTGCGGTCGACGATCGTGAGGTAGCCGTCCGCGTCCATCACCCCGAGGTCGCCGGAGTGGAACCAGCCGTTGCGGAACGTGTCGGCGGTCTTGGCGTCGTCGTCCCAGTAGCCGAGCATCGCCTGCGGGCTGCGATGCACGATCTCGCCGATCGTGCCGGCGGGGACCGGGACGTCGTCGTCGTCGACGAGCATCGTCTCGACGTTGATCGCCGGCTTACCCGCCGATCCGGCCCGGGGGAGCTGCTCGTGCGGGCGCAGGATCGTCGCCAGCGGTGCCATCTCCGTCTGCCCGTAGAAGTTCCACAACGCGACCTGCGGCAGCCGCTGCTGGATCTCCTTGAGCACCTCGACCGGCATGATCGCTGCGCCGTAGTACCCCTTGCGTAACGACGACAGCTCGACGGTGTCGAACAGCGGCGAACGCAGCAGGCCGATCCACACCGTGGGCGGGCAGAACAGCTTGGTGACCCGCTCGGCCTCGATCGTGCGCAGGATCGCGGCCGGATCCGGCCCCCCGACGATGATCGACGTGGCGCCGAGGTAGACGTCGGGGGTGAAGAAACAGTGCAGCTGGGCGCAGTGGTAGAAGGGCAACGCATGGACCTCGACGTCGTCGGCGGTCATGCCGCCGTCGACGATGCACGACACGTACTGCGCCAGCAGCGACCGGCTCGTGAGCGTGACACCCTTCGGGCGGCTCTCGGTGCCCGAGGTGTACATGAGCTGCACCGGCTCGTCGTCGCCGATCACGATCCCCGGCTCGCGCTCGTCGGTGCCGGCCTCCCACGCCGCCACGCCCTCCCAGCCGTCGGGTGTGGCGTCGCCCCGCAACGGGATCCAGCCCCGGACGCCGCCTCGCACCCCGGCCCGCTCGAGCGCTTCGACTGCCACGGCGCCCAACGCGTCCTCGACGACCATGCCCGTCGCACCCGAGTGGCCGAGGATGAACGCCACCTCCTCGGCGTTGAGCATGAAGTTGATCGGCACGCTGATCGCTCCGAGCCGAGCCAGCGCGAACCACAGCAGGCCGAACTCCCGGCAGTTGTGCGACAGCAGTGCGATGCGGTCGCCGCGGCGCACGCCACGCGCGGCGAGCTCGTTGGCGCAGCGGTTCACGGCGGCGTCGAACTCGGCGAAGGTCTCGCGCCGGTCCCGCCAGATCACCCCGATCTTGTCGGGGGTGCGGGCGGCGGTGCGCCGCAGCAGCGTGCCGATGGAGGCTTCGCGGGCCTGCTCGACGAGACGGTTCGTGGCGGAGTCGGTACGCATCGGATCACCCCAGGTTCGACGAGCGCGGGTAGACGTCGGCGGGATCGGTCAGCACGTTGACGAGGTAGGGCACCCCGGCGGCGAACGCCCGGTCGAGGGCCGGGCCCAACTCGTCGGGCCGGCTCACCGTCTCGCCGGCGCCGCCGAGGGCGCGCACGACACCGTCGTAGCTGCAGCCCGGCTGCAGATCGCAGGCCAGGTCCCAGCCGTAGACGGCCTGCATCGGGTGCTTCTCGAGGCCCCAGATCCCGTTGTTGCCGACGACCATCACGCACGGCAGGCCGTGGCGCACCATCGAATCGACGTCCATGAGGCTGAAGCCGGCTGCGCCGTCGCCGAGCAGCATCACGACCTGGCTCGACGGGCGCGCCACCCGAGCCGCCAGCGCGTACCCCGGGCCGTTGCCCAGGCAGCCGTAGGGGCCGGTGTCGAGCCAGCACCCCGGCTGGTACGCCTCGACGAACTTGCCGGCGTAGCTCGCGAAGTCGCCGCCGTCGCAGATGACCACGGCGTCGCGCGCGAGCCGCCGTCCCAACTCGCCGTAGATCCGTGCCGGCTTGATCGGGTCGGCGTCGGCGTCGAGCAGGGCCCGGTCGGTCGCCGACGCCGCCGATTCGGCGGCGCGCAGCCGGGCGATCCAGCCCTCGTGGTCGGCACGTGGCCCGGCGTACGACGCGAACCCGGCGAGTACGGCGCCGAGATCGCCTGCGGCCGTCGGCACCGCCACGTGACCGGCGATCTGCGACGGCGCGTCGACCACATGCGCGACGGCCGCGTCGCCGAACCGGCCGAACCCGAGCCGGAAGTCGAGCGGGGTGCCGATCACCACGACGAGGTCGGCGTCGGACTTGAGCAGGCCGCGGGTGCGGGTGAAGGCGAGGTCGTGATCGGCGGGCAGGCAACCCCGCCCGAGGCCGTTCGCGAAGCACGGCACCCGCAGGTGCTCCACCGCAGCGCGCAGGGCCTCCCACGCCCCGGCCCAGTACACGTCGGAGCCGACGATCACCGCCGGTCGCTCGGCCCCGGCCAGCAGCTCGGCGATGCGGGCGAC
>JBILVB010000183.1:0-6767 GCA_044370695.1 Acidimicrobiales bacterium | reverse complement strand
CGTTGGCCCACCACAGGTTCTCGATCTCGGACTCGTAAAGGTCCGCGCCCGGGCGGACCTGGTGCAACGCGGTCAGTTGGCCGTTGGCCGCCTCGAAGATCGGCATGTGAGGCTCCTTGTCCGTCCGTAGTCTCGTTGATTCGGAGCGAAAGCTACGTGTGGCGTGCCAGTTCACGTTCGAGCATCGCGGCGAGCTCCGGATTGTGAAGCAGGAGGTCGTAGAGGCGGCGATTGCGTTCCTCATGGTCCAAGATGGTGCCCTTGAACTTGGGGCCGAACTCGAGGCTGGTGTGTACCGAGTTCCGTGAGCGGGACCCGATGATGAGTCCGGGAGTTGTGCGGCTCGGGGTGGTTGGTGGTTCAGCGGTTGGCGCACTCGGTTGGGGTGCGCGCCCCGGTGGCGCACAGGTCAGTCTCCCGGGCTGACGAGTCCGGTCTCGTAGCCGATGACGACGAGTTGGACGCGGTCGCGGGCGTTCAGCTTGCTGAGGATCCGGCTCACATGGGTCTTGGCCGTCAGTGGCGACATGTAGAGCGCCTCGCCGATCTCGGCGTTCGTCTTGCCCCGGGCGACCTCGGCGAGCACGTCGCGCTCTCGTTCGCTGAGTACGTCGAGCGGGCCGGGCTCGCCTGGTCGTGGCCTGGGGCGTCGCACGAGGTCGGCGATCAGCCGTTTCGTCATCGCCGGCGCGATGAGTGCCTCTCCAGCGGCCACGGCGGTGATCGCTTCGAGCAGCAACCGTGGTGGCGTGTCCTTGAGCAAGAACCCGGAGGCGCCGGCTCGCAGTGCCTCGTAGGCGTACTCGTCGAGCGCGAACGTGGTGAGCACCAGGACCTTCGTCGCGCTGAGCCGCTCGTCGCCGCAGATGGCCCGTGTGGCGTCGAGTCCGTCCATGCCGGGCATGCGGATGTCCATCAAGACGACGTCAGGGCGCGTGCGCCAGGTCTCGGCGATGGCGGTCGAACCGTCACCCGCCTCGCCGACGACATCGATCCCGGGTTCGTTCCTCAGCAGCGCAGCGAACCCGCGTCGCACGAGCTCCTGGTCGTCGACGAGCAGCACACGGATGTCGCGCACGGTCATTCTCGGCGTGCTCCCGAGCTGTGATACGGCACGAAGGCCCGGACCACGAACCCGCCATCCTCCGTCGGGGCTGCGTCGACTCGGCCGCCGAGCATCTCTGCTCGCTCTCGCATGGCGACCAGTCCGATGCCGGTGCTCGGCGCGGCCGGGCGCATGGACGTCGGGGCCTCGTTCGACACGACGACGTGCACGCCGTCGTCGTCATGGCCGAGATCGACGGTGGTGGGAACCTGGCCGGCGTGGCGCACGACGTTGACGAGGCATTCGTGGACGATGCGATGCACGGTCACCACGGTGCTCTCCGCCACGTCGTGCGGGTACTCGCCCTGTTCCGTGATCGCGACCGCAAGGCCGCCTCCGGTCGCATTCGCCACGACGTCGTGCAGGCCGTGTGGGGACGCCGGGACCGGTCGGATCGGGACGGACTCCTCGGAACGCAGGAGCCCCAACAGCGAACGCAGTTCGTCGAGTGATCGCCGGCCGGCGTCGTTGATCTCGGCGAGTGCGCGACGGGCGGCGACCGGATCCCGTTCGAAGATGTGTGCAGCGATGCCGGCCTGGACGGTGATCGCCGAGAGTGAATGAGCGACGATGTCGTGCAGGTCGTGGGCGATCCGGAGCCGCTCGAGGTGGAGTCGCTCCGCGACCTCGCGCTGGACAGCGTCAGCTCGTCGCCGGGCGTTGGTTCGACGGGCATCTGCGGCGGCGATCGGCAAGAGCAGCACCGCCGCGTCGGTGGACCATTCGAGCCAGAACGAATCATCTCCCACCAGTGCGCCGACACCGGCGACCGCGATCGCGACGATCCCCGCGAACACGATCACCACCCGTTCGTCCTGCTGGCGCACCAGACGGTAGAGCCCGAAAGCGAGCAGCGGCCGGAGCGCGACCGGGCTCGAGGTCAGGGCGAGGGTGATCACGTCGAGCGCGCCGATCGCCACGACCGCGAGGCGGAGGAATCGACCACCGACGGCGAGCAGTGCCGCCGCAACCAGCGCGACCGCCACCCCGGCGAGGCGCCGGTCGGCGGGGGTGTCCGAGGCGAACATCACGACCCCGACCGACACCGCCAGTGCGACGACGAGCGCAACCAACTCGGCGCGGCTCGTGCGGTGTCGTGTCACGCGCGGCATGGCGGCGATTCTGGCGGTGTCCCAGGAGCGACGCGTACTCCGCAGGGAGACTCCTACGCTCGGGACCTGGTACACCCAACCGCTCGTGTCCAGTGGCCGGCCCATCAGCGGTCACGGCCGATCAGTTCGAGTACCGGAATCCGCGAGGCACGTTGCGCCGGCCATGCCGCGGCGAGCACGCCGGCAGCGACCGCCACGACGAGCGTGACGGCGAGGCGAGCCCACGGCACCACCACCGAAGGAAGATCGGTCCCGCCGGTCACCTCGATCAGCACCCACCCGACACCGGTCGCCACGGTGATGCCCGCCAGCGCGGCCACGAACGACAGCAGTGCTGCCTCGAGCCGTACGATGCGGCGCAACTCGCGACGGGTGGCGCCGACGGCACGGAGCAGCCCGATCTCGCCCGCCCGCTCGTTGATCGCCAAGGCGGTCGTGTTCGCCACACCGAGCAGCGCGATGAAACCGGCGAGGTAGAGCATGCCGTCGATGAAGTTGCGGAACGCGTCGACCTCGCTGCCGCTGTTCGCCACATGCTCGGCACGGGTTGCGAGGAACGATCCCGGGGTGGCACGGACCTGTGCGCGGATCGCCTCCTGCGCAGCAGCGGTGACGCTGCCATCGATCTTCACGAAGACCAGGGCGTCGAGCAGCCCGTCGACCGCAGCATCGAGGGTTCGACGGTCGACGAAGTACGCCGGTGCGTCGAATCCACCCGTACTCCGCTCCAGCACGGCCACGATCGGCACCTCGATCGTCGAGCGTTCGAACTCGATCTCGACGATCTCGCCGAGTCGGGACGATTCGGAGGCGACCACGGCGATGCCACCAGTGCGCAGGTCGTCGAGGTCGCCGGCGATCACGCCGAGGTCGAACAGGTCCGGCGTGGCGGACGGGTCGATGCCACCGATCGCCACGGGGTTGCCGGCCTCGATCCCCTCGGCGATCGCGAGCGCACCCACGACCTTGACCGCGGGGATCGACTCGAGTCGGCCGGCCAGCGTGGGGTCGATCGTCGCAAAGTCGGCCGTGGCCGAGGTGATCACGAAGTCGGCGCGCAGCCCCTCACGAACGTCGGCGCCGACGGCACCGCTCAACGAACTGGCAACGACCGCGAACAGGGTCACCATCGCCGTGCCGAGCATCAACGCAAGGGCGGTGGAGGACGCACGACGCGGGCTGGCAGCGAGGTTCCCGGCCGCAATCGAACCGTGCACACCTGCGAAACGTCGGAACACAGGCGTACCCCACCGGGCTGCGGACGTGACGAGGGCGGGGCCGCACATCACCAAGGCCGGGACGAGTGCGGTGACGAGGATCAGCCATGCCGTACTCGTGCGCCACACGGCGACGGCCCCACCCGACGCTGCCAACGCTGCGAGGCCGAGCCCCGTTGCGGTTCGCGCACGACTGACCGCTCGCTGCTCTGCTGCGCTCTCGCGCAGGGCCTCGATCGGCGGAGTTGCGGCGGCACGCCGCGCCGGGATCCACGCCGACAGCAGCGTCGCCCCGACACCGACGGCTGCGGCCAGGGTCACCGACGTCACGGAGACGATCGAGGGGCCGGTGATGAGCGTGACCCCGGTGAGACCCACCAACCAACGCAGTGCGCCGACCCCGGCCACGCCGCACAGCAGGCCCAGAGCGGTCGCGACGACGCCGATGACGAGCGCCTCGACCACCACCCCTGCAAGCACCTGGCGGCGCTCGGCCCCGATCGCTCGGAGCAGGCCCGACTCCCGCCGCCGGCGTGCGACCGTCAGGGCGAACGTGTTGAAGATGATCGTCACGCCGATGAGCACGGCGACCACCGCGAAGGCGAGCAGGAGCACGGTCAGGAACTGCAGCGGCGACGTCGCTGCGTCTTGCATCGACGTGATGTGGTCTGCGCCGCTCGTCACCTCCGCATCGGGGAACGCCGCCAGACGACGCAGCACCTCCGCGGCATCGGCGCCGTCCGTGATGCGGACGAGCACTTCCGTCGGCGCAGCTGCGTCCAGCCATCCGGCCACCCCGACATCGGGCATCAGAACGGTCCGCTGCAGCGGCGCTGCACCCGCTGCGGCGAACGTTGCGATCCCGGCGATGGTCGCGTCGTGCATGCCCGTTGCGGTGAGCACTTGCACCGTGTCGCCGAGGGCGATGCCGGCGTCCTCGGCAACCGCTCGATCGATGACGATCTCGCCGGCGGCGGTCGGGGGTCGACCGCTGCTCAGACGGAACGGATTGAGCACGGGATCCGCGATCCAGTTCCGCCCGACGTCGCTCGCGGTGCCCTTCCCCACCGACGAGCCGTCGACGACCAGTTTCGCGAAGCCCACCCACTGAGGCGCCGCGCTGGCCACCCCGTCGACGGCTGCCACCCGTTCGGTGATGTCGGCCGCCAGCGATCGTCGAACGGACCCGCCCAACTCGCCCGGTCCCCCGTCGGACTCGCCGAGGACGACACCCTGGACGACGGCGTCGGTCCCGGCGAGCGCCTCGGCGATGTCGTCGGCCGCTCGGCCGCGCATCGAGTCCGACAGCACCAGCGTGGCGACGAGGAACGCGACCGACAGCGCGATCGCCATCCCCGTCAAGACGAACCGTCCCCGGTTCGCAATCACATGTCGAACAGCACTCCGGAACATCTCGGTCACCGCCCCAGGCGCTTCATGACGTCGAGCACGGCATCGGCCGATGGGTGATCCACGACCTCGTGAACACGGCCATCGACGACGAACACCACGTGATCCGCCCAGGCGGCGGCGTTCGGATCGTGCGTCACCATCACGATCGACTGGTGATGCTGGTCGACCGCGGACCGTAGGAATCCGAGGATCTCCTGCCCGGTGTGCGTGTCGAGGTTGCCGGTGGGCTCGTCGGCGAACACGACCTGCGGCCGGGTCACCAACGCCCGTGCGACGGCGACTCGCTGCTGCTGGCCGCCCGACAACTCATTCGGGCGGTGGTGCAAGCGATCGCCGAGCCGCAGCATCGACACCACCTGATCGAGCACCGAGGGATCCGGCCGACCACCCGCCAACATTGACGGCAGGCAGATGTTCTCCATCGCCGTCAAGGTCTGCACAAGGTTGAACGCCTGGAACACGAACCCGATCCGCTCGCGGCGCAACAACGTCAAGGTCCGGTCGTCGAGCGACGACAGATCGATGTCGCCGACGAACGCACGGCCGGCGGTCAGACGATCGAGTCCGGCCGCGCAGTGCATCATCGTCGACTTGCCCGAACCGGAGGGCCCCATCACCGCCGTGAACCGCCCGGCGGGGAATGCGACGGTGACGTCGTCGAGCGCCACGACGGACGCCTGGCCGCTGCCGTATCGCTTGACGGCTCCGATCAGCATGGCCGCGACATCGTCGACGCCTGACCGAGAGGGAGTCGCAAGCCGATCGACGGGCGTGGAGTCTGGGCGACGTTGCACGAGGCCTCCGATGGGTGGTCGATGCCCTTCACCATGACGGCGGCCGCCTTCCTCAGCGTCCACCCCCGGGAGGAAGCGCCTACGCCCACGGGAGTACCCGCCGTCGGCGACCGCATCAACAGCACGGCCGCGCCCCGTGGGAGCGGGCCGGCATCCGTGACGGTCAGCGACGCGCGGCGGGGTGGGTGCGGAGATCGGTAGTGCGGGCGAGGGTCTCGAAGTCAGCGTCCGCGTGGAGCACCTCGATCGCTGCGGCGACGGCAACCGCGCCGGTCAAGCAGTCGATCAGCTTCCGGACGGCTTCACCGCGAGCACGCACGTCCGCGGAGTCGAGCCCCACGGCGGATCTGATGTCCCCCCATCCGGACCTCGTGGAGGTGCTCGTCGAGGCCGTGGACGGCGACGGCCCGATGGCGTCGAGCTCGATGGCCCCGTCGTCCGTCCCGCAGTGATCGGGCGTCGGCCAGCGGGTCAGCGTCTCGCTGCAGCGCCCTTCTGGCCGGTGGGCGCTGTGAGCGCAGGATCGCTAGCCGAGAGGAGCGCGATCGTGGTGTTCGCAACGTCACGAAGGACGCGCCGTGACGCTCCTGCCTTGCCGAGCGCCTCGATGCCACGCATCGTCGCCAACACGGTGCGGGCCAGCGCGGGCACGGATGCCACGGTGGTCAGGTGGCCGTGGCGGCGGGCCTGGCGCAGCGAATCCACCAGTAACGCCTCGAGCGCGGCATAGGTCTCCTGCGCCCGGCCAGCGATCGCCTCGTCCCTGCCCGCCAACTCCGCGGTGCCCTTCGCCAGTAGGCAACCGCGCCGGTCGATGTCGGCAGCCGTGCGGGTCGCCAGCGACCGCAGGTAGGCCGCGAGTCGGTCCATGGCCGTCTCGGATGGCCCGGTCAGTGCCCCCGCCACGACCGCCACGATCTGCTCGCAGTAGTCGTCGAACACGCGCACGAACACGTCACGTTTCGTGCCGAACGCCCCGTACAAGCTGCCCTTGCCCAATCCGGTCGCCGACATCAGATCGTCCAGGCTCGTGCCGTCGTACCCGCCGAGCCAGAACGCATCCCGCGCGGCCGCCAGCACCGTTGCCTCGTCGAACTCTCTCGGCCTCACCATCACCGCGAGCCTA
>JBILVB010000049.1:0-22357 GCA_044370695.1 Acidimicrobiales bacterium | reverse complement strand
TCGTCCCGGCTCGCCCGGCCTCGTCGACCACCGCGTCGGTGCCGGCGTCACCGACGGCGGGGGTCGTCGTGGTCATGTCAGTTCAGGACCTTGCGGTTCCAGTAGTCCATCGTGTCGGCCGTCCCCTTGGCGATCGCCGGCCAGTCGATCTCGACGATCGTCTTCGCCCCGGGGGCCGGGTAGAGCCGGGAGACCAGGGCCGGTTCCATCTTCACGATCGAGCTCGTCGAGCCGTACAGGAGCGTCTCGGCCCAGCCGACCTGCACCTCCTGGCCGAGCATGTAGGCGACGAAGGCCTCGGCGCAGCCCTTGTGCTTGCTTCCGGCGGGGATCACCAGGGAGTTGATGCTGAGCGGCGCACCTTCCTTCGGGATCACGAACTCGACGGGCACGTTGCGCTCGGCCTTGGCGCGCACCGCCACACCCCCGATGTCGAGGTACATCCGGATCTCACCGCTCTTGATCTGCGCCTCCACCTGCGGGGTTGGGCCGATGAAGGAGTGCGCCTGCTTCTTGAACGCAGCGATCTGGTCGATCGCTGCCTTCAGGTCCGACTCCTTGCCCCCGCCGATGCGGGCCAGCATGGCCAGCAGCGCGTAGCCACCCGAGTTCGGCATGGACGGCAGTGCGATGTGGCCGGCGTACTTCGGGTTGAGGAGGTCGAGCCACGACGTCGGTGCCGGGTTCACGAACGCCGGGTTGTAGGCGATCCCGAACTGCAGGGCGCTGACGCCGTAGCCACCGGCGAACTTGGCCGCGCTGATCAGCTGCTCGTAGTTGGGCAGCTTGGTGTTGGTCGGCTCGACGATCCCGTTGGCCAGCAACGCCGGCGTCTCGGCGATCGGGACGAGCGCCACGTCGATGGTCGGCTTGCCCTTCTCGGCCGCCAACTTGGTCAGGCGGTCACCGAGGCCGTTCTCCAGCCACTCGACCTCGATCCCGAGCGCCTTCTTGAACGGCGCCAGGTACTTGTCCATCGCGTCCTTCTGCGCCGGGAAGGTGGAGAACACCAGCTTCGCCGGCTTGTTCGCCGCCGGACACAGCGCCGCGATCTCGTCCAGCGTCGCGAACTTGAGGTTCGACGCCGCCGCAGCCGTCGTAGTGGCGGCAGCCGTCGTACCGGCGGCCGT
The DNA here is from genome assembly GCA_044370695.1 of Acidimicrobiales bacterium. Classification (GTDB taxonomy): domain Bacteria; phylum Actinomycetota; class Acidimicrobiia; order Acidimicrobiales; family Ilumatobacteraceae; genus JBEIFW01. The sequence goes on along the minus strand of JBILVB010000049.1, from coordinate 21,227 downwards.
GGTCGCCGCAGCCGTCGTCGCCGCAGCCGTCGTCGCTGCGGCTGAGGTGGCGGCGGCCGTCGTCGCCGACGACGACGAGTCGTCGCCGCACGCAGCGGCCACCAGGCCGGCCGACAACAGGCCGGCGATCACTTTGACGGATCGTCTCCGATTGGCGGTTGTTCGTTGGGTCATGTGGTTGTCCTGTCGGGTACCTGGGGCGGATCACTGCTCAGGGACTCCCGCCGACGGGCGGGTCACGTCGCGAAGACGTGAAGATGGTCAGGCTCGACGACCAGCTCGACCGTGCTGCCCGCGGGCGGCAGCACGTCGAGCTCACGGGGATGCAGGCGCATCCCCAGCCGTTGGCCCGACGCGATCGTGACGAGCGCCTCGACGCTCGTACCGAGGAAGACGACCTGCTCGAGGGTGCCGGTGAAGACCAGCGCACCGGGCGGCACGGAGCTGCCGGCGAGGCGGATCCCGACGTCGTCGGGTCGCAGGGCGACGATCACTTCGTCGCCGAGACGGTTCGTGATGCTGGCCGCCGCACCCAACGCGAAGCGCCCGATCGAGGTGTCCACCATCGGCTCGTCGCCGGAGCGGTCGACAGTCCCGTCGAGGTTCACCACCGTGCCCGTGAACGACATGATGAAGTGCGAGTCGGGCGCTCGGTAGAGCGAGATCGCCGATCCCTGCTGGGCGATACGGCCGTTCTGCAGCAACACGATGCGGTCGGAAACGGCCATGGCTTCCTCACGGTCGTGGGTGACGAAGATCGTCGTCACGCCCACGTCGCGCTGGATGCGCCGGATCTCCTCACGCAGGTACACGCGCAGGTTCGCATCGAGGCTCGACAGCGGCTCGTCGAGCAGCAGCACCTGCGGCTCGATCACGAGCGCTCGCGCCAGCGCGACGCGCTGCTGCTGGCCGCCGGAGAGCTCCGGAGGCAACCGGCGCTCGAAGCCCGTCAGACCGACCACCGAGAGCATGTCGCCCACGAGTTCCTGACGCTTGGCCCGCTTGACCTTGCGCATCTCGAGCCCGAAGGCCACGTTCTCGGCCACGGTCATGTGCGGCCACAGCGCATGGCTCTGGTGCACGATCCCGACGTTGCGCCGGTGCGTGGGCACGTCGGTCACGTCACGGCCGGCGATCTCGATGCGACCCTGCTCGGGGTGGATGAAGCCGGCGACCATGCGCAGCAGCGTGCTCTTGCCGCACCCGGACGGGCCGAGCAAGGACACGAGCTCGCCCCGTGCGACGTCCAGGCTGACCCCGTCGAGAACCTTGCCGTCCTTGGCGTTGTACGTCTTCGACACCTCGACCAGACGCAGCTGCACCGAGCCGGGCGCCGCACTGGAACTGGAGTCGGTCGATGGTTCGGTCACGTGGGTGTCGGCCTTGCCGGTCGGTCGGTGGAGGAGGGAGGCGCCCAAGCGGCGTCGGCGACGCACCGTAGAGACGGTACGTTTCGCCGATGTTTCCGGCGGGCGACAGACTGACTCACGCTTCTGACCCGTCCAGCGGTGCGGCCGGCCGGCGCCGCGCGAACAGATCCCACGTTGCGTCGGGGCGCAACGAGCCGTCCTCGGCTGCGAGCGAGGCCAGCACACGGCGGTACTCGAGCGTCATGCGGTCGGCCTTGGTGTGAACCTCGGTCGCAACCTCGACGGGGAACTCGCTGGGCAACCCCTCGAGCAGGGCCTTGTCCTCGGCCTGTATACGCCGGTCGATGTCGGCCATCAACCGTTGCTTGTCGAGGTCGGGGTCGTCGTTGCGAGCGATGAACTGGCAGAACAACGTTCGGTGATCGTCGAGCGGGGCGGCGGTCTTGTAGAGCACGTGCCGCAGCCCGTTTTCGTACTCGAGCACCCCACGGAACACCAACGGCTGCACCAGCTCGGCGTGGGTGGTCCGCCTCGTGACGTCGACGGTCAGGCCGGTGTTCCGCTTCATCTCCTCGGTCACCTGTGCCTCGTAGGAGATGCTGAAGCGCAGCCGCGGCCCGTCGCGCTCGACGGTGTACTCGCTCATCTCCGGACGCGCCGAGTTCCCGACGGTGTTGCGGTGCACGAACGACAGGTGGCTGACGTCGAGCGCGTTGTCGACGCAGCGCGGGGCGCAGACCGCCCACTCCTCCATCAGCTCGTGGACCAACGTGAAGGAGGGGTCTTCGAGCTCCGGCAAGGTCGGGATCCCTTCCCGCGGTCGTTCGGCCACGCAGAGCCACACCAAGCCGTAGCGCTCGCCGGCGTGCACCATGGCGAGCCGTGCCCGCCGGGGAACGGCACTGCCTGGCGGGTTCTGCGGGATGCGCACGCAGGCACCACCGTCGTCGTCGAACTGCCAACCGTGGTACGGGCAGACCACGCACTCGCCGTCGCGCCAGCCCTGCGACAGGCGGGCGCCCCGATGGGGGCAGGCGTCGAAAGCGGCCCGCACCGACCCGGCAGCGTTGCGCCACAACACGATTCCCTCGCCGAAGAGCTGGGCCCGTCGGGGCCCGTCGGCGACCTCGTGACCGTAGGCGACCGGGTACCAATACTCGCGAAGGGCCGAGATCTCGCTCACCAGCATCGACACCTCCCAGATCCGGGACGCACGGTAGGAACGACGGGGTCGCCCTGCAAATGCGGACGTTTCGGTGGCGTGAACATCCGGACCGGAATTCCGACGTGGCGGGTCGAGCCCTACCATCCCGGCGCATGTCCGGTGTTCCGCACGGCGTGTCCGTGATCGACTACGGCGACCCGGCTGCGCCGGCCCTGTTCACCGAGAGCCTGCGCCGCACCGGGTTTGCCGTGCTGATCCACCACCCGCTGTCCTGGGACCTCGTCGAGACGGTGTATCGAGAGTGGTCGGCACTGTTCGACTCGCCCGCTGTCGAGCGCTACCTCGTCGACGCCGGGGGGCAGGTCGGCTGGTTCCCAGCGGCCGGGAGCGAGACGGCCAAGGGCGCGATCACCCGCGATCTCAAGGAGTTCTTTCACGTCTACGAGTGGTCCGTCTACCCCGACGAGGTGAGCGACGCCGCCCGGCGCTACCACCGAGCGGCGACGGCGCTGGCTGCCACGTTGCTCGGCTGGGTGGAGGCGAACACGCCGCCGGAGGTCGCCGCCCGGTTCTCGGTTCCGTTGTCGCAGATGCTCACCGGAAGCCGCCGTACCCTGCTGCGGGTCCTGCGCTATCCACCGCTCACGGGGGGCGAGCCGCCCGGCGCGGTACGCGCCGCGGCGCACGAGGACATCAACCTGATCACGGTCCTGCCTGCCTCGGACCAGCCGGGCCTCGAGCTGCTGCGGACCGACGGCTCGTGGTACCCCGTCCCGTGCGACCCGGGCTCGGTGGCGATCAACGCCGGCGAGATGCTGCAACTGGCGAGCGGCGGCTACTACCCGGCGACCACGCACCGGGTGGTGAACCCGACCGGCACTGCAGCAGGCCAGGCTCGCATGGCCCTGCCGCTGTTCCTCCACCCGGCCGATGACGTGGTGCTCGCCGACGGGCGCACCGCCGAGTCGTTCCGGTCGGCGCGCATCGCCGAACTGCGCGGCCGGGCGTCGCGCACCGCTGACGCCGACGAAACAGTCCCGAAACCGACCGGTTCTACGGTCCTGCCGTGACCCTCGACCTCGCCACCGGTTCGCCGCGCCTCGTACTCGATCATCCGGTGTTCCGGCGGTACTGGTACCCGGTCGCCCACGTCGCGGAGCTCGCATCCGGTCCGATCCAGCGGCACCTGCTCGGCCAGGAACTCGTCGTGTGGTCACCGGCTCCGGGGATCGTCTCGGCGGCCGACAACCGGTGCCCGCATCGAGACGCCCGGCTGTCGACGGGATGGATCGAGTCGTGCGGCCTGGTGTGCCCGTACCACGGCTGGGCCTTCGGCGAGGACGGCGCGGCGACCCGGATTCCGCAGCTTCCGCCCGGAGCGCCCTACCCGCCGCGCGCTGCGCTCACCACCTACCGTGCCGCCGAGCGCTACGGCTGGGTGTGGGTCGCGCTGGAGGAACCGCTGCTGCCGATCTGCGACCTCCCCGAGATCGACGAGTTCGGCTGGCGGGTCGTCGACGAACCCGACTCGATGTGGCAGTGCGCAGCCGTGCTCCTGATCGACAACAACATCGATCCGGCGCACATCGCGTACGTGCACCGGGGCAGCTTCGGTACCCCGGCTCGACCCGAGGTACCCCTGCCCGAGGTCGCGCTGCACGACGACGGTCTGCGGGTCGACTACCGCCTTGCGGTCGAGGGCCGACCCGGCGAACCGACGGCGACAGTGCGCACGACGACGAACCACCTGTACGGGCCGCTGCTGTTCATCAGCCGCATCACCTATCCCGACGGCGTGGTCCACCTCATGGTGAAAGCGGCCGTACCCGAGACCGCCACCCGCACCCGTCAGCTCCAGATGGTCGTGCGATCGGATGGCGAACAGGACCGCCCGGCCGCCGACATCCGAGCCTTCGACGCCCAGGTATGGGCCGAGGACCAGGCGGTGCTCGACCACTGCTGGCCCGACTACCGGCTGGATCTGGTCGACAACGTCCATCTGAAGACCGACCGCGCTTCGATCGAGTACCGGCGCTGGCTGCGCCAGCACGTCGACGGCACGTGGGCGGCGCGCCTCGCCGAGCGCCGATGAGCGCGCGTCGGCTGCTGGGCGACCTCGCGGCGCCCGACGTCACGGCCGCGCTCGGCGAGCGTTCGATCGTGGTCGTGCCGATCGGGGCGGTCGAGCAGCACGGCCCGCACCTGCCGCTGGCCACCGACACGATCGTGGTCGAGGCCTACGCCGAAGCGCTGGCTCGCACGATCGGCGAGCGGCTCGATCTGTGGTTCCTGCCGACGCTCGCCGTCTCGAAGTCCAACGAACACGCCTGGGCCCCGGGGACGGTCTGGCTCGGTCCCGAGACGGTGCTGGCGATCCTGCGGGACATCGGCCGGTCGTTGCGGACGCTGCCGGCCCGCACGGTGGTGTTCCTCAACGGCCACGGCGGCAACACGAGCCTGCTCGACGTGGCCTGCCGGGAGTTGCGCCTCCACGACGGGCTGCAGACGTTCCTCGTCCATCCGTTCCTGCCAGCGGACCACGGTGGCGCCGGCGACCCCGCCGAGCGGGGCATGGGCATCCACGGTGGCGTCAGCGAGACCTCCCTCCTCCTGCACCTGCGCCCGGACCTGGTGCATCTGGAGCGGGCCCGGCCGGCCCTGCCGGTGGTGTTCGACGGGTTCCGCCACGTCCGCTTCGGTGGTGCGGTCGGGTTCGGTTGGCTCTCGAACGACCTGCACCCGAGCGGCGTGATCGGCGATCCCACCCTTGCGACCGCCGAGCGCGGCGCCGCCGAGTTCGCCGCCGGTCTCACGTTCCTCACGGAGGCCTTCGAGGAGATCGCCCGGTTCTCGTTCGCGCCAGGGGGCCAACCCGATGCGCGTCGGTGAGCTTCGTTTCCTGCGCAACTACTGGTACCCGGTGCTCGTCGCCGAGGGCTGGCACGGCCCCCGGGCGATCACCCTGTTCGGACGCCGGTACGTGCTCGATCCTGGCGGCGGCGATCTGCCGGTGCGGGTCCGCTACGGCCTGGTGTGGACCTGCGTCGGCGACCCGGTCACCAGCGATCCGCCGGCGTGGCCCGAGGCGGACACTGCGGCGCAGACCGGTTGGCGGACCTACGTGGAGTTCTTCGAGCCCTGGGCCTGTAGCGCCCCGAGGATCATCGACAACAACCTCGACAACGCCCACGTCGCGTACGTGCACCGCAGCACGTTCGGCGATCCGGCCTTCGCCCGGCTCCCCCGTCCCACCATCCGCCCCAACGCCGAGGGTGGCTTCACCGCCGTGGTCACCACCCGACAGGTCGGCGTCGGCGTGCAGCTCGGTGTCACCGACGACGAAGCCACGGTCTTCGTGCGCGACACGATCTCGGAGCTGGTGGCACCGCTCACCACCCGGATCCGCCTTCGCTACCACGGCGCAGGGCCGGACTACGGCTTCTACGGCGTCGCCACTCCGGTCGACGACACGAGCTCGATCTACGTTCGGCTCACGGCGCTCGGCGGAACGCCCGACGAGCAGCCCTGGGAGCGGTTCCACGCGTTCGGCACGCGGGTGAAAGAGGAGGACCGCACGATCCTCGAGACCACGGATCCGGACTTCCCGCTCGATCTCACCAGCGAGGTCCACCTGAAGGTGGACGCCCCGACCGTTGCGTACCGCCGCCATCTCGCCCGTCTGTTGCAGGAGGACGTCCAACCATGCTCGTGACCCAGGTGCCGGCGTTCCGGCGGTTCTGGTATCCGGTCGCCTTCGTCGAGGACGTGACCGCCGGCCCGATCGCTCGGCGTGTGCTCGGCGAGGACCTCGTCGTGTGGTCCAGCGGGCCCGGCGAGGTGGCCGCGGCTCGCGACAAGTGCCCGCACCGCTCCTCGAAGCTCTCGATCGGTTGGGCCGAGGACGGGTGCGTCGTGTGCCCGTACCACGGCTGGCGGTTCGGCGCCGACGGGCGCGCGACCCACATCCCCCAACTCGATCCGGGCCTGCCGATCCCGCCGAAGGCGCAGCTCCGGTCCGTCCATGCCTGCGTCCGCTACGGCGTGGTGTGGGTGGCGCTCGAGGAACCGGTTGGCGGGATCCCGGCGCTGCCGGAGGCGAGCGACCCCGACTACCGGTACGTGCGGCAGTTCGACGAGGTGTGGGCTGCGGCGGCCACTCGGTTGGTCGACAACTCCTTCGACCCGGCGCACGTCGCGTACGTGCACCGGGGCACGTTCGGGAATCCGGCGTCGGCCCACATCGAGGTCCCCGAGGTGTCGATGACCGACGAGGGGCTCGTCGCCCGCATCGAGTTGGAGGTCGACAACCACCTCGACGTCGCCCGGCGGGCCAACGGTGAGACGACGGCCCGCACGGTTCGCACCACGGTGAGCCGGTTCGTCGCGCCGTTCCTGCGAGTGATGAGCATCACCTACCCCAACGGACTGCACCACCTGCTCGTCACCGGGATCTGCCCCGTGGACGACGGGCACCTGCGCTTGGTGCAGTGGGCGCTGCGCAACGACACCGAAGCCGACGTGCCGGCCGCCGACGTGATCGCCTTCGACCGGGCCGTCACCCTGGAGGACCAGCATCTGCTGGAGCACACCGACCCGGACTACGAGCTCGACCTCACCGACTTGGTGCACGTGAAGGTGGACCGGGGGACGATCGCGCTGCGCAAGATCTACCGGCAGATCGTCGAGGGCACCTGGCCGGCGCTGGCACGGGTGTCGGAGGCACCCGGGGTCGACCTGCGCCGAGGCGCGGCGAGCGCGCAGGTGCCCGTCGTGGACATCGCCCCGTTCTTCGACGGCACGACCGACGACCGGACGGCCGTCGCGGCGGCGGTGGTCGATGCGTGCGCAACGATCGGATTCGTACTGATCAGCGGGCACGGCGTCGACGAGGGCAAGCTCGGGGACTTCTACGGCACGGCCAAGGAGTTCTTCCAGTTGCCGTTGTCGGACAAGCTCGCCGTCCGGTCGCCGGCCAACAACCTGTTCCAGGGGTACGCGTGCCCGGGCGACGGGCCCGGCTTCCACACCAGCGAGCGGCAGTCGTTCAACGTCAGCCGCTTCGACACGCCCGCCGAGGCGATCGCCGCCGGCTATCCCGACGACATCGGCTCGCACCTGTACGACGCGCTCTGGCCGGAACGACCGGCCGGGTTTCGGTCGGCCTGGCGCGCCTACTTCGAGGAGATGGAGACCCTCACCGACAAGCTCCTGCGCATCTTCGAAGTCGGCCTCGGGCTCCCCGACGGCTGGTTCGCCGACAAGGTCGACAAGGACCCCTCGACCCTGGTGGCGAACTACTACTCGAACGACATCCAGTCCGGCCACGAGCCGTCACCGTTCCGCTTCAAGGCACACGTCGACGGCGACGTGTTCACGATCCTGTACCAGGACGACGGGCCGGGATCGTTGCAGCTGCACCATCGTGGCCTGGGATGGCGCAACGTGGAGCCGGTGCCGGGCACGTTCGTGGTGAACATCGGTGAACTGCTGGCGCGCTGGACCAACGACCGGCTGCGGGCGACGCCGCATCGGGTGCTCGCCCCGGTGGATCCGGCCGAGCAGGCGATGCCACGGGTGTCGGCGCCGTTCTTCGTCAAGCCCAACCTCGACGCCCGCATCGGCCCGATCCCCGAACTGCTCGCCCCGGGCGAGCAGCCGCGTTACCCGACGATCACCTCCCGGCAGTGGCTCGGCGGGTACCTGGCCGACATCGACGCGGGCTACGACTCGACGGAGAAGTTCGCCGAGCTGGCCAAGGCCGACCCGGGGCTGCGCTGAGGCGTCACCACCGCATGGGGGCGCCGAACCGGTCGACGTACCGACCGCCGAACGACGCGTCGACGCGTGCGATCAGGGCGGCGAGCTCTCCGCCGGCCTCGTGAAGCTCGAGCGGCGCCTCGGGCCCGCCCATGTCGGTACGAACCCATCCGGGGCTGACCGACACGGCGGTGAACCCCTGCGGGCCGAGATCTCGCTGCATGGTCACGGTGAGCATGTTCAGCGCAGCCTTGGACGCGTTGTAGGCGTAGTCGATCCCGAGGCCGTCGCTGAGCGAGGCGAGCAGCGAGGACACGTTGACGATCACGGCGCCGGGCGCGAGCACCGGGAGCAACGCCTGGGTGACCAGTAACGGCGCCACGACGTTGGTGGCAAGGATCGCTTCGACGGCGTCGGGCTGCACGGCGCCGAGCGGTCCGGCCGAGGCCTCCCACGGTCGGCCAGGGACGGTCTTGATGCCGGCGTTGTTGACCAGCACGTCGATCCGGACCCCGGCCTGACCGAGGCGCTGCGCGAGGGCGGTGCGGGAGGCGGCATCGGTGACGTCGAGCGATTCGAGGACGAGCCCGTCGACCGTACGAGCGCCGTCGTCGACCGGGGTGCGACGGGTGGCGATGACCCGATGACCGGCGAGCTGCAGCGCCTCGGCGATCGTGCGGCCCAGCCCTCGCGAGGCCCCGGTCACCAGCACGGTGCGAACGGTGGTGCTCACAGCCCGATCCGACGGCCGCGGAGCACGGCGAGGTCGTCGTCGTCGAGCGTGTCGGGCACCCCGCGACGGATCAGTGCGACGAACCCGTCGTCGGGGGTCATCGTCGTGATCGCGTACAGGCGTCCGACACCGGTGTTGGTGATGCGGTGCAGCGATCCGGGCGGCAGCACCAGCAGTTCGCCGGCACGCACCGGACGCTGCACACCGTCGCTCTCGGCAACGCCCTCGCCCTGGAGGAACCAGAACGTCTCCTCCGAGCGAGGATGGCGGTTCGGCGGCTGCGCACCGCCGGGATCCCACACCTCGAAACACACGCTCGAGCCGTGCTCGCCGTTCGGGGCGCGCACGACGGCCAGCTTGACGGAGTCCCCCGGGGAGATCCGAAAGCACTCGGCGTCGGCGGCGTCGGTCAGTTCCATCAGCGTGCGGACCCGTCGGCGGCGATCGCAGCGAGCACGGTCTCGAGCCGGCTCGTGAAGCCGAAGCACTGGCGGACGTTGTACACGGTGGCGTCCCAGCAGTACCCGGGGGAGGTGGTCGCGCAGACGTCCTCGAGGAACACGGCGTCGTAGCCGATGCAGGCGGCGTCGATCAGGGTGGCGAGCACGCATTGGTCCGCGTTCACCCCGGCGAACAGCAGCGTGTCGACCCCGAGACCCCGCAGCGCGCTGTCGAGTTCGGTGTCCCAGAACCCGCTCATGCGGTGCTTGTCGATCGAGATGTCGCCTGGGTGGCGCACAGCCTCGAGTTCCTCGACGAGCGCAGCACCCCACGAGCCCTTCTGCAGCACCGGATGGCCGGTCGCGGCACTCGAGCCGATGCCGACGTCACGGCCGTCGGGGTCGTAGACATGGCGCACGTTCGGGGGCAGGTTCACCCGGTCCGGGCGGGTCCCCCAGTTCACCCACACGATCGCCACACCGGCCGCCCGAAGGCCGGGGACACCGGCCGCCAGCGGAGCGATCGGGGCGCGGGCCGCACTGACGTCGACCCCGATGGAGGCGAGCCAGCCGTCCGGGTGGCAGAAGTCGTGCTGCAGGTCGATCACCACCAGGGCGCTGCGGTGCAGGTCGAAGCGGATCGGCTGCGCCCGGGCGTCGACCGTGATCGGTCGCGGCCGCTCGACCGGCGGGTGGAACTCGACGAGGCCGTCGCTGACGCGCCAGGCCCGCCGACCTCGGGTGCCGAGGAACCCGACGGCGCTGGAGGAATCGTCACGGGGAGATACCACGGTGGCAGCGTGTCGGCTCGGGCGGTCGGTCAGGTTTCCGGGGCGTGAAACCTCGCTCAGCCGGCCGCCCGCTTGCGGGGATCGGCCGGAGCGGCGTGCGCAGCGAGCAACCGCGCGCCGACGGCGTCGAGACCGGCGACGACGGCGTCGAGCGCCGGTCCGAGGGCCACCACCAGCGCCGCCTGCGAGGCGTCGGTGGCCGCCTCGAGGGCGCGGCGTGCCGCCAGGCCGGCCTGGGTGAGCCCGCCTCCGGCCAACCATCCACGCGCCTCGAGCCGCTCTGCCGCAGCCCCGAGCGCAGTGGCGTCGAACCCGCGGGTGCTGCTGTAGTCACCGATCCGGTACCCGAGCCACAGCTCCGTGAGCACGTTCGCCTCGACGGCGTCGAGACCGGTCGCGATGCAGGCGGCGAGGTGGCCGTCGCCGCGGTGCTCGCGAACCAGTTCGGCAGCGCGCCACAGTCGCCCCGCCGCCGCTTCGGGGCGCGGGAGTTCGCGCAGGCCGGCGAACAGCGGCCGGCCCATCGGGTCCAGACGGTCGAGCGCGTCCAGGAGCGGGTCGGCGAGTCCGGCGGCGTCGCCGTCGTCGACGACGGCCGCGACCGCTGCAGTGGCACCGCTCGCTCGGGCGGCGAGGACGTCGTCACGGCCGGCGGCCGCGAGGCCCTGGCGGTACACCGCGCCGATCAGGCCCGGTTCGAACACCCCGAACGTGGCGGCGACCAACGACGCAGGTGGCGTCCCGAGCGCGGCGGCACGCCCCCAGACGTACCCGTCGAAGAACCCGAGCCCGAGCGCCGTCACCGCATCGGCCGCCGGCCGGGACCACCAGCCCTGGGTGGCGATCACCTCGCAGGCGTCGCGCAGGCGGCGAGCCGGCGTGGTTGGCACCTCCGGCGCCGGCGGCAGCTCGCCCGACGGGATCAGGAACGCCGCAGCGATGTCGTCGTAGGTCATGGGTGCCATCCTTGCGCGCCCATGCTCTCACCGGGCGTGGTGGTCGCCGGACTGCCGGGCTACGCCACGGCGCGCAGTGCCGATGCCCGCGCGAACGTCACGAGCACCAGCACCAGACCGATCGCGCCGAACGCCGACAACGCCGCCTGCGGCCCGACCCCCGTCGCCAGCACCCCACCCACGAGGGAACCGAGCGGCGCGAGCCCCACCTGACACAGCGTGTGCAGACTCATCACCCGGCCCATCATCTCCGGCGGGGTGGCGGACTGGATGAGGGTCTGGTTGAGGTTCAGATAGAAGCCTCCCGACCCGCCCCAGCAGAACAGCAGCACTGCGAGCAGCAGGTAGGACGGCGCCATCCCCTGCAGCACCTGGATCGAGGTACCGACCACCATCGACGACAGGAACACCAACCCCTTGCGGGAGATCCCGCCACGGGCGAGCAGGAACACCGAAACGCACGTCATGCCCACACCCATGAACGCGAACAGCCGCGAGGCCTCGTCCGCGCTGCGGTCGAACACGTCCTTCGCGATCTCGGGCAGCAGCAGGTTCGACCCGCCCATCATCAGCATCCCGCCGACCATCAACAGCGCGAACAGCGCCCGCAACGTCGGATGGAACCAGACGAAGCGCAGGCCGTCGGCGATCGAGCGTGCCAACGCACCGAGGCGCAGCGGCGCCGCGGTCGCCGACGCCGAGTGCGGGGGCAACCGCAACGGCCACACGGTTGCGAACCCGACCAGGAACAGCGCCGCTTCGATGGCGAATGCCCACTGGATGCCGACCTGGCGGATGATGATGCCGCCGAGGAACGGCCCGACGATCATCGCCACGTTCATCCCGATCGTCATCGTGACGATCGCCCGAAGCAGCAGCTCCTGGGGCACGACGGCCGGAACCAGCGACGAGCGAACCGGCTGCCCGAACGCGAGCGTCGTTCCCAGGAGCGCCGCGGTCACCAAGGCGATGCCGAGGTTCATCACTCCGGCGGCGACGACCACCGCCGCTGCGGCGGTCACGGCGGCACCGGCGAGTTGCGTCGTCATCAACAGGCGCCGGCGGTCCACCCGGTCCGCCAACGCCCCGGCGGGCAGCACGAACAGGAACACCGGCGCCCCGAGCGCGAACAACACCAGGCCCGACGCCCACGACGGCCCGTCGAGGTCTTCGATCACGAGCCACACGAAGGTGAACCGCTCCGCCGATCCGATCAGCAGGTAGGTGAACACCCCGACCCACAGCAGCGGGAACTGCGTCGAACGCAGCGTGGGGCGAACCTCGGCGGGCGCCTCCCGCCGGCGTCGCACTCCCCGGACCCCCGTCATCGGGCCACCCTACGAGCCGTGGCCGAGCGTCACCAACGGCGCCCGCCGCCTACGGTGGACGCCCATGGACGTGCACAACGGATCGGTCCGCCTCAACGTGGTCGTCGATGGCCCCACCGGCGCCCCGACGGTCGTGCTGCTCCACGGCATCACCCAGTCGACGGCCACGTGGTCCTGGTTCGTCGAGCGCCTCGTGCCGCGCTACCGGGTGGTGCGCGTCGACGCCCGAGGCCACGGCGGCAGCGACCGCACCCCCGGCGACTACGGCTACCTCGCCGGATACGTACCGGATGCGATCGCCGTGCTCGACCACCTCGCCTGCGGCCCGTGCCTGCTCGTCGGGCACTCCCTCGGCGGGGGCACGTCGGCCGCCGTCGCCCAGCAGCGCCCGGACCTGGTGGCGGCGATGGTGCTCGAGGACCCGCCGCTGGCCCCGCCGCACCAGCGCGTCGGTGGCTCGCTCATGACCACCTTCGCGCAGGTCCGAGCGTCGCTCCCCCGCCTCCAGGCTTCCGGGATCCCCCACGGCAAGCTCGTCGAGGTGCTCACCGCGTCGCCGAGCGTGCGAGGCACCACCCTCGGCGCCGAGTTGCACCCCGACGCCATCGACGCCATGGCCACCGGGATGCTGCAACTCGACCCCACGGTGCTGGACCCCGTCATCGACGGCACGATGATCCCCGCGTTCGACCCGTTCCTGCCCGTGCCCGTGCCCACCCTGATCGTGGCGGCCGACCCGATCTCACCCGACTGCGTCGCCCGCCCCGACGACCTCGCCCGGGTGCGGGCCTCGAGCCGGCTCGTCCAGGTGGAGACCCTGCGCGGTGCCACCCACCTGCTCCACGACGAGCGGGCCAACCGCGGCCGGTTCGCCGAACTGGCCCTCGCGTTCCTCGCTGCCCACGACGAGGTCGCTCAGCGGTAGTACCCCGAGACGTCGAGGAGGAAGTGGGCCGAGCCGCCACCACCCACGAAGGCCTTGAGCTGCCGAGCCGAGTCGAGCGGAACGACGAGTGCGTTGGCCACCGTGGTACCCGACGCGGACCAGTTGATGCTCGACGCCGTCACGGCGCTCGCCGTGCCCGGCGCGAGGAAGAGGAAACCCGCACCGGTCGTGTCGGTGATGGTCAGGTTGACGGCCACCGCCGTCGCCCCTGTCGGCACCACATTGCTGCTCGCCACCGTCGCTGAGTCCGGCAGGTACGAGTTCGCCACGCTGACGGTGCGATTCGCCCCGCTCGCGAGCCGGCCGACCGGCGCCAGGTAGCGGGAGTCGAACACTCGGGCGGGGGTGATGGGCACGAACGCGCCCGCCGACGCCGGCGACGCCAGCTGCCGCCACACCCCCGGCGTACCCGACTCGACGCACACCCAGAGCGAGCCGTTCGCCTGCGCGCTCACCATGCCGACCGAGTACGAGCCCGACGTCGGAGGCCAGACCCCGGGCGTCACGTTCGCGAAACGAGCGGCGACCGCGCCGGTGCCTTCCGCCAGCAACCCGTAGAAGCCACCCCGGCCGTACACACCGACGCTGTTCGACTCGCCGTAGACGCCGTAGCCGCTCAAGGCGATGCCGACCACGCCGCCGCCGGACCCGCCGGCGTAGCCGTACACCGCAGCGTTCACCCCGGTGGTCTCCCCCAACACGCCGTGACCGGTGGACGAAAAGCCGTACACCCCCCGGCCCGACGTCGACCACCCCTGGGTGCCGTCGCCGCCGCCGGCCGCCTCCCCGCGCAGCCCGACGGCGGGGGAGGAGTTCACGGCCATGAACGCGGCGTTGACGCTCGACGAGTTGAGCCGGGTCGTGAAGGCGCCTGCGCTGTTGGTGATTCCCTGATACACCGGATCACCCACGTCCGCCGCCGCCGGCGACGCCGGTCCGAGCGCACCGACCACGGCGGCCGCCGCGGCGCCGGCGCCGAGGACGGCCCGCCGCGACCACTGCGGGCGCGCGGCCAGCTCGGCCCGCAGGGCCGCGAGCTCCTCCCGCAACGCTGCGACCTCGCAACGAAGCGTCTCGATCTCCGACGAACGGTCCATTCCGTCAGCCTCCCTTTCCGAGTGGAGGCGAGCCTAGAGGGCGCTCGGCACGCCGCTGGGCGCCGGCGCCGGATGCCGGCGCCGCACCGGACGGTCGAGCAGCGCGCTGGCCGTGAGCAGCGCCGCCATCGTCAGCGCGGCGAGCACCCAGGCCACCAGCGCCCCCCAGGCGTCGTAGATCGGCGCTGCGGCCAACGCCCCGATCATCGCCGCGAGCGACCCGCCGGCCTCGCCGAGACCCTGGGCCGACGCCGTGTCCTCCACCGGGGCCGCCTCGGCCATGGCCGCCTGGGTGCCGGGCGACTGCACGGCCTCGAGCAGGCCGTGCGGGACGCACAGCAGGAACACGACCGGAAGTGACTCGAACACACCGTAGGACGCCATCAGGGGCACGGTCGCCAGGGCCGACACCACCGACGCGAAGCGGGGTCCGAGCCGGTCCGACAGCCGTCCGGCCTGCTTGGCCACGATCAGCATCGGGGCGGCGAACAACGTGAGCGACAACGACACCGTCAGCGTCGAGGCGCCGAGGGCGTCGAGGTGGACGGCCCACAGCGGCTCGAACACCCCGACCGAGAAGCGGAACGACAGGATCACCAGCAGCGCGGCGATCACCTGGCGGGTGCGGATCAACCGCCGCAGGACCCGCTTGTCGACCACCGGTGCGCCCGCCGCGGTGCGCGGGGCCTCCGGGATCCGCAGCCGCAGCGCCGAGGCCACCGAGACGACGGCCATGACCACGCCGAACACGACGAAGGGAAGGCGGACGTCCCCGATCGTGGTGAGCACGCCGGCGATCGGCGGACCGGCGACGAAGCCGGCCAGGAAGAACGCGTAGAGCACACCGAGCCGCTCGCCGGCGTTGCCCTCGGCCGTGGCGATCACCACCCGACGGGCCGGGGGCATGATCATGCCGACCGAGGCACCCAGCAGCGCCCGGGCGAGCACGAACTGCCACACCTCGGTGGCCGCGGCGAACCAGAACAGCCCGACCGTGCCAGCCGCCATGCCGACCCGAAGCAGCACTGCCCCGTACCCGCGATCGGCGTAGCGCGAAAGGGTGAGCTGCGTGACCAGGGACGCCCCGAACGCCGCACCGGCGATCAGGCCGAGCGAGTTCGTCGAGAGCCCGTAGCGCTGCTCGATCTCGGCGAACAGCGCGAAGACCGCGGCGACGGCCGCCATCGTCACCGCCACGGCGACGTACAGACCCTTCATGCGATCTCCCTCTGGTAGTCCCCCCGGCCAGGGTACCGGGCCGGTGTGCCGTGCACCCAAGGGCGCGACGATGCCGCCATGGACCTCACTGCGCTCCCCGCCGCCGAGCTGTCCGCAGCCATCCACGCCCGGACGGTCTCGTGCCGGGAAGTCGTCACCGCGCACTACGACCGCATCGCCGCTCGCAACCCGGCGCTGCACGCGCTCGTCGCCGTGCGCGATCGCGACGACGTGCTGGCCGAGGCCGCAGTGTGCGACGACGAACTGGTTGCCGGCCGCTCCCGGGGATGGATGCACGGGTTCCCCCACGCCGTGAAGGACCTCACCGACGCAGCCGGTCTTCCGACCACGATGGGCTCCCGCCTCTTCGCCAACCGGATCGCCGCCGGCGATTCGTTGCTCGTGCAACGAATGCGCGCGGCCGGGTGTCTGGTGATCGCGAAGTCGAACGTTCCCGAATTCGGCCTCGGCTCGCACACCTTCAACGACGTGTACGGCGTCACCCGCAACCCGTTCGACCCGACCCGTACCGCCGGCGGTTCGAGCGGGGGTGCCGCCGTCGCTCTCGCGACCGGCATGGTCCCCGTCGCCGACGGCAGCGACTACATGGGCTCGCTGCGGAACCCGGCCGGGTGGTGCGACGTCGTCGGGTTCCGCCCCAGCCAGGGTCGGGTGCCGTCGTACCCGTCCACCGATGCCTACCTCGCCCAGCTCGCGACCGAGGGACCCATGGGCCGCAACGCCCTCGACGTGGCGCTGCTGCTCGGCACCCAGGCCGGTGCGGACCCGAACGCGCCGCTCGCCCTGCCCGGCCGACTCGACGGGCTCGACGGCGTCGCCGCGGCCCGCCGCACGCTCGCCGGCGACCCGTCCGGGGTGCGCATCGGCTGGCTCGGCGATCTCGACGGTCATCTGGCGATCGAGCCGGGGATCCTCGCGGTGTGCGAGGGTGCGCTCGCACGCCTCGGAGCGCTCGGCGCCCGGGTCGAGCCGGCCCGGTTCGGCCTGCCGCCCGAGCAGGTGTGGGAGGCCTGGCTGGTGTGGCGGGCACTGCTGGTGTCGGGGACATTGTCGAGCGCGGTGCGGACTGCTTCGGACCGGGCCCTCGTCAAACCCGAGGCGCTGTGGGAACTCGACCGCGGCGTGGCGCTCACCGGTGCCGCCATCAGCGCGGCGTCCGCCGTGCGCACGGCGTTCTTCCGGGACACGGTCCGGCTGTTCGACACCGTCGACGTGCTGGCCCTCCCGAGTGCGCAGGTGTGGCCGTTCCCGGTCGAGCAGCGCTGGCCCGACCGCATCGGCGACCGGGCGATGGACACCTACCACCGGTGGATGGAGGTGGCCGCGTACGCCACGTTCGCCGGGCTGCCGGCGATCAGCGTGCCCGCCGGGTTCGACGAACGCGGGCTGCCCATGGGCCTGCAGCTGATCGGCCGGCCCGGCGCCGACGTCGAGGTGCTCCGCCTCGCCCACGCCTACGACGGCGTCCGCCCGCTGCGGCCCCCGATGTGACCACATCGCTCACTACTGTGAACACATGAACGTCGGCATCCGCGAGCTCAAGCAGCACCTCTCCGAGTATCTGCGCCAGGCCGCTGCGGGCGAGGTCATCCAGGTCACCGACCGCGGCGTGCCCGTCGCCCTCATCACCCCGGTCACCCGACCCGACCCGCTCGCCCGAGGCATCGAGGAGGGTTGGATCCGCCCGCCCTCGTCCGCGCGCCCGATCACCCCCGGGCCCCGCGCCAGAGCCGAGCGCCGCAGCCTCGATGCGCTGCGCGAGGACCGCGGCGAATGACGACCTACGTCGATTCGAGCGCACTGTTGAAGCTCTACGTCGAGGAGGCCGACTCCGACGACGCTGCGTCGTACCTCACCGCAGACCCGGTCCTGGTCACCTCGTGGTTGACCCTCGTCGAGGTCCGCCGCAACCTCGCACGTCTGCTGAGCGGGGCACCGCTCAGCGCCGCGCGCGAGCGGTGCGAACGCGACTTCGACTCGATGGCGCTGGTGTCGCTCGACGAGCGGGCGTGGCGACGCGCTGCCGACATCGCCGAGACCATCGGGGTGCGATCCCTCGACGCGCTGCACCTCGCAGCGGCGCAGATGCTGCGAATCCCCGAGCTCGTGTTCTGCACCTTCGATCTCCGTCAGGCCCACGCCGCCCGCCAACTCGGCCTACGGGTGATCGGGAGCTGAGGGCCAAGGGCCCCGAGGGTCAGTTGACCATCCGCTCGCGGCCCTCCCAGTACGGGGCCCGCAAGTCCTTCTTCAGCACCTTGCCGCTGGGGTTGCGGGGGATCGCCGCGACCACGGTCACCGACGTCGGGCACTTGAACCGGGCGAGGCGCTCGCGGCAGAACTCGATCACCTCGGCCTCGTCGATCGTGGCCCCGGCCTTGGGGACGATCAGCGCCTTGGGCGTCTCGCCCCAGCGCTCCGACGGCACACCGATCACCGCCACGTCCGCCACCCCGGGGTGCGACATCAACGCGTTCTCGACCTCGGCCGGGTAGATGTTCTCGCCGCCCGACACGATCATGTCCTTCACCCGGTCGTGGATGTACACGTACCCGTCGGCGTCGAGATACCCGGCGTCGCCGGTGCGGAAGAACCCGTCGGGCAGCACCGCCTTGGCCGTCTCGGCCGGCAGGTTCCAGTAGCCCTTCATCACCTGCTCCGAGCGCACCCAGATCTCACCCACCTCGCCGACGGGGACGTCGGTGCCGGTGTTCGGATCGACGATGCGCACCTCGACCCCGGCGATCGGCTTGCCCGCCGAGCGCAACCGGTGCGCGTTGGGGCCGGCCGGGTCGTGGTCCTCGGGGGCGAGGGCCACGACCGTGCCCGTGGTCTCGGTGAGGCCGTAGGCCTGCATGAACCCGCCGCCGAAGGTGCGCAGGCTGCCGACGAGCACCTCGGTGGAGATCGGGCTCGCGCCGTAGAGCAGGCAGCGCAACGAGGAGAAGTCCCGGTCGCCGACGCCGGGCACCATCTGCATGAACTGCAGCAACGCCGGCACGACGAAGCCGTGGGTGATGCGGTGCTTCTCGATCAGGCCGATGATCGCCACCGGGTCGACCTCGCGGACGATGACGCCCGGGATCCCCTGGTAGAGCCCGGCCATCGCCCAACCGCCACCACCGATGTGGAACAGCGGCATGGCGATCAGGTTCACCGACGACCCGTCGAAGTGCATGTACTCGTCGTAGGCCGGTAGGGCGACGAAGAGGTTCTTGTTCGACAGCATCACGCCCTTGGGCAAACCGGTCGTGCCCGAGGAGTACATCTGGACCGCGACGTCCTCCCAGCCGCCGTCGAGGTCGGTGTCGGCGTCGGACTGGGCGTCACGCCACGCCGAGAACGAGGTGCGACCCTCGACGTCGCCGACGACGAGCACGAGCCGCACCGTCGGCAATTGGCCCTCGATCGCCTCGAGCACCGGCAGGAAGTCCTTGCCGATCACGAAGACCGTGGCCTGCGCGTCGTTGACGATGTAGGCGACCTCGGGCGCGGCGAGACGCCAGTTGACCGGGGTCATCACGGCGTTGCACTTGGCCGCGCCGAACCACAGCTCGAAAAACTCCGGGCTGTTCTTGTCGAGCCAGGCGACGTGGTCCTGGGGCTGGACGCCGGCCGCCACCAGGCCGTTCGCGACCTGGCTGGCACGCCGGTTCAGTTCCCCGTAGGTGATCGCCTCGTCGCCGCTGTGGAGCGCGACGACCGAGGCCTGCTCGGCAGCGTGGGTTCGGACGACCTGGGCGACGGAACGCGGAGCCATGCCCGGATCGTAGAGGCCACAACCAGGCGTCGAGTCAGCGGACCTCGGCCCGTACGCGGCCGTCGAAGGACGCGTCGCCCGGGTTGGTGGTCGCCTGGTGCAACCGCACGGCGATCGTGTTGGTCCCGGCGACGAGCGACGCGACCGGGATCGGGTACGACACCCACGCCCGCTCGTCGGCCCCCCACACGAACTCCGGGGCGAGCACGCCGTAGCCGGCACCGGCGGGCACGTTGTCGCGTGCGATCTCGGTGCCGTTCACGTACACGACGACCCCGTCGTCACGGATCAGGTCGAGCGTGGCCGAGACCACCTTCGCCGGGTCGCTCACCGTGAAGGTGCGCACCAGGTACGACGTCTGCGCCCACTGCGGGAACGTCGTCGCCAGGTCGTTCTCGGTGAACCCGAGGATCCCGTTGCCCTTCGGCCACCCCGACACGTCGAACCCGGGCTGCGCCCACGCAGTCCCACGGTCCACCCTCGACACGTCGTAGGACCACTGCGACCCGGCCGGCAGGAGCGTCTGCTGCTGCGCCGGCGGCGACACCGAGGTGACCGGCGTCGACGCGGACCGGTTCCCCGTGGCGTCGACGGCGCGCACGGCGTACCGGGCCGACGTGGTGCGCCCGGTGTCGGTGAACGACCGGCCCCACGTCGTCGCGATCACCCGGTCGTCACGCAGTACCTCGTACTGCACACTGCCCGAGTTGTCGGTCGAACCCGCCCACGACAACGTCGGCACCCCACCGGCCGGCCAGGTCGCCGACCAGTTCGGCGGCGTCGTCGGCGCCGCGGTGTCGCGCGGGCAGTACTTCACGAACCCGCCCGCCCACATGTTCGACCCGTTAACCCACGACCCCGACGTCGCATCCCCGCCCACCCAGAGACACTTGGCCGAGTCGACGAAAAAATCCCACGGTCCCTCGCCGTACAGCGACGTCATCTGCGGATCGAACTCGTTGTCCTTGGCCAGCGTGTCGGACCGGTACCCGGCCACGTAGCGGATCGCGTCGACCCGGTCGAACTGCCCCCACGGGAAGAACCACAGGAACGGACCCGAGTAGTTCCAGTTCCCGCAGTGGCACGAGCCGTACACGACCCCGTCGATCTCCGCGAGCGCCTGGTAGTCACCACCCTGGACGGTGATGTGCGAGTACTGCCACGCCAGCGTCGCCCGGTCCAACAACTGGATCGTGTGCTCGATCGGCAGCGCGTACACCTTCGAGCCGTCGGCCGACTCCAGGATCCCCTGCCCGTACCCGGCCGTCGTGGACCCGGTCGACGGCTTGATCGGCTGCAAACCAGGCACGAGCTTGCCGTCGGTCGTGTTCACCACCGCGTTCCCCAACGCGTTCGGCGAGGTCACCCCGCTCACCGTCTTGAACAGCCCCGACAGGTACACCCGGTCACCGAGCCGGGACGCGTCCAGTTCGTACACCGGTCCGAGCGCCGACGCCTTCCACTGCCAGTCCGGTTTCCCGGTCCGCCAGTCCAGCCGGGCCAGGTTCTTCTGGGTGGTCGTACGGGTGTCGCCGTTGACACCGCCGCTCACCCCGTCGAACGCCCCACCCGTGTACAACCAGTTGCCCTGCAACGACAACGCCCGCACGCTGTACGACGACGCCGGCGTGTTCCCGATCGTGAA
>JBILVB010000048.1:0-22386 GCA_044370695.1 Acidimicrobiales bacterium | reverse complement strand
CTCGTGGGCGCCGCCGGTCTGGTGCTGGCCTAGGAGCCGAAACCTTGCACGAGGGCGGCGAAGCCGTTGGCGGTCGCCGCGAGCCGGTGCCCGACGACGGCCTGATAGACGTCGGAGTTGTACCAATCCATGGCGGCGGCCTTGTCGGGGAACTCGAGCACGACCGTGCGGTGCGGCGCCTTGCCCTCGACGGACTCGGTCTGCTCGTCGAACACGAGGACCTTGATCTCGCGTCCGGCCATGGAGGCGGGGGCGCCGGCGAGGTAGCGGTTGAGCTCGTCGCGATCGACGACGTCGGAGCAGGCGATGAAGTACGCGGGCATGGCCCCCTGCCTAGCACCTCGAGCCGTCACGCCGAGCCGTCACGCCGAGCCGTCACGCCGAGCCGTCACGCCGAGCCGTCACGCCGAGCCGTCACGCCGCCGCCATCGCTGCGTAGCATCCCGGCTCATGCTGCCTGCGTATACCGCCGAAGCCGAGCGCTACCGCGAGAAGGTCCAGGCGTTCCTGGCCGAGAAGCTGCCGAGGAACTGGGGAGGGATCGGTTCTCTCGACGGCGAGGCCCTCGAGCGCTTCGTGCAGGAGTGGCGCCACACGCTCTACGAGGCGGGCTACCTGGCGCCGGGCTGGCCGAGCGCGTTCGGCGGTGCGGGGCTCACGCCGCTCGAGCAGGTGATCCTCGCCGAGGAGTTCGCCAAAGCGGGCGTGCCGACGGGCGGGCCCAATGACGCGTTCAGCATCACGATGCTCGGCAACACGCTGCTGCAGTGGGGCACCGACGAGCAGAAGGCCCACTACCTGCCCAAGCTGCTGTCGGGCGAACACACGTGGTGCCAGGGCTACAGCGAGCCGAACGCCGGCAGCGATCTCGCCAACCTCGGGGTGCGCGCCGTGCTCGATGGCGACCAGTGGGTGATCAACGGCCAGAAGATCTGGACCTCGGCCGGGCACCTGGCCGACCACATCTTCGTCCTCGCCCGCACGGATCCCGACTCCCCCAAGCACAAGGGGATCACGTTCCTGCTCGTCGACATGCGCCAGCCCGGCGTCGAGGTCCGCCCGATCAAGATGATGTCGGGCGACGCCGAGTTCAACGAGACGTTCTTCACGGACGCCGTGACGCCGAAGGAGAACGTCGTCGGCGGGGTGAACAACGGCTGGGCCGTGGCGATGACGCTGCTGGGCTACGAACGCGGTGAGGCGGCGGCCACGATGCCCGTGCGCTTCCAGGCCGAACTCGACCGCCTCGTCGCCCTCGCTCAGGCCAACGGCACGGCCGACGACCCGCAGATCCGCCAACGCCTGGCCTGGTGCCACTCCAAGGTGCAGATCATGCGCTATCTGGGTATGCGCACGTTGACCCGCTTCCTCGCCGGCCACCATCCCGGTCCCGACGGCGGGATCTTCAAGCTCTACTGGAGCGAGTACCACCGGATCGTGACGGAGCTCGCCGTCGACATCCTCGGGGCCGATGCGCTCGCGCCGACCGGTCGTCGGCCGTCGAGTTCGTTCCAGACCGACGACGCCGGTGCGCCGAACTCGTCGATGTCGTGGGTGAACACGTTCCTCAACGCGCGGGCCGGCACGATCTACGCCGGCACGTCCCAGGTGCAGCGCAACATCATCGGAGAGATGGTCCTCGGGCTGCCCAAGGAGCCCAAGGCCGACACCGGCGCGTGGGCCGAACAGCAGCGCCGCTGAGCCGCAGCGCCGTCCTGGCCGTCGCACGCCGCCCCGATCTGTGGGCCGTTGCGCTCGGCCAGGCGGCGCGCCTGGCGCCGGGCGGCTGGTGGCGGCGGTGGCCGCCCGTGCCCACGCCGCCGGCGGGCTATCTGAGGTTCCGCATGCAGACCCAGTACGGTGACGGCGTGCCCCAGCCCGACGGCGCCGATCTGGTGCAGTACCTCGAATGGTGCCGCGCCGAGCGCAGCCGCCTGCGGGGAAACCGGTCGAGACGCCGACGAGGGCGTCGGTAGGTTCCGGCCGTGCAGAGCGCGCTCGTCCTCAATGCGACCTACGAGCCGCTCTCCGTCGTGTCGGTCCGGCGTGCCGCCTGCCTGATCCTCGAGGACAAAGCCGATCTGCTCGCCGACGACGGCTCCCACCTGCGCTCGGCGCGCGCCAGCTTGCCGACCCCGCTCGTGATCCGGTTGCGGTACGTCGTGAAGGTCCCGTACAGCCGCCGGGTCGCGCTGTCGCGACGGGCGGTGTTCGCTCGTGACGACCATCGCTGCCAGTACTGCGGCGGCGCCGCGGATTCGATCGACCACGTGATGCCCCGCAGCCGTGGCGGCCAGCACGTCTGGGAGAACGTCACGGCGGCTTGCCGTCCGTGCAATCTGCACAAGCGCGACCGAACGCCGGAGGAGGCGAACATGCGGCTGCGCCGGGTGCCCCGGCCGCCGCGGGAGACCGCATGGGTGGTCGTCGCCGTCAGCCGCATCCCCGAGGCCTGGAAGCCGTATCTGGCGAAGGCGTCGTGACGGACCGCTGGCGGGTCGAGCGCTGCCGGGGGTCCGCGTCACGGTTCCACGCCCGGGACTGGCCCGACCCGGTGGTGCCGACCGTGTGGGTCCACGAGGTCGACCGCCCGGCGCTGGTGCTCGGGTCGGCCCAGGCGGTCGGGGTCGTCGACGTCGAGGCGTGCGACCGGTCCGGTGTCGAGGTGGTGCGGCGGCGCAGCGGCGGGGGAGCGGTGTTGCTGGTGCCCGGGGAAGTGGTGTGGGTCGACGTGCTCGTGCCTGCGGGGCACGAACGGTGGTCCGACGACGTCGGGCGCGCGACGTGGTGGCTGGGTGAGGCGTGGGCCGCGGCGCTCGGATCCGACGCACTGGTGCACCGGTCGGGCATGGTCCGCTCGCCGTGGTCGTCGCTCGTGTGCTTCGCCGGGCTCGGGCCGGGCGAGGTGGTGGTCGCCGGTCGCAAGGCCGTCGGGGTCAGTCAGCGCCGGACGAGGGCCGGGGCCCGCTTCCAGAGCGCGCTGTACGGCCGGTGGGATCCGAGCGCGCTGGTCGGTCTGCTGGCGCTCGACGGCGGGGCCCGGTTCGAGCTCGCGGCCGCGCTCGCCGGCGTCGTCCACGAGGCCGAGGATGCCGATGCCGCGCTCGCGCGGCTGCTCGCCGGTACGTTCGGGGCGTGACACCGCGTCGACGGGGGATCGAAGCCGTCGGGTCGACGATCGCAGGCCGAACCCGACGCGGGGTCGCCGTGGCGCTGGTGCTCGCCGGCGGCGCGGTGAGCGGGTGCGGGCGTGAGGACGCGTCACCGGTAGCCACGCTGCCGGCGGCGCCCGGGGTGGTGCTCGAGGTCGCGCCGGCGGCGGCGGCCCCGGGTGCCCGGGTGACCGTCACGACGGCGGGCGGTGCCGACGACGACGTGAAGGGGACTCTGGCCTCGCTGCGGCGCAACGACGTCACGGTTGCGTGGCTGATCGACGAGCGCTTCGGCGGGCCGTCGCTGGCGTCGCCCGGCCGGACGGTCGCCGCGCCGGCGATCTCGTCCCGGCTCTCGCAGCCCCAGGTGTTCGTGTTGCCCGCACGGCTCGAACCCGGCGCGTACCGGCTGTGCACGGGGGTCGGCCCGCCCGGACCGGTGCGCCGCGAGGCCTGCGGCGATCTCACCGTCATCGGCTGAACCAGCCCGTTTCACGTGGAGCGCGCGGCGCGCCACTCTGAGCGCATAGGCTCCCCGGTCGCCCGCTGCGACGTTCGGGTCTAGACCGCCGGTGTGGCCGCTCGTGGGCTCGGGCGAACACACGCCGCTGGAGTGGCTGCTCGCGCGATCGTGCGCGCCGTCCTGACCCGTGCGCCGGGACGATGCGACCGGGCCCCTCCGGGCTGCGTCGTTCGGCCACGGCGCTCGCTCGAGCCGGTCGCCGACCGGTGGTCATTGCGCGTCCGGTGGGGCGTCCGGTGGGGCGTCCGGTGGGGCGTCAGGGGTTCGAAGGGGAAGAAAGTGGCGCGAAGTGGGTTGACAGGGGGGAGAAAGGGGTTCAAAGTGGGGCGAAGTGGGGCTGCGAGTGCAGTCCTCACGGCGGAAACCAACCCCGCAAGGGGGATCAGGCATGAGGAGCGAGCGGAACCGTGTTCGTCGGACGCCACGAGCGACAGCTCGACCCGAAGGGTCGTCTGGCGTTGCCGTCCGGGTTCCGGCCCCGTTTCGAACCCTCGTGCTTCCTCACCCTCGGGGCCGACGGGTGCATCGACGTGTTCACCCGTGACGACTTCGACCAGCAAGCCAAGGAGACGACGGAGCGCATGAAGCGGGGTGAGATCTCTCGTGACGAGTGGCGGGCGTTCGCCCACAACGCCTTCGAGGTCGCCGTCGACGCTCAGGGCCGGGTGCTCGTCGAACGCGACCTGCGCGAGTTCGCCGGCCTCGAACCGGGGAGCAAGGTCGTCGTCGCCGGCTCGATCGATCGGGTCGAGATCTGGAACCCCGCCAGGTACGACGAGCGCCGAGCGCGCGGCACGGCCGCGATCCGCGGTGCGTGAACGACCCGCCCCGGCGATCACCCGCCCCGACCCGAGGACCACCACGACCGAAAGGAGCGCCGAGGACACGAACCGACGACAGCCGGTGAGGACCCGCCCGCACGGGCCCACCACGCTCATCCGCAGTCTCCCGGACGGCAAGATGGACAGCCCCAACTCCGCCCGCTTCCGTCTCGCTAGCCGGGGAGACATCCCGACAGCAACCGCTGCCCGGGGGACTGCCGATGAGCGTCGGTGAACCCGACGAGGACGGGTTCGTCCACGATCCGGTCCTGGCGGAGGAGGTCGTCGCGACCTTCGCCGCCGTCCCGGCGGGAACGCTGGTCGACGCAACGCTCGGTGCCGGAGGGCATGCGGCCCTCCTGCTCGAGTCCCGGCCCGACTGCGTGCTCGTCGGACTCGACCGTGATCCCGACGCCCTCGCCGCCGCCGGAGCCCGCCTCGCCCGTTTCGGCGACCGGGTGATCCTGCGCCGTCGCCGGTTCGCCGACCTCGCAAACGTCATGCACGAGCTCTCGTCGAACCATCCCGGTGTCCCGTCCGTGAGTGGCGTCCTGCTCGACCTCGGCGTCTCGTCGCCCCAGCTCGACCGGCCCGAGCGCGGGTTCTCCTACCGCCACGAGGGTCCGCTCGACATGCGGATGGACCCGGAGCAGGGCTGGTCGGCCGCCGACCTCGTGAACGGCGCCGACGTCGCCGTGCTCGCCGCCGTACTGCGGGACAACGCAGACGAGCGGTTCGCCGACCGCATCGCACGGGCCATCGTCGCGGCCCGCCCGATCGAGACCACGGCGGCGCTCGCCGAGGTCGTGCGCGACGCCATCCCCGCAGCCGCGCGTCGGCGGGGCGGCCATCCGGCCAAGCGAACCTTCCAGGCGTTGCGCATCGCGGTGAACGAGGAACTCGCCCAACTGCCCGTCGTGCTCGACGCCGCCATCGACCTCGTGCAGCCGAAGGGCCGGGTCGCGGTCATCAGCTACCACTCGGGCGAGGACCGCATCGTCAAGCACCGATTCCGCCTCGCGTCGACCGGCGGCTGCACCTGCCCGCCGGGGTTGCCGTGCGCCTGCGGGGCAGTGCGCACCGTGCGTCTCGTGCGACCGGGCGGTGTGGCGCCGGGTGCCATCGAACTGGCCCGCAATCCGCGGTCGGCCTCGGCGCGCCTGCGTGTCGCCGAGAAGCTCGGCGTCGAGCGACGCGACACCGACCGGCCCGGTCGGGTGGCGGGGTAGCGATGGCGCGCGAGGCGACGGCAGCAGCGCTGCGACCGAGCGTCGGGACCGCTCGCCCGACGGCCGAAACGGCGCGCCCGGGATCGCGCCCCGCCGAGGCGCTGCGCCGCGCCGAGCACCTCCGGGTCGTCGCGCCCGCTCGCCGGCGCCGCCGGGCCGGGGTCGTCCTGGTCGTGGTGTTCCTCGGTCTGTTCGGTGCCTCGGTCGGCGCCGTCGCGTTCCAGGCGCAGCTCGCCGAGAACCAGCTCGTGCTCGATCGCCTCGACCGTGACTACCGGACCGAGCTGCGCGACTACGACGTGTGGCGCGCCCGTCTCGCCGAGCTGCAGTCGCCCTCGTACGTGCTCCCGATGGCCGAACGTTTCGGCTGGCGCCGGGCGAACCCGGTCTTCCTGGCGCCGAGCGAAGCGGCGGTCGTCGCGGCCACCGCCGCAGCCGGCGCGCGCGCCGGTGTGCAGGGTGACGGCGTGGTCCGGCCCGACTGGACCACCGTGAAGCCCCTCGTCGGCGCGGCGCCATGACCGCGCCGGGCCACGTGGCCGGTGCGCCGAGGCGGGGCGCCTCGCCGGCGTCGGCCCGCCGGGCCGCCACCCCCCGGCGCCGCTGGCGGGCCGGCGCACCCCGCCGGCGGCTCGCCGTCGTGGTCGCGGCGGCGGCGGTCGCGTTCGCGCTCGCGCTGTGGCACGTCGGCCTCCTGCAGACGGCGAACGCCGACGTGTACGTCGCCGAGGGCGACACGCAACGGCTTCGGACCGTTTCGCTCCCCGGGGATCGGGGCACGATCTTCGACCGCAACGGCTACGAGCTCGCGATGTCCGTGCCGTCGACGACGCTGTGGGCCGATCCCCGGCTGATCGAGGACCGGGTGGGCACGATCGTGGCCCTCGCCGGACCGCTGCGGTGGGATCAGGCCACGGCGAACGCCGCGCTGGTGCGGCTCAACAGCGGCGGCGAGTTCGCATACCTGGCCCGCCAGATCGATGCCGACGTCGCGGCGGCCGTGAAGGCGCTCGGACTGCCCGGTGTGTTCAGCTACCTCGAGCCGCGGCGCGTCCGGCCTGCCGGCAGCCTCGCGGCCGGTGTGCTCGGGGGGACCGACCCGGACGGCAAGGGCACGGGTGGACTCGAGAAGCAGTACGAATCGGTGCTCGCCGGCGTTCCGGGGAGCCTCATCCGCGAGCGGGATCGAGAGGGTCGCTCGATCCCGCTCGGGGTCGACCGCGTGGTGGCGCCCCAGGCGGGCAGCGACCTCGTGCTCACCGTCGACCGGCAGCTGCAGTACGCCGTCGAGGAGCTCACGGTGCGCCGCGTGGAGGAGACCAAGGCCAAGGGCGGCATGGTCGTCGTGCTCGACACCCGCTCGGGCGACATCCTTGCCCTGGCCAACGTGCGGCGTGACGCCAAGACCCAGAAGGTGGCGGTGTCGAGCGCCAACAACGCGCTCGTCGACACCTACGAGCCGGGCTCGGTGGCCAAGATCATCGCCGGGTCGGGCGCGATCGAGGAGGGGACCACCACCCTCGAGCAGGTCTGGCAGGTACCCGGCAGCCTCCAGATCACGAAGGAGCATGTCGTCTACGACGCCGAGGGGCCCCGGGCGCCGGTGACGATGGACATGGAGACGATCATCGCCCGGTCGTCCAACATCGGCACGGTGCTGCTCGCCCGCTCGATCGGCTCCACCCGGGTCGACCACTACCTGCGGGCCTTCGGGTTCGGGACGACGACGGGTCTCGGTTTCCCGGACGAGTCGCCCGGTCTGCTGCCGCCGCTCAGCCGCTGGAACGACGCCCAGAAGGCGACGATTCCCTACGGCCAGGGCTTCGGCGTCACCCTGGTGCAGCTGGCGGGGGCGATGAACACCCTCGCCAACCGGGGCACCTACGTCGCACCGCGGTTGGTGCGGGCCACGATCGACCCCGAAGGCGTGCAACATCCGGCGGCACCGTCGCCCACCCGCGCCGCGGTGAGTCCCGCCACCGCAGTGGCGATGACCGAGGCGCTCAAGGGTGTCATCTGCCGGGAGGACGGCACGGCCAAGGAACGCGCCGCGGTCGCCGGGTACCCGGTGGCGGGCAAGACGGGGACGGCGTACAAGCCGCAGACCCCGCCGTACAAGGCTCCCGACGGCACGATCGACGGTTACCGGGACAAGGACGGCAACCACCACTACGTCACGTCGTTCGAGGGCTTCCTGCCGGCCGACGATCCCAAGCTGACGATCGTGGTGACCATCGACGAGCCCGACCCGTACCGGTTCCAGTCCGGCGCGGTCGCCGCCGCCCCGCTGTTCCGGCTCGTGGCCCAGGAAGCGGTTCGGATCCAGCGGATCGCGCCCACGGGCGGCGACTGCGCCGGCGCCAAGGTGCGGTGATGCGCCTCGACGAGCTGGCGGCGACCGCCGGTGCCCGTCGCGTCGACCCCCTCCCCGTAGGGCGGGATCGTGCCGGTGCAGAACCCGTGGCCGGGGAGGTGGTCGACTGCACGCACGACTCCCGGCAGGTTCGGCCGGGTTGGCTGTTCTGCTGCCTGCCGGGCGCCGTCACCGACGGCCACGTGCACGCAGCGGCCGCCGTCGCCGCCGGCGCGTGCGCACTGCTCGTGGAACGCCCGCTGGATCTGGGCGTACCTCAGTTCCAGGTCGCGTCGGTCCGCGCCGTCCTCGGTCGGGTCGCCGACGCCGTCCACGGATCGCCGTCGGCGGCGCTGCGCGTCGTCGGGGTCACCGGTACGAACGGCAAGACGACGACGGCGTGGCTCGTCCGGTTCCTGTTCGAACACGCCGGGCAGCGCTGCGGGATGTTGGGCACGCTGACCGGCGCACGCACCACCCCGGAGGCGCCGGACCTGCAGCGGGCCCTCGCCGGGTTCCGCGGCGAGGGCTGCACCGCGGTGGCCATGGAGGTGTCCTCGCACGCGTTGGCCCTGCACCGCACCGACGGCACACGGTTCGCCGTGGGCGTGTTCACCAACCTCGGTCGCGACCATCTCGACTTCCACGGCACGATGGACGCGTACTTCGCGGCCAAGGCCCGGTTGTTCGAGGCCGGTGCCTGCACCGTCGGCGTGGTGAACACCGACGATCCCTGGGGCCGGCGCCTCGCCGAGCAGGCGGGGGTGCCGGTGGTCGCGTACGGCATGGCGGACGCCGCCGGCCTCGAGCTCGGTCCGACCCGGTCACGGTTCTCCTGGCGCGGTCATCCCGTCGAAGTTCCGCTCGGGGGGACGTTCAACGTGGGCAACGCCCTGGCGGCGCTCGAGGCGGTCGTCGCCGCCGGTGTCGAGCCGGGCACGGCGGCCGCCGGGCTCGCGTCGGTCCCCCCGGTGCCGGGCCGGTTCGAAGCGGTCGACGCCGGGCAGCCCTTCGCCGTCGTCGTCGACTACGCCCACACTCCCGAAGGGCTCGAGGCCGTGCTCGTGGCCGCCCGCGCCGGCACCGCGGGCCGGGTGCTCGTCGTGTTCGGCTGCGGCGGGGACCGCGATGCCGACAAGCGACCGCGGATGGGGGCGGTCGCTGCCGAGCGGGCCGATGTGGTGGTCCTGACCTCGGACAACCCGCGTTCGGAGGACCCGGCTGCCATCATCGCGGCCGTGCTGGACGGCATCGCCCCACCCCATCGATCCCGGACCGTCGTCGAACCGGAGCGCCGTGCGGCGATCGCCACGGCCTTCGCCGAGGCCCGACCGGGCGATGTCGTGGTGATCGCCGGGAAGGGCCATGAAACGACCCAGGATCTCGGCCCGGCCGGGACGGTCCCTTTCGACGACCGGGCAGTCGCCCGGGAGCTTCTGGAGGCGCGGCCGTGAAGGCACTGTTCGTCGGCGCCGCCGTCGCGATGCTCACCTCGCTGATCGGCACGAAGCTGCTCATCGGACTGTTCCAGCGCCGCAGCCTGGCTCAGCCGATCCTCACCAAGGACGAGCGCAACGCCCGCGCCCCCGAGCACCAGCACAAGGCCGGGACGCCGACGATGGGCGGGCTGGCGTTCCTGTTGGCGGCGCTCGTCGGCTACCTGGCGGCGCACACCATGGAGGGCACGTACTTCTCCGACCAGGCCTTCGTGGTGTTCGGCGGCGTGCTCCTGCTGGCTGCGGTCGGACTGGTCGACGACGTGCTGAAGGTCCGCAAGCGTCACAACAAAGGCATCTTCTGGAAGACGAAGAGCCACATCATGTTGGTGATGAGCTTCGTGATCGCACTGCTGCTCGTCACCGTCGTCGACATCAACACCAAGCTGTCGTTCACCCGGGCCGACCTGCCGGGCTGGGAGCTCGGCGTGGTCGGTTACCTGGTGCTCGCGACGTTCATGATCTTCTCGACCGCCCACGCCGTCAACGTCACCGACGGTCTCGACGGCCTCGCTGCCGGGTCGGCGACCATGGGTTTCTTCGCGTTCACGATCATCGCCTTCTGGGGGTTCCGGAACCTGCAGGGCGTGTCGAAGACCGAGATCTACGAGATCGTCAACCCGTTCGACCTGTCGATCGTGGCGGTCGCGTTCGGCGGGGCCTGTCTCGGGTTCCTGTGGTGGAACGCCGCCCCGGCCCGCATCTTCATGGGCGACGTCGGCTCGCAGGGCCTCGGCGCCGCGCTCGCGCTGCTCGCACTGACGACCAACACCCACCTGCTGTTGCCCTTGATCTGCGGCCTCTACGTGATGGAGATCCTGTCGGTGGCCCTTCAGATGACCGTGTTCAAGGCGTCGGGGCGCACGCGCCGACTGTTCCGCATGTCGCCCATCCACCACCACTTCGAGCTGGCCGGCTGGCCGGAGACCACCGTGATCATCCGCTTCTGGATCCTGGCCGGGCTCTGCGTCGCGACGGCGTTGGGCATCTACTACGCCGACTTCGCCCGCACGGCGGGGCTGTAGCAGATGGGATCGACGACGACGACGATGCGTCGGACCGGTCGTAGCCGTGACGGCGGCGGCGAGGCGGCCGGCGGCGGGGTCGCCGCGTCGCGCGCCCGGCATCCCACGGCGCGTCCCGTCGCCCGTCGCCCGGCTCCGCCTGCGTTCTACGCGATCGCGTTGTTGGTCGCGCTGTTGACGCTCATCGGTCTGGTGATGGTGCTGTCGGCGACGTCGGTGAAGGCGATCCACGAGGACCAGTCCCCGTGGTCCTACTTCCGCCGCCAGCTGGTGTGGGCCGCCCTCGGCGCGGCGGCGCTGTTCGCTGCGCTGCGCATCCCGCTCGCGCTCTGGCGCCGGATGGTGCCGTGGCTCCTCGGGGCGTCGTTCGTGGCGATGCTGTTGCCCTTCGTTCCCGGCCTCGGCCGGGAGACCAACGGGGCGCGCGCCTGGGTGGACATCGGACCCATCGGATTCCAGCCGTCGGAGTTCGTGAAGATCGCCGTCCTGCTCTATGTGGCCGACCTGCTCGCCCGCCGGGTGGACCAGACCCACCTGCCCGCTCGCACGCTTCGTCCGATCACGTTGGTGCTGTTGGCTTTCCTCGCACTGCACCTGCTCCAGCGGGATCTCGGGTCGGCGATCGTGCTGTGCGGCATCGTCCTGCTCGTGGCGTTCGTCGCCGGTGCGCCGCTGATACCGCTGGCGTGGCGGGCGTTGATGCTCGGGTCCGGAGCGGTGCTGTTCATCCGGACCACGCCGTACCGGTGGGCCCGGTGGACGGCGTTTCTCGACCTCGCCGCGCACAAGCAGGACATCGGGTTCCAGGTCTGGCAGGCCCGGATCGGGGTGGCCTCCGGTGGGCTGACGGGTCTCGGTATCGGTGCCAGTCGGGCGAAGTGGGGCTTCCTGCCCGAGGCCCACACCGACTTCATTTTCGCGATCCTCGCGGAGGAGTTGGGTTTCGCCGGCGTGCTCACCGTGTGCGCGCTGTTCGTGCTGCTCGGCGTGTTCGGCATCCAGGTAGCGGCCCGGTCGCGGGATCGGTTCGGGCTGCTGGTGGCGGGTGGGATCACCGGCTGGTTGCTGCTGCAGGCGTTCGTGAACATCGCCGGCGTGACCGGGATCCTCCCGCTCACCGGAATCACGCTGCCCCTGCTGTCGTTCGGCGGTTCCTCGCTGCTCGCGACCATGGCGGGTGCCGGGTTGCTCCTCAACGTCGCCCGGAACCCGCGCCCGGCACCGCGGTGACGGCGGTGCTGGTCGCCGGCGGAGGCACCGGCGGTCACGTCAACCCCGCGATCGCGATCGCCGATGCGCTGGTTGCGATCGGGTGGGGCGACGTCGCGCTGGTGGGAACCCCCCGGGGGCTCGAGTCCGAGGCGGTGCCGGCGGCCGGACACCGCCTGCTCACGATCGACCTCGCTCCGTTCCCCCGCCGGGGACAACGTCGATCGGGTCTGTGGCGGGCCCGGCTCGTCGCAGCCCGGAAGCTGGCCGTCGGCCTCGTGGCGGCCTGGCGTCTCGTCGGGCGCGAGCGGCCCCGGGTCGTCGTGTCGGTCGGGGGCTACGCGAGCGTGCCGGTGGTCCTCGCGGCCCGGCTACGGCGGGTGCCCCTGATCGCGGTCAGCTACGACGCAATCCCGGGGCTTGCGAATCGGCTGACGATCCGCCTCGCCGCAGCGACGGCGGTGGCGTTCCCCGACTCGACGTTGCGGCGCGCGGTCCACACCGGAGCGCCGATCCGGCGCGAGCTCGTGGCGCTGGATCCCGATGCCGAACGGACGGCGGCGCGCCGGCGGCTCGGCTTGCCGGCCGACCGGTTCACGGTGCTCGTGGTCGGCGGCAGCCAGGGCTCCGGGGCCATCAACGACGTGGTGCGGGACTACGTGGCGGCCCGGGCGGGCCGTACCGACGTGGCGATCCGCCACGTGGTCGGTCGGCGCAACGCCGAGGGCTGGACCCCGCAGCTCGACCCGTCGGGTCTGGTGCACCAGGTCGTGCCGTTCGAGCACGACATGGCGAGCGCCTACGCCGCTGCCGACGTGGTGCTCGCACGGGCGGGGGCGTCCACGGTCGCGGAGCTCGGCGCGCTCGGGCTCGCGTCGGTGCTCGTGCCGTGGCCGGCTGCCGCCGCGGATCATCAGACGGCGAACGCTCGCTGGTTGGCCGAGGTCGGTGGCGCGGTCCTGGTCCCCGAAGCCGAGTTCGACGTCGCTCGTCTGGACGCGGTGCTCGAGGATCTGCGCGACCCCGAGCGGCGGGCCGAGGTGCGTGCGGCGGCGGCGAGCCGAGGCCGACGGGACGCAGCGGGCGCGGTGGCCCGCCTGGCCGTCGAGCACGCCCGCGCCCCGTGGTGAGCGGCGGGAGCCACCACTGCCGACCGTGCGCACGCGACAATGCCGGGCGACATGACCCGCCCCGACGTCCCGCTCGATCTGCGCGTCCCCGGCCGCTACCACGTGGTCGGGGTGGGTGGCCCCGGTATGAGCGCCATTGCGCACGTGCTGGCCCGGATGGGTCACGTGACGTCGGGCAGCGACGTGCGCGAGTCCTCGGTGCTCGACCGGTTGCGCACCGCCGGGGTGCACGTCGCCGTCGGCCACGATCCGGCGCTCGTCGCCGGCGTCGACGCGGTGACGGCGTCCACGGCGATCCCGCCGGGCAACGTCGAGTTGCGCGCCGCAGCGGCAGCCGGGATCCCGGTGCTCACCCGCGCCGGGATGCTCGCGTCGATCTGCGCCTGTGCCCGCGCCGTCGGCGTCGCGGGCACCCACGGCAAGACCACGACCACGTCGATGCTGGCCTTGGCGCTCGCCGAGGCCGGGATGGATCCCGGGTTCATCATCGGGGGCGACGTGCACGAGGTCGGGGGCGGGGCCCGCTGGACCGGAGCGCCGACGTTCGTGGTCGAGGCCGACGAGAGCGACGGCACGTTCCTCGAGTTGCCGCTCACCGCCGCGGTCGTCACGAACGTCGACGTCGATCATCTGGAGCACTGGGGCACGTTCGAGGCCATCGTGGAGGGATTCGATGCCTTCCTCGCGGCCGTCGAGGGGCCGCGGGTGGTCTGCGTCGACGACCCGGTCGCCGCCCGTCTCGGCGTGAAGCACGGTGCGATCACCTACGGGACGGACCCGAGCGCCGACTACCGCGCGAGCGACGTTGCCGCGAACCGGGGGGAGTTGCAGTTCTCGGTCACGCGTCGGGGCGAGCGCCTCGGCGAGGTACGCGTCCCGTTGCGAGGCCTGCACAACGTGCGCAACGCCACCGGCGTGATCGCGCTCGCGGACACGCTGGGGGTGCCGTTCGCCGCAACGGTGCGGGCGCTCGGACGCTTCGGCGGCGTCGCCCGTCGGTTCGACTTCCGGGGAACCCACGGCGGGATCACCTTCGTGGACGACTACGCGCACATCCCCACCGAGATCGCCGCAGTGCTCGACGCCGCGGCCGACAGCGGCGACGGCTGGAATCGGATCGTCGCGGTGTTCCAACCCAACCGCTTCCGGCGCATGGCGCGCCTGTCCGGCGCGTACGCCGAGTGCTTCGGCCGTGCGGACGTCGTCGTGATCACCGACATCTACCCCTCGGGGGACGCGCCGATCCCGGGTGTGACCGGCAAGCTCGTCGTCGACGCCGTGCTCGACGCCCGACCCGCCAGCCGCGTCGTGTGGTTACCGGCCCGGGCCGAACTCGTCGAGTACCTCGCCCGCGAGCTGCGCGACGGCGACCTGTGCCTGTCGATGGGCTGCGGCGACGTCGCAGACCTTCCCTCGGAGGTGCTCGCCCGACTCCGTGAAGGCGAGGGAACGCCCTCGTGACGACGCAGCCGGGTGCGCTCGGCGCTGCCGTGGCGGCCGCCGTCGCCGTGCTCGGACCCCGGGCCGAGCACGGACTCGAACTGGGCCCGTTGACCACCTACCGCGTGGGCGGCCGGGCCGCCGTCGGCGTTGTGGCCGACGACGTCGACGCGCTGCGGTGCGCCGGGAAGGCGCTCCGGGCCAGCGGTCTGCCGGTGCTGGTGGTGGGGAAGGGTTCGAACCTGCTGGTCGCCGACGACGGGTTCCCCGGCTTGGCCGTGGTGCTCGGCCCCGGTCTGGGCCGCGTGTCGTTCCGGGACACGACCGTCGTCGCCGGCGGGGCGGCCGCCCTGCCGGTGGTGGCCCGCCAGACCGTCGCCGCCGGCTTGACCGGGTTCGAATGGGCGGTCGGGGTCCCGGGCACGATCGGGGGCGCCGTGCGCATGAACGCAGGCGGGCACGGCTCGGACATGGCGGCCTCGCTGCGCAGGGTCCACGTGCTCGACCTGCGCAGCGGCGAGGATGGTTGGGTGGACGCCAGCACGCTCGCCCTGCGGTTCCGGGGCTCGGCGCTCGGCGACGCCCAGGTGGTGGTGGCGGCCGAACTGGCCCTGGCGCCCGGCCGGCGTGAGGCGGGGGACGCACTGCTGGCCGAGATCGTCCGCTGGCGACGCGAGCATCAACCCGGCGGCCACAACGGCGGCTCGGTCTTCGTCAACCCGGTCCCGGGGGTGCTCTCGGCGGGCGAGGTGATCGACCGTGCCGGTCTGAAGGGGCTCCGTGTCGGCTCGGCCCGGATCTCGGAGAAGCACGCCAACTTCATCGTCGTCGACGACGGCGGGCGCGCCGGAGACGTCAAGGCGCTCATCGACCTCGTGCAGGCGCGCGTCGCCGACTACTGCGGCCTCGTGCTGCACAGCGAGCACCGCATCGTCGGCTTCGAGCGCGCTGCGAGCGAACCCGGTTCGTCGCCCGGGGCACTGCGGTGAGCCTGGTGGACGACGCGGTTCGCAACGGGCCGGACGATCCGTCCGGGTCGCTTCCGGTGCCCCCCGACGTGGTGGCGCTCCTGGCCGGCGACGACCCCGAGGTGCTCGCCGGGCCGGCGGCCGACCCGGACGTCACCCCAGCCCGCGGCGCGCCGGCCGTCGTCGCACCCGACGCCATCGCCGGTGCGGCCGTCGGTTCCGCCGACACGATGGTTCCCGCCGCCGACACGACGGCTTCGGCCGCCGGTGCGGCGCCGCCGGCCCCGGCAGGTCCACCGGTCGATCCGCGCATCAGTGCCCGGCGCCGTGACGTCGCCGTGGCCAGGAACCGCAAGCGACTCCGGGTGCTGGCGGCGGTCGGCTCGGTGCTGCTGGCCATCGGGCTCACCTACGGTGTCACGCGCTCGCCGCTCGTCGCGATCGACTCGATCGAGGTGACCGGTGCCGAACGTACCGATGCCGAGGAGCTCGAGCAGGTGCTCGGACCGGTGCGGGGCCGGTCGCTCGTCTGGCTGGACATCGACGGCCTCGAGCGCCGCCTCACGTCGTTGCCGTGGATCAGGCGCGC
Organism: Acidimicrobiales bacterium; assembly: GCA_044370695.1. Taxonomy (GTDB): domain Bacteria; phylum Actinomycetota; class Acidimicrobiia; order Acidimicrobiales; family Ilumatobacteraceae; genus JBEIFW01. The sequence continues at coordinate 6,451 of JBILVB010000048.1, read as the reverse complement.
CTCGGTCACCCGGTCCTGGCCCTCCGGGTTGCTCATCGACCTCGGCGAGCGGCGCCCCGTGGCCGTGTACGGCGCCGAGGACGGGCAGTGGCGGGTGGTCGACGGCGACGGCCGGGTGGTCGTCGAGAGCGCCGGCCGACCGACCGGGTTCCCCCAGATCATCGCCGAGCAGACGGCGGTGGAGCGTGGCCAGCTGGCCCCGGACGGGGTGGTGGTCGGAGCGGGCGTCGCGGCGCTGCTCCCGGCGGAACTGCTGGCGAACCTGACGGCGATCCGTATCGATCCCGTCTCGGGGGTCGTGCTCGAGCTCTCGCCGAAGGGCTTCGTCACGATCGGCACCGCCGACGACCTGCGGGCGAAGCTGCTGCGGATGCTCACCGTCCTCGAACGCTGCCCGGCCGGTTCCTTCGACGTCCTCGACGTCCAGGTGTCGCCGGTGACGCTGGCACCGATCACGGCCTGCCCGACCCTGCCGAGGCCGGCGCCGTGATCACCGTTGCACCTCGCCGGTCGCTGGCGGCAACGAAACCGGAGCCGGGCGTGGGTTCACTCGTGCTCGACGCCCGTCCCGCCCTCTACGGTCGCGACACCGTGGTCGCCCGCAGCCCAGTCGTTCCGCCCCGTCCGATCCCCTCGTCCTGGAGGTCTTGATCACCATGGCCGGCTCACCCCAGAACTATCTGGCCGTCATCAAGGTGATCGGCGTCGGCGGAGGCGGCGTCAACGCCGTCAACCGCATGATCGACGCCGGCCTGAAAGGCGTCGAGTTCATCGCGGTCAACACCGACGCGCAGGCGCTGTTGATGAGCGACGCCGACGTGAAGCTCGACATCGGCCGGGAGCTGACCCGTGGCCTCGGTGCGGGCAGCGATCCGGAGGTGGGGCGCCAGGCCGCCGAGGCGCACCGTGACGAGATCGAGGAGATCATCAAGGGCTCCGACATGGTGTTCATCACCGCAGGCGAAGGTGGTGGAACCGGCACCGGCGGCGCCCCGGTCGTCGCCGAGATCGCCCGGGGGCTCGGTGCGCTCGCGATCGGCGTCGTCACGCGCCCGTTCTCGTTCGAGGGCCGACGGCGGGCGGTGCAGGCCGAACAGGGGATACAGCGGCTGAAGGAGAAGGTCGACACGCTCATCGTGATCCCGAACGACCGGCTGCTCACCGTGGCGAACGAAAAGACCTCGGTGCTGTCGGCGTTCAAGACCGCCGACGAGGTCCTGCTCCAGGGCGTCTCGGGCATCACGAACCTGATCACGACGCCCGGTCTCATCAACACGGACTTCGCCGACGTGAAGATGATCCTGTCCAACGCCGGCTCGGCGCTCATGGGCATCGGGCAGGCCTCGGGCGATCAGCGTGCGGTCACGGCGGCCAAGGCGGCGATCTCGAGCCCGCTGCTCGAAGCCGCCATCGACGGGGCTCGGGGCATCCTGTTGAACATCACGGGCCCGTCGAACCTCGGGTTGTTCGAGGTGAACGCCGCCGCCGAGATCGTGCACGGCGTGGCGCATCAGGACGCCAACATCATCTTCGGCACCGTCATCGACGACGAGATGGGCGACGAGGTCAAGGTCACGGTGATCGCCGCCGGGTTCGATCGGCCCGAGGGGCTCGGCCCGACCAGCGCGCGCGAGCCGCGCGAGCCGCGGCTTGGTGTCGACCGCGACCTCGCCCCGGTGCGCGACCTGTTCGGCGACGGCGATCCGCTCGGCGGGGACGACGACTTCGACGTCCCGTCGTTCCTGAAGTAGCCGGTGACCGCTGCCGGCGGCATCGATCCCGCAGCCGTCGCGATCCGGGTCGAGGCGATCCGGGAGCGGATCCGGGCACGCGCGCCGGGGCGGGAGGTGTGCCTGGTCGCCGTGACGAAGGGGTTCGGTGCCGACGCGATCGCAGCAGCCGCCGCCGCCGGGGTTGCCGACGTCGGGGAGAACTACGCGCAGGAGCTACTCGCCAAGATCGACGGGCTGACCCTTCCGGTCGGGGTCGCACGGCCCCGGATCCACTTCGTCGGACGACTCCAGTCGAACAAGGTGCGCTCCCTGGCCGGCGCCGTCGACTGCTGGCAGTCGGTCGACCGACCATCGCTCGTCGCGCCGCTGGCCCGGGCCGCCCCCGGGGCGACGGTGCTGGTGCAGGTGAACGTCTCCGACGAGCCCGCCAAGGGCGGCTGCGTCCCGGGTGCGGTCGACGGGCTCGTGGACGCCGCCCGCGCCGCGGGCCTCGAGGTGGCGGGCCTCATGGCCGTCGGGCGTACCGGACCGCCCGAACGGGCTCGGCCGGGATTCCGTCTGCTGCGCTCGCTCGTGGATCGGCTGGCGTTGCCCGTGTGCTCGATGGGGATGTCGGGCGACCTCGAGGTCGCGATCGAGGAGGGGTCGACCATGGTCCGTGTCGGGAGCGCCTTGTTCGGTGACCGTCCGCGTCCGGACGGGGTCCCCGCGGTAGCCTGAGCGGACGAGGAGCGCTATGTCCGTGTGGAAGAAGGTGTCGAACTACCTCGGGCTCGGCCCCGACGACGCCTACGACGACTATCTGCCGGTCGAGGACGACCGGCCCGCCGGTCGGGGCGGTCGCGGCTACGACCCGTCGGAGCCGATTCCCATGCCGACCGGGCCGACGCGTCTCCCGGTCCGCCCGCCCGAACCCGCCGGGATGCGCTCGGTCCCCGCTGAACCTGAGGTGAACGGGGTGAACGTACGTCGCAACACCGGCTCCGCGGTCCGTCCGGTGGCGGCCCCTGCGCAGGCCCGCCCCCACACGGTGCGGCCCCGCCGGTTCGACCAGGCGCAAGAGGTCGCCGACAAGTTCAAAGACGGCCAGCCGGTCATCGTGAACCTCGAAGGCGTCGATCGCGACCTGTCCCGCCGGTTGATCGATTTCGCGAGCGGCCTGTGCTACGGCCTCGGCGGCACGATGGAGAAGGTCGGCAGCGGGGTGTACCTGCTCACTCCGGCCAACGTGTTGGTCGCGCCGGAGGACCGGCGCTCCCTGTCCGACGAGTGATCGTCCCCGAACGAGGTTCTCGATGCTCGAGCTCCTGTGCTGGCTCGTCCTGCTGTACCAACTCTCGATCCTCGGCCGGATCATCCTGTCGTGGTTCCCGATGTCGTCCGGGGGTGTCGGGCGCCAGCTCTCGGATCTCCTCGTGAAGATCACCGAACCGGTGCTCGGCCCGATCCGACGGGTCCTGCCCTCGACCGGTTTCCTCGATCTGTCGCCGCTCGTCGTGCTGCTCACGCTCGACATCGTCGTGCGCCGTCTGATTCTCGGCTGCACGTTCTGACCCGGCGCCGGGTGGTCGCCCGTCCCGTCCCGATCGCATCAATTCGGGGCCGATCCACCGCTCAGGGTGGTCGGTCAACGTAGGGTGTCGGGCATGGAGCTCAGTCCTGCCGCCATCACCGGGGTCGAGTTCGATCAGGTCCGCAAGGGCTACGACACCGGCCAGGTCCGTTCGTTCCTGGGGCAGATCGCTCGCGGGGTCGAGCTGATGAAGGCGCAGATCGCCGAGGAGCAGAACCGGACCCGCCAGGCGCAGGCCCGCCTCGCCGAGCTGCCCCGCCCGGCTCCCGACACCGATGCCGAGTCCATCTCGCGCGCCCTCGTGCTCGCCCAGCGCACCGCCGACGCCGCGATCGCGGAGGCCCGCAACCAAGCGGCGTCGATCATCGCCGCTGCCGAGGACCGGGCCCAGGCCATGGCCAACGACGCCGAGTCGAAGGCGGCCGAACGCATCGTGCGGGCCGAGACCGAGGCGCGCCGGCGCGGCGAGGACGAGCGCAACCGGGTCGACGCCGAGCTGCGCGACCTGCTGCAGCGGCGTGACCGGGTCCAAGCCGATCTCGATCGCATCGAGCGGTCGCTGGTCCTGCAGCGCGAACAGGTCCGCGTGGCGATCGACCGGCTCCACGAGGTGCTCGCAGCGAGCGCGTCCCTCGACGCCCCGCGGGCGGAGCCGGCCCGGGCCGAGTCGCCCGACGGGCCGTCGCCCGAGCCGGTGGCACCGCCGGCGGTACCGGTGGCCGTCGGCTTCGGATCGAGCGACGCGACACCGGCCGACGAATCCGACGAGGGCCGCTGGCGGCCGGGACCGAGCGCCTGACGCAAACCCGGTCCGGCGCAGCGCGGCCGGTACGATTCGTGACCCTGTGCGCTATCCCAAGGTCGACCCTTCCCCCTCGTTCCCCGAGCTCGAACGCCGCGTGCTCGCGTCCTGGGACGAGGGCGACACGTTCCGGGCCTCGGTGGCGGCTCGGCCCGCCGGGGTGGACGGGGCCAACGAGTTCGTCTTCTACGACGGGCCGCCGTTCGCGAACGGCTTGCCGCACTACGGCCACCTGCTGACCGGGTACGTGAAGGACGTCGTGCCCCGCTACCGCACCATGCGGGGTCAGCGGGTGGAGCGCCGCTTCGGCTGGGACTGCCACGGCCTGCCTGCCGAGGTGGAGGCAGAACGCCAGCTCGGCCTGCGAACCCGTCGTGACATCCTCGAGATGGGTGTCGGCGCGTTCAACGACGCGTGCCGGGCCAGCGTGCTGCGCTACACCGACGAGTGGGAGCGGTACGTCCACCGCCAGGCTCGGTGGGTCGATTTCGACGACGATTACAAGACGCTCGACCTGCCGTACATGGAATCGGTCATGTGGGCGTTCAAGGCGTTGTGGGACAAGGGCCTCGTCTACGAGGGCTTCCGGGTGCTGCCGTACTGCTGGCGGTGCGAGACGCCGCTGAGCAACACCGAGACCCGGATGGACGACGTCTATCGCAACCGGCAGGACCCGGCGCTCACGGTGTGGTTCGAGCTCGATAGCGGCGAGCGGATCCTGGCCTGGACGACCACCCCGTGGACGCTGCCGGCCAACCTGGCGCTCGCCGTCAATCCCGAGGTCGACTACGCGGTGGTCGCTGACGGCGAGCACCGGTACGTGCTGGCCGAGGCCCGGCTCGGGGCCTACGCGAACCAGCTCGCCGGCGCCGAGCGGGTCGGGACGCTCCGCGGGTCGGAGTTGGTGGGGCGGCGGTACCGGCCGCTGTTCGACTTCTTCGCGACGGCCGAGCGGGCCTTCGTCGTGCTCGGTGCGGAGTTCGTCACCACCGAGGACGGCACCGGCGTGGTGCACCTGGCGCCCGGTTTCGGCGAGGACGATCAACTCGCCTGCACCGCAGCCGGTATCGAGGTGGTGGTCCCCATGGACGGCCAGGGCCGCTACACCGCCGAGGTCGCCCCGTGGGCCGGTGTGCACGTGTTCGACGCCAACCCGGAGGTGATCCGCCACCTGAAAGAGCGCGGCGTCGTGGTCCGTCACGACAGCTACGACCACGCCTACCCCCACTGCTGGCGCTGTGCGCAGCCCTTGGTCTACCGAGCGATCTCGTCGTGGTTCGTGCGGGTGACCGCGATTCGTGACCGGATGGTGGAGCTCAACCAGCGGATTCGCTGGGTGCCCGAGCACGTGCGCGACGGCAGTTTCGGCAAGTGGCTGGAGAACGCCCGCGACTGGTCGATCTCCCGCAACCGCTTCTGGGGCTCACCGATCCCGGTGTGGCGCTCCGACGACCCGGACCACCCGCGCATCGACGTGTACGGCAGCCTGGCGGAGATCGAGCGGGACTTCGGCGTGCGCCTCACCGACCTGCACCGCCCAGCGGTCGACGACCTGGTGCGACCGAACCCCGACGACCCGACGGGACGTTCGACGATGCGTCGGGTGTCCGAGGTGCTCGACTGCTGGTTCGAGTCGGGGTCGATGCCGTTCGCCCAGGTCCACTACCCGTTCGAGAACCGGGACTGGTTCGAGCACCACTATCCGGGCGACTTCATCGTCGAGTACATCGGGCAGACCCGGGGCTGGTTCTACACGCTGCACGTGTTGGCGACGGCGCTGTTCGACCGGCCCTCGTTCGCCACGTGCGTGGCGCACGGGATCGTGCTCGGCAACGACGGTCAGAAGATGTCCAAGAGCCTGCGCAACTACCCGGATCCGTACGAGATGTTCGACACGTACGGCTCCGACGCGATGCGCTGGTTCCTGCTGTCGTCGGCGATCCTGCGTGGCTCGGACCTCGTCGTGACCGAGCAGGGGATCCGCGAAGCGCTGCGCCAAGTGGTGCTGCCGTTGTGGAACGCGTGGTACTTCCTGTCGCTGTACGCGCCGGCGGACGGCCACGAGCCGGTCCTGCGGACCGACTCGTCCCACGTGCTCGACCGCTACCTGCTCGCGAAGCTGCACGGGCTGACGCTCGACATGACGGCCGCGATGGACGCCTACGACCTGTTCGGCGCGTGCGCCCACGTGCGCACCTTCCTCGACACCTTGACCAACTGGTACGTGCGGCGGAGCCGTGACCGGTTCTGGTCGGGCGAGGCCGACGCCGTCGACACGCTCCACACCGCGCTGGTGACCGTGTGCCGGCTGGCGGCGCCGCTGCTGCCCCTGGTCACCGAGGA
>JBILVB010000182.1:0-6942 GCA_044370695.1 Acidimicrobiales bacterium | reverse complement strand
CCTGCTCCCAGGGCGCGAACCCGGGCTCGGTCGACGCGCGGCCCGGTTGGGAGTTCGGGTCGAAGTGGGACACCGTCTCGTCGGGTCCGAACGAGGGCATGTCGCTGTAGTTGGGGATGATGTCGTAGCCGACGGGGACCCGGCGCAGCGCCGTGGCCAGCTGCTGAGCGCGGCCGACCTCGACGAGGATCTGCTGCACGAAGGCGAGGCGATCGTCCTGGTCGTTGCGGACGGCCTCGTTCGGTGCCGAGGCTTCCAGGCCCAGTGCCTCGATCTCGCCGTGGATGCTCGCAAGGTTGCGGGCCATGTAGTCCCGGGCCCGCTGCTTGGTGTCGTTCTCGAACTGGGCCCGCAGCGACGCGACCGAGCCGAGCGAATGCAGCTCGGCACCGCGAGCGATGCAGCCTTCCCACAGCGCGAAGTTCGCCTCGGCCACGCCCCGGATCCCCTCGCCGAAGCTGTCCCAGATGGATTCCATCGCCCACTCGTCGCGCGGCCCGGCCCAGCCCTGGTTGGACAGCATCGACAGCGCCCGGATCCGCTCGGCCTGGCTGAACGGCCCCCACGCCACGATCTCCTTCAACGGCCCGACGTCGGCGGCGGCGATCGCCCGGTCGTATCGGCTGCGGTCGGTCTCGGTGGCCGCGCGTTCGCCACGGGCGGCGAGCTCCTCGTCGGTGATCCGGGCCACGTACACCCCGGCGGCCCGGTTGCCGGCGAGCCGCTGCACCCGGAGCACCGCCGCTGTCCCGGCCGGCGCCGCCGCCTCGAGCACCGGGGCGAGACCGTCCGGTGCCCGGGTCTCGGCTCGACCACCGACCTTCGCCGCCGGGTCCGCCGACGGCGCCCGTCGATCCTTCATCGCAGCGCGACCTCGACCCGGACCGGCACGTGGGCCGGGGTCGCCGCGCGCACGAGCCTGGTCACCCGTTCGAGCTCGGCCGGGATGAGCGGAACGGCGACGCGCACGAGGATGCCCGGTGCGCTCGCCCCCGGCGCGGGGCCGCCGGGACGGGCCGAGACCGTCACCCCGCCGTTGTCGAGCACCTCGACCCGACCCCCGAGGTAGGCCTCGACGAGCTCGCGCACACCCTTGGCCGTGCCCCGCCACCGGAACAGCTCGACGCTCGACGCGACGAGGCGTCGCAGTTGTTCGGGCCGCCAGTTGTCGTCGACCGCGAGGCCGACCCAACCCGCCACCCACGACAGCACGTCGAGCGGCGACAGCGCCGGATCGAGGTAGGCGTCGAGGTTGTCGAGGGTCAGCCAGATCGGGGCGAGCACGGCATCGAGGGCCTCGCACAGCAGCATCGCGTTGACGTCGAGCTCCTGGTAGATCGCCGGAAGCAAGGAGCCGAGCCCGACGGCGCCACGCGACACGAAACCGGGGACCGGCTCGACCCCGGGCAGCGACCAGTCCTCGAACCCCGTCCTCACGTCGGCCCCTGCAGGCGGACCTCGCAGCGCTCGAGGTACGGCAACCCGTTGGCCTGGGGCACCAGACGCGGTTGGGGCTGCGGGGCGTACTGCCCGGTGGCGAGGTCGATGGCGAACAGCAGGAGGTCCTCCACCTGGTCGACCCCGGGAAGGCGGCCCACTGCCCCGACGAGTTCGCCGGTGGTGACGGGCCGCCCCAGCGGCCATCCGGTGCCGTCGGGTCCGCCGTGCACCGGATGCAGGTGACGGCGCACGGCGGCCACGACCCGCGCCTCGAGTTCCGCGGCGTTCGCCGTCGCCCACGGCCGCACGAACACCACGACGCGCACCCCCTGGTAGGCGGGCGGTTCGACCACGACGCGTGCGCCCAGGACCCGGCGCAGGTCGAGCTCGGCCGCGACCCGTCCGAGGGTGTCGGCGTCGGGCTGGAGCTGCTCGGGCGTCGGCTGCTCGGGCACGTGGGGCACGACGAGCAACCGCACGACACCGGGCTCGGCGGCCGGGGTGAGGCAGTGGGCCCGGGCCAGGTTCCGTGACGCCTGCAGCGCCAGGTACTCATAGTCCTCGGCGGTGACGGCCCGGTCACGGGTGCGGAACGCGAGCGGGGCGCGCGCCTTGGCCGCATCGACGGTCTCGCCGTCGACCCCGCCGGTCGCCGCCCGCCGGTTCTCCACCCGGGCCACCGAGGGCACGGACGCCTTCAGCACCCGCAGGGTCCCCGGCAGGACGTTGCCCACCCGACCGCCGCCGTGGAGGTAGCGGCGCACCCGCAGCACGCTGCCCGCCGGCGGCACGGCACCGTGCTGGCGGATCGAGTCCTCGGGGTCGCGCACCGCCGGCCCGAACAGGATCCGCCCCGCCGTCGGATCGATCCGGAACACCCGGTCGGTCGGGCCGGCGTCGACGAAGTCGTCGACCCGTCGCCACTCGTGCACGACCGCTGCCGACGTGCCGTCGGCCTGTTCGAGGTCCTGCATGGCCTCGATCACCTCGGGCTCGCCGCCGAACACCACCGGCCGGTGCTCGAGGTCGAAGGCTTGCCCGGGTGCACCCTCGGAGTTCCCGAGCACCTCGGCGAGCACCTCGGTGGCATGCCGGGCACCCGTGGTACCGCCGACGGTGAACGCCGTCAGGTCCGTGATGCGGGGCGAAGCCCGGTACGGGTTGTCGCCCGGCGGGGTGGCGGAAACGACGCAACGCACCCACCCGCCCCGCTGGCCCGACACCGTCGAGGCCGCATGGTCGGGCGGGAGGTGGAGCACCACGTCACCGGGGCGGTTGAACCCCCCCGTGGTGTCCCGTTCGATCTCGCAGGGCTTCCAACCGTCGGTCGTCCACGCCTCCCAGAGCCGGGGCGGTCGCAAGGGGTTGATTCCGAAACCCTCGACGTTGCCGGCGATGCGAAGGTCGAGCACGCACGACGGCGCCGGGTCCGACAGCCCCACGTAGCACGCGTCCCCGGGCTGGGGCGGTTCGGCGAACAGCGCGATGTCCCGGCCCGTAGCCAATGCGGCGGTGCGGTCTTCGAGCGCGCCGCCGACCGCTTGCACGGCGACGGCGATCCGCCGGACCGGCACGATCGAGAGTTCCTCCACGGTCCGGAACACGACCGCTTCGCTCCGATCGGTCCGCTCGGTGGCCACCTCGACGCCGGCCGGCACGGTCACGACGCGCGCTTGCGGCGCCGTCAACCAGAACGTCACGTCGGTGGTCGCCGCATGGGGCGGTCGCAACTCGACGCCGAGCAGGTCGAGGAACTTCACGTAGAGCCGGTCGGGGACCCGGTTGAGCCGGTACACGAGCTGCTCGACCATGAACGCGAAGGTCTCGATCAGCGTGACCCCCGGGTCCGAGACGTTGTGGTCGGTCCACCCCGTCCACTCCGGCCAGCGGCGCTGCACCATGCGCTTGGCCTCGTCGACGAGCTGCTGGAACGTGCGATCGTCGAGATTCGGGGCGGGGAGGCTCACGGCTGCTCCTGCGGGATGACGTAGAAGGGGAACACGAGGTTGCGGGGGTCGTTCGAGCCGCGGATCTCGTACCGGATGTCGATGTACAGGCACGAGCCGTCGGTCTCGTCGGCCCGCACCGTCACGCCCAACAGATCGATGCGGGGCTCCCAACGTTCCAGCGCCCGAGACACGGCGTCGCGCAGGCGACCGGCGGTCTCCCGGTCGGCGGGGGCGAACACGTAGTCGTGGATGCCGCAACCGAACTCGGGGCGCATCGGTCGCTCACCCGGGGCCGTGGCGAGGATCAACCGGATCGCTTCTTCGATCTCCTGGACACCGGTGACCAACGCGAGCGACCCGGCGGGGTCGAGCCGCAAGGGGAAGGCGATCCCTGCACCGATCGGACTGCGTGCCATGGCCGTGCTCCTCAGTTGAGCTGGATCGGTTGACCGGACACCCGCACCGGGCCCGACCCGTTGACGGCGACCTGGCCGCCGTCGAGATCCAGGTTCGATTGGGCCTTGACCTTGACCGCGCGCCCCGACAGCTCGAGGGTGCCGGTCGCTTCGACGGTGACGTTGCCCTGGGCCGAGATCTTCAGGTCCCCGTCGCTCTGCACGGTCAGGGTCTTGCCGGCTTGGTCGAGACGGATCGAGAGCGCACCGTCGCCCGTTCGCAGCTCGACCCCCTCGCTGCCACTCGCATCGACGAAGACGAGTTGGTGGCCGGTGCGCGACGTGAACAGGCGGTTGTTGACCGCACCGTTGGCGGAGTCGAGCAGCTGGCCGGGTCCGGTCGTCGCCTGGTCCTGGCCGTTGTAGAGCCCGCCGAGCACGTAGGGGTGGTTCATGTCGCCCTGCTCGAATGCCACCAGGACCTCGTCGCCGACCTCGGGCAGCAGCAGCCAGCCCCGGTCCGGACCGGCGCCGGCGTGGCTGACCCTCGACCACACGCTCACGAACTGCTCGGCGAGCCACGGGAACCGCAGGCGCACCCGACCGAGTCGGTCCGGATCGTCGACGTCGTCGACGACGGCCGGCACGACGCCGGCGATCCGGCCCGACCCGCCGTCGCCCCCACCGGTGAGCCCGAGCAGCGAGCGCGCCTCCCGGCCCGACACGCTGAACAACGTCCGGTAGCCCTCGACCGGGTCGTAGCGATGCGTCGTGGTGGTGAGCACGTAGGTCCCGTCGAACGGCGCGCCGGCGAGCGCCAGGCGCACCGCGGCGCCCGCACGCAGCTTCGGGTCGCCGTGGGCGATCCCGTCGATCTCGGAGAAGCTCGCCGCCACGTGCTCGGCGAGCGCCCGGGCCGCCGCGTCGGCGGCTCCGGCGTTGCGGATCGGCGGATCGACCGCCACCAGCGGCGGGCCCTTGAACAGCCCGGCGAGCTCGACCGGTGTGTGGCCGTTGGAGATCGAGACGGTGCGAGCCGGCGCCGTCGCCGTGATCGCCCGCTTGTCGAGCGGGTCCCATCCCCGCACCTCGACCTGCTCGACCTGTTCGGCTGCGGTCACCGTGGCCCGCAGCTCGATCAGGTTGCCGCCGACGGTCAACGTGAGCGGATCCTGGCTCGACAGGTCCGCCTGCCCGGGAGCCCCCTGCGACGTCGCCGGGGGTCGGAAGTGGAGCCGACCGTCGCTGACGAGGACCTCGTTGCCGACCTCGCGGGCCAAACGGCGAAGGAACTCCCAGTCGTTCTCGCTGGCCTGGGTGACGTGCGGGTGGGTGGAACTCGTCGCCGCGATGTCGCCCGCACGGAGGTGATGTCGATCGGCGACCTTGCGAGCGATGTCCGCATAGGTGACGTTGACGTAGCTCTCGGTGACCCGACCGTGGAACAACCGGTGGGACTCGTCGTACCCCCGCACGACCGTGTAGCTCGTGCCGGCGTGGATCTCGGCCTCGAGCGCCGTGATCTCCCCTTCGATGAGCGGCTCGCCGGCCGGATGCGCGTCGTTGATCACCACCACCTTGAGCTTGGCCCCGATGCGGGCGCCCATCCGCTCGATCGCGTTGCGCGCCGGGTCCTTGATCGTGACCGAGAACGAATCCGGAAGGTGGAGATGGTCCTCGACCTGCACCTCGACGATGTCGACACCTTCGACGCGCGAACCGCCCACGCTGATCGCGAGGTTGTTGGACGGTTGCGCGGGCACCGCTCAACTCCCCGAGGGCACGACGAGGCGGCGGCCCGGCCGGACACGCAGCGGATCGTCGATGTCGTTGGCGTGCGCGATCTCCCGCCATCGGGTCGGCGTGCCGAGCAGTCGGGTGGCCACGTGGGCGAGCCGCTCACCGCCATCGAGTTGGTGCAGCGCCATCGCCTCGAGCGCACCCGACGTGGGGTTCTGGCGCGGGGGAACGGCGAGCACCTCTTCGAGCGTCAGGGTCACCACGGCCCGAATCGCCTCACCCGACGAGGCGAACCGCGTGTACTTCACGGCGACGGTCTTCACGGTCGCGCAGTGGACGTAATCGGTACCTCCCCAGGAGAACTTCGCATACGGGGCGACCGGCTTGTTCTGGTCGCCCCCCTTGATCGGCATCACTGCGGCCATCAGCTTCGCTGCGACGTCGGCGACCGTCGGGCTGTCCTGCCCCTCCTCGGACCGGTCCAGGAACATCTCGATCGAGATGCTGCCCCCCTTGGCGCCGTTGTACTCCGGCGGCGACGGGGTCTTGCCGGTCTTCACCTTCCACTCCGCGGAGCGCTGCACCGTGAACTCCTTCGGGTTGAAGGAGAACTCGAACCGCCCGTCAGCGATCTCGTCGCCGAGGCCCCGACCACCGTTGGCCGGCTTGTGCAGCGTGAGGGTGGCCTTGGCCAGCTTGCCGTCCATCGCCTCAGAACCCCTTGTCCTCGTACTCGAATCCGTGGTGTGCGAGCTCGAGGGTCTCGGTCGCCACCTTCGCCGACTCGGCGTTGAACGACGGACCCGTCCAGCGCACCGGGATCACGCCCGTCAGGCTCCAGGACGCAAGGTCCCGGCCCTCGGGGTCCTTGGCCGTGATGCGACCCGTCTTGCGGGTGACCTTCCCGCCCATCGACGAGAACCACTTCGCGACCTTGGCACTCGAGCGGTCGAGTGGGCGGGTCAGCTTGATGTTCGTGTACTTCACGCGCACCGGGAGCTGGTGGACGAAGGTGTTGTTGCCACCCTCCTCGCGCTGCTCGACGACGACCTCGGCCCCGAGACCATCGCACTGGGTGAACGCGCCGAGTTCGACGCCGTCGATCTCGACGCTGAAGTAGAGCTGGATACCGGGGTCGCCGTCGGCCATCGATTCTCCCCCTACCGTCGTGTCCGCGTCAGCGAGCCCGCCCGCTCGCGGTCGTGGCGCAGCTCCTGCTTGAGCAACAGCCGCATGCGGCCGTAGAGCCGCTTGGCCAGTTCGTCGAGTTCGGCGCCCGACGCAGCCGCGGCGCCGGGCGACCCGGCGGCGCCGGCCGACCCGGCGCCTCCGGCGCTGCTACCCGAACCGCCGTCGGCCGCCTCGCGCTGCACCGGCTCGTCGTCGGCCGGTGCGTCGAACACGACCGAGCCGTCGGC
>JBILVB010000181.1:0-6944 GCA_044370695.1 Acidimicrobiales bacterium | reverse complement strand
GGTGCCCGCGGGCGCCTGGCTGGCGGGAGGAGCCGGGGTCTGCGCCGTCACCGGGGTCGAGCACCCCGACTTCGTGCACTCCTCGAACTTCGTGGTCGAGCTGCCGTCGGCATTGTTCGTCGTCGTCTTGACCTCGAGCGACCACCCCTTCGTCGTGCCGTTGCCGTCCTTGGTGGTCTTCTCGGTGATCTCGGTCCGGACGTTGCCGACGCGAATGTCGTTGTACGTCGTGGTGGTGGTGGTCCCGTTCGGGTTCACGGTGATGTCCTTCTTCGTCTCGCCGCCCGCGGCGATCAGGCCGACGGCCATGCCGCCGACCCGCACCGGCAGTCCGCTCGGCGTCTGGATCTTCTTGCCCCCGAGCGCGAGCGGATCCGCCGCGACCCGCACGGCCTGGCCGCCGGTCAGGCCGGCCCGTTGGAGCAGTTCGCCGGTGACCCCGAGGCGGGTCAGGGCGTCGTCGCGTGCGGGCCAGGGAGCTGCGGACTGCAGGGAACGGCCGTCCGGTGCCACGGACGGCAGCACGACGAACTCGCTGCGGAACTCGCCGAAGCTCGGCAGCGAATCGCGGGAGGCCAGGTCGAGGAGCTCGACGACCGGAGGGCGGCTCGCCGGGTCGTTCGGGTCGGTGCCGGCGGCCTTTTCGTCTTCGTCGCTGACGCCGTCGCCGTCGGTGTCGCGATCAGCGGTGATGGGGACCAGACACAGCCCGTCGTCGCAGTGGAGTCGCGGTCCGTCGGGTCGGTCGTCGCGGGAACCGCCCCCGGAACCGAGGGCGTTGTTCGTGCCGCGATCGGCCGGCCCCGAAGCGCCGCCTGCGGATGAGGGCGGTGTCGAGGTGGTCGCGCGCTCGTCGCCGCCGCACCCGGCGACGACGAGCGCCAGCGCCAGCCCGGTGCCCAGCAGCAGCGAGCGTGTCGGTCCACGGCGACGACGGGAAGTGGTCTCGGTCGGGGACATCGGATTCCTCCAGGTCGTGGTCGGTCGGCTGTCACCGTCACCGACGAGACGGGCGACGACGGCTCCGGTTACCGCGCCGGCGGAACTGCCCCGGCGGGCGGCGCCGCTACGGTCGGTCCGAACGACACCGGGGAGGGCGGTCGATGACCGAGAACAGGTCCGATGACGGTGGGGTGTGGGCCCGCCTGCGTCTGTTGGAGGACGTCGAGGCGATCCGCCGCCTGAAGGTCGCGTACTGCGAGGCGTGCGACGACGACCACGACGGTGACGCCGTCGCTGCGCTGTTCGCGCCCGACGGGGTGTGGCACGACACCCGGATCGGACCCTGCGAGGGGCATGCGGCGATCAAGGCCCACTTCGGGGCGATCCGGGCCAGCGGTCGTATCGCCCGGTCCTCGCACATGGTCACCAACCCGGTGATCGACGTCGACGGCGACACGGCGAGCGGGCGATGGAGCCTGCTCATGCAGTACACCGATCCGAACGACGAGCGCTGGCGGATCGTGGGTTTCTACCGGGACCGCTACGAGCGCTACGAAGGGCGCTGGCGTTTCCGTCGGTTGGAGGCCTACGTGCAGGACTACAGCCGCCTGCACGCAGACGGGGCGTGAACGACGACGGGAAACGGGCCGGAGGGGGCACGGCATGGCAGCGATCGACAGGGGTGGCACCGTCGCGGTGACGGGGGCCGCCGGGTTCGTCGGCGGTTGGGTGGTCCAGGTCCTGCTCGAGCGGGGCTACCGGGTCCGGGCGTGTGTGCGCGACACCGCCGACGAGCGCAAGGTGGGGTTCCTGCGAGCCATGCCGGCGTTCGCGTCGGGCCGGCTGACGCTGCATGCCGCCGACCTCGACACGCCGGGCTGCTACGACGCGGTGTTCGCCGGCTGCGTCGGCGTCGCGCACGTCTCCCACGTCAGCACCTACGACGACCCGGCCTACGTGCAGGGCGTGTGTGACCACGTCATCGCCAGCATCGAGCGGTCCGGGACGGTTCGCCGGGTCGTGGTCACCTCGAGCATCGCGGCGGTGATGTCCGAGGTCGACATCCAGGAGATGGCCCGCCGCCCGGTGATCGACGAGGACCGCACACCCGACGAGTCGAATCCGAAGCGCACCGCCGAGCGAGGCCAGGGGTACTCGATCGGGAAGGTGATCGCGCAGCACGCCTTCGCCGACGCTGCGGCGGCCAGCGCTGGGCGGTGGGACGCGGTGACGGTGTGCCCGGGCGACAACATCGGTCCGATCCTGTCGGCGCACCAGCGCAGCGGCGGGCCGTGGCAACACCTGATCGGCCGGATGCTCGAGGGGCATTGCGAGGTGTTCCACGGCACCGGGCCCTACCGGCCGTGGATGACCGTCGACGTGCGCGACGACGCGGCGTGCCACGTCGGGCTGCTCGAGAGCGATCGGGTGCGCAACGGCGAGCGGTTCCTGGCGGTGTCGACCGACAAGCGCTGGTACGAGGATCTCGTGGCGACGATCGGTCGGGTGCTGCCGGAGTTGGGGTACGACCCGGGCCCGATCACCGATCCGGCGCCCGAGCGATGGAAGGCCCGGGAGGCCGAGTTCCGGGCCATCTGGGACGACGTGGTGTTGCGCAACGATCGGATCCGGGCTGCCGTGCCGATCACGTTCCGCCCGCTGGACGACTCGATGCGCGACTGCATCGAGTCGCTGGTCGCCGTGGCCGGGGTGCACGTCGCCGGCCGGAAGGGATGAGTCGCGTGTACGCCCTCCCGCACCACGTCGAGTTCCTGAGCGACGCCTGGTTGGACGAGGCCACGACCTGGCTCGACCGGGAGCTGGCCCAGCGCCGGCTCGGCGCGCCGTTCTCCTTGAGCGAGCGCTTCACGGACGCTCCACCCCACCTTGGTCTGCCCGGCGACGTGGCTTCGTGGTCGCTGCGGTTCGACGGCGAGACGGTCTCGGTGTCGCGCACGGCGGACCCGGTCGCCGACGTCGTGGTCGAAGGCGACTATCAGGCCGCGCTCACCTGGGCCCAGCGGGTTGGCGTGACCGTCCCGGGGGCGGCGGAGGCCGGCTGGCGGGAACTGCGTTACCTGTTCGGCCCCGACGCCGTGCGTGTGCGGGGGCGGTTCGCCGACCGGGAGGCGGGCACCGTCGTGGCGCTCCTGCACGATCACCTCGGCCGGCGCACCGTCGACAATCCGGACCTGTACCACCGGGCTGCCCGTCAGGGGTTGTTGCGGCACGTGGTCGAGATGGAACAGCACGGCTTCACCGTGCTGGAGCGGGCGATCTCGGAGACCTTCGCCGACGAGTTGCGCGAGGCCACGCTCGATGCGCTGTCGGCCCATGGCGTCACCTCGCTGCAGTGGATGCTCTACCACGGCCGGCCGTTCGAGTTGCTGGCCCAGCACCCGTTGCTGCTCACCCTCATCGACGCGTCGCTCGGTCGGGGTGCGGTGATCGGCTCCTTGAGCGCCATCCGGCGCGGGCCGGGGCCGGGGTTCATCCCGTTGCACACCGACTACTCGCACGTGCCCGAGCCGTACCCGGAATGGGCGATGACCGGCGTCGGGGTGTGGGCGTTCGAGGACTGGACGGAGGCGTCCGGTCCGACGTGGGTGGTGCCGGGGACGCACCGGCTGCGCCGGCCGCCGCGATCGGGCGAGCAGATCGACGGTGGGATCCCGATCGAGATGCCGAAGGGGTCGGTGGTGTTCTTCACCGAGGGCCTGTGGCACTGGCAGGGCGAGCGGCGCGAGCCGGGGGAGCGGGTGACGCTCCACTGGCATTTCAACCGGGGGATCCTTCGCAGCCTGGAACCCAAGACCGTCGACCCGCAGATGCGGCATCGCAACTCGCCGCGCCTGGGCGAGATGCTCGGCGAGGACGACTGGTTCGACAAGCTCGACGGCATCGGGCGTGATCACGTGCGGTTCGCCCACATGCAGCGGCTGCACGCGTTCACCAACCGCCAGAAGGCCCGCATCCTCGAAGGGGGGTGAGCAGGGCCCTCAGCCGGCGGGCTGTCGCTGCTCGGGGGCAGTGGGGTGCTGGTGACTCTCGACGGCGGCGACGGCGACGAGCGCGTGGCCGGATCCTCGGGCGTGCCGTGGCGGCGGGTCTCGCCGACCCCGACGCTGATCTCGACTACGCAGTGGCCGCGTGTACCGGAGTGTGTTACGCCCGCCAACCGATCCCACCCGCCTGGGCGAGGCGCACGGCGGCCTTGGTGTGGCGCAGCATCGGCGGAACGCCACCGGCGCCGCCGAAGCGGTCGGCGATCTCGAGATGACGGCAGACCTCGACGAGGTCATGGCCGGCGGCCAATCGCTGAGCAGCTCGGCCAACCACCGATGCTTCGCGCCGAAGACCTCGGCCGGAGCGAGCGGCATGAGCGAGAGCCGATGTGCTCGACCGGTGAGCGTCTCGGTCCCAGGCGGCCACAGGAACGAGCTCACCGACCCTGCGAGCAGGAACCGGGCAGTCCCGCCTTGGCGGTCGACGACGCGCTTGACGTAGGAGCGCACCTCCGGGGCGCGATGGAACTCGTCGATCGCCACCAGCCCCGGCGAGGCAAGCGCGGAACCGACGTCCTCACGAACGAGTTGGAGCACACTGTCGTCGTCGAGGTCGAGCACGAGCGCGTTCCGTCGATGGGCAATCGAGCGCAGCAGCGTGGACTTCCCGGATCCGCGGGGCCCTTCGAGCAGGATCGCCGGCTCTTCGTCGAGCAGTCGGTCGACGAACGCATCGGCCCACCGCTCCACGTGCCCGATCGTCGGAAACACCTTCTTGGGCTAGCTCAAACCGATGAATCGTCCCTTATACCTGCATGATCGTCCCATCTCTGATGTCACGATCGCCCACCCGCCGATCGGTGTGACACCCTCGAGCGAGGCTGGAGGTCGACAGACCACGAGCCCCGGTCATTCGTCCTCGTCGGTCACGGCTGGCTGAGCCGCTCGACCGGCTGTCCGGTGACTTCGGCGATGAGCTCGAAGTCCTTGTCCACGTGCAGCACGATGAGCTGTGCCAGTTCTGCCGCGGCGGCGATGAGCAGATCGGGAATCGAGGGTGCCCGGTGCTGGCCTCGCTCGGCGAGGATGGCTTGGACCTCGACGGCACGATTTTCGATCGCCGGCGTGAAGTATTCCACGGGCATCGATCGCAGCGGTGCGGAGCCGAGGGCGTGGCGAAGGTCGCCTGCCGAGCGAGCGGAGAAGCCGACTTCGAGCAGCGTCACGCTCGTGACGCGGACGAGTCCCCGCTCGATGCGGTTCGCCCAGTCGGTTGCATCAGGACTGGCCCACAGACGGACCAGCGCAGACTTGTCGATGAGCCAGTCGGTCATCGCCAGGCGCGGTCAATGACCTCGGGGTCAGCGAGGTCAGCGAACGCGTCGGCGAACGCGGCGAGGTCGGCCACAGAGACCTCGGCGGGTGCTACGTCGCGCTCGCGGGTGAGCGCCCTCCGCAGATACTCGGTGCGCGAGAGGCCGAGTCGCTGGGCCTTGATGTCGATGGCAGCGATGACGTCCTCAGGGACGTCGCGAATCAAGATGTCGGTCATGCTGCTCCTTAGATATCAGACGATATCACCTCGGCTGGACCGTTGGACAGCATGAAGCTCGTCAAGAAACTCCCGGTCTTCGTTGGCAAGGTCGACGGCCGGCTCGACTGCGAATGGTCCTGCTCAGGAGCACCTGAACCAACGACGCCGTGTCGTTCGCTCAGCCACTGACCGATCCTCGACCCAGTCGCCGTCTGCGGGACGTCAGTCGCGAAACCCCGGCTACACGTTGAAGCGGAACTCCAGAACAGTGGTCGCTCGTAGCCTCTGAGCTGGTCTTTCGCGTTGACGCCGAGGGGGTTGGTCCTTCTCAGGTCCTTGCTCGCTCGCGCTCAAGGGCCAATGATCCGCCGCGAGAACCTGAACGTGAAGTGCACGCCGAGCGATGTCGCGATCCGGTCGACGGTCGTCAGTGCGACCTGTGGGTCTCCCCGTTCAACTCGTGAAACGGTGGCTGCGCTCGTGCGTGCGACGGTCGCGACATCGCGCTGCGACTGACCGCGCCGTTGGCGGGCGTCTCTCAGCGCGGCACCAACATCGGCGGCAAGGTGACTGTTCGAGTCGCCCGTCAGGGCTGATGGAGCTGCGTTCATCGATCTCGACCCGCCTTGGCAGCGACCCTTCGGATGGCTTCGGCGAAGGGTTCGTCCTCGCGCTGGACACTCGCCGGCAGATCTGCGAACGGGACCATCGAGTCGTGGTGTTCGCGTCGCGATGCCATCCACGCCGTCCAGGCATCGTGCACGTTCTCTGCAGTTGTTTCCGTGCCCCGAGAGCGAGCCAACACGGCGTACGTAAGGAAGAGCTCGTCGGCATCCTCGGGTACGAGCGTGTCCGGTATGGCCGCTCGAATCTGGTTCGCGATCTCGACGAGGTAGTTCATCCGACCAGAACGTAGACCGCGAGAACGAGGTACAACAGCAGAAACGCGATTGGCACTATCCGCTCGGCTGCGCCTTGCTCTGCGTACCTCGGGCGCCACTTCTTGATCGGGTCCTTCTTCAGCTCCTTCCACTCCTCGTCGAAGATCTGCAAATCGAGGTAGTCGCGTTCGATTCGGAGGATCACTGCGAACTTGGCCTTGTTGAGATCCCGGTACGACCGCAGCAGGAGCCACCACGAGGCGGCGATCACCGAACCCGCAAGCGCGGCGAGAAAGAGCACGAAGCGATCCGGTTTCGGGTGGTCCTTGGCCCCGGTGTTGACCGCGAACGCGCCGAGCGCGACGGCGAGCCCTGCTTGGACAGTGAAGAAGAAGCTGTTCGCGACCGCCCGTCGAGCGGAGATGCGGTCCGCCATCTCCACGGCCAACGAGTAGAGCGCGAACACGTCCCGAGGAAGCGGGCTGGCGCCGACCGGCAGCTGCTCGGTCACCGACCGCCGCCGATCAAGGCCTTTAGGGGCACTTCGCGTTTGAGGGTTGGGTGATTGGAGCGGGGTGATGC
>JBILVB010000180.1:0-6955 GCA_044370695.1 Acidimicrobiales bacterium | reverse complement strand
CAGCCGCCGAGGACTTGGGCGACGACGTACAGGCCCGTGTCCCTGGTCGACAGGCCGCCGAAGAAGCGGGTGGCGAGGGTGACGACGGGGTTGAAATGGGCGCCCGACACCGGGCCGAACATGAGGATCAACCCGATCAACGCCCCGGCGGTCGCTGCGGCGTTCTCGAGGAGCTGGAGTCCGACGTCGTTCGGCGACAGGCGCGTCGCCATGATCCCGGAGCCGACGACGGCGATCACCAAGAGCGCGGTGCCGAGCGCTTCGGCGACCAGACGGCGCACGAGATCGCCACGCTCGTCACCGGTGGCGCGTGCGTCGGCCGGGTGGCCCTCGTGGTGGTCGAAGGTGCTCACGCCGCTCCCGTCACGGTCGTGATGCGGTGCCTCAGCTCGGCGACGACGGCGTCGAACGCTGCCGGCCGCCCGTCGGCCACGGGGTCGGGAAGCGACCAGTGGAGCCAGCCCGGCTCGGGCTCGAGCTCCTCATGGGCCCGGTCGCACACCGTGACGACGAGATCCGGGCGGCGCAGGACGGAGTCGACATGGCGGGGGGTGGCAGCGGCCAGATCGAGGCCGGCGCGGCGGGCCGCGGCGACGGCACCGGGGTGAACACGCTCGGCCGGTTCGGTGCCGGCCGACTCGGCGGGTGCTCCGGTCACGTTCGCCCACAACGATGCCGCGAGCTGGGAGCGAGCGGAGTTGGCGGTGCACACGAACAGCGCCCGGCGGGCCGGGAGGCGCCGCGGGCCGACCAGCCCGGACAGTTCGTCGACCCGCCGATGGACGAGACGGACATAGCGGCGGCGGGCATCGCCGTGCGACGGCGACCGCGCCACCAGCCCGGCCCGCTCCAGCACCGCGAGGTGATGGGCGAGCAGATTCGATCCCACGCCGACCACCCGTCCCAGCTCCGACGGGGACCGGTCCGACACCGCCAGCTCGTCGCAGAGCGCAAGCCGGACCGGATCGCCCAGTGCAGCGAACACCGCCGCCCGCGCCTCGACCCCGCTGTCGCTCACACGGGGACGATCACACCTCGGGGGTATTTGTGTCAAGTCTGATTGAGTCGTATCTCGTTGAGCCGATGAGCGACGCACAACCCGCGCTGCGCCCCGACCCGGGAGCGGCGACCTCGGCGTCTGCGAGCAGCGGCGCGCCACGTCGCCCCCGACGAGCGGAGCGCTCAGGAACGGGTCGGCCACCCCGGGATTCCGTCGGTGCAAGGTCCGGAGTTCCGTCGTTGCACCGCTGCGTTTGCTGTGGGCGAGGGGGGAGTTGAACCCCCACGTCCTTACGGACACTGGTACCTGAAACCAGCGCGTCTGCCATTCCGCCACTCGCCCGAGTGGAGACCGAAAACCTAGCGCGCCCCTGGCTCCCGCCCAACCGCACGCCTGACCAGGCGGCCGATACCCTTCCCGGCCGTGGGTCTGCACTCGGTCGAGCGTCGCCTGGAGCGTACGGTTGACGGCGTGTTCTCCCGCGCCTTCCGCTCCCGGCTCAAGCCGATCGAGCTGGGCAAGCGCCTCGTGCGAGAGATGGACGCCGGCCGTTCGATCGACGTGAAGGGCCGCACGATCGTCCCGAACGCCTTCACGATCTCGTTGGCCCCCGACGACCAGGCCGCCTTCGCCGAGATCCACGACGCCCTCGTGCGCGAACTCACCGAAGCCGCCCGCGAGCACGGCTTCGAAGAGGGGTACTCGTTCCTCGGTCCGGTCGCCGTGGCCATCGCCGTCGACCCCGAACTGCGCCCGGGCCGGTTCACCGTCACGGCCCGGATGGAGCAACGCCCGGCCGGCAAGGTGGTGGCGGCCCTCGTGCTCCCCGACGGCTCCCGGCTCCCCGTCGGTAAGCGGCCCGTCGTGATCGGGCGCCAGGCCGAGTGCGACATCGCGCTCACCGAACCGAACGTCTCCCGGCGCCACGCCGAGGTCCGTCCCGGCGACGACGGCTGGATCGTCGCCGACCTCGGGTCCACCAACGGCACCCGGGTCAACGGCTTCGTCGTCGTCACCGAGGTCCTCCACCACGGCGACGTGATCACCGTCGGCGACACCCATTTCCGTTTCGAAGCACCCTGAGCGGCGGCGTCGATGTCCGAGCAGTTCCTCGGTCTGCTGCAGACGCTCCTACTCATCCTCCTCTACCTGTTCTTCGCCCGGGTGCTGTGGGCGGTGTGGACCGAGGTGCGGGCCGACCGTCGGCCTGCCGGACGCGCGGCGGCCGGCAGCACCGATGCCGCTTCCTTCGTGCCGCCGCCCGTCGCCCGGGTGGTCATCACCGCCCCCGATGCCCGCCGGGGCAGCAGCTTCGATCTCGGCCACGAACTCACCGTCGGGCGCTCCGGTGCCTGCCAGGTGCCCGTCGCCGAGGACACGTTCGCATCGCAGGTCCACGCCCGCCTGTACCGGGACGGCGAGGACACCTTCGTCGAGGATCTCGGTTCGACCAACGGCACCTTCGTCAACGGTGAGCGGGTGGCCGCGCCCACCCGGGTCAACCGGGGTGACAGCCTGCAGGTCGGCACGACCGTGCTGGAGGTGCAGTAGGTGGCCACGACCGTCCCCACCGTGCGCTGGGGCGCAACGACCGACGTCGGTCGGACCCGGCGCGTCAACGAGGACAGCGTGCTCGCCACGGGGCTGGTCTTCGCCGTGGCCGACGGCATGGGTGGGCACGCGGCCGGGGAAGTGGCGTCGTCGCTGGCCGTCGACACCGTCCGTAGGGACTTGGCAGCGAGCCCCCCGCCGCTCGAGGCGGCCGTCGCTGCGGTCGCCGCAGCGAACCGGGCCGTGTTCGGGCGCGCGGTGGACGAACCCCACCTGCGCGGCATGGGCACGACCCTGTGCGGCCTCGTGCTCGCCGACGACGGCCGCATCGTGATCGTCAACGTCGGAGATTCCCGCGCCTACGTGCTGCGCGGCGGTGCTCTCGTGCAGATCAGCCGGGATCACAGCTACGTCGAGGAACTCGTCGCTGCGGGCGCGCTCACCCGGGCCGAGGCCCGCACCCACCCGCACCGCAACATCGTGACCCGTGCGCTCGGGATCGAACCCGAGGTACACGTCGACGCCTGGCAGGTCGAGCCGCTCGTCGGCGACCGCTTCCTGCTGTGCTCCGACGGCCTCTACGGGGAGGTCGACGACGACGTCATCGCCCAGGTCCTCGCCGGCCTCGACGACCAACAGGCCGTCGCCGAAAAGCTCGTCGCCCTGGCCAACGACGCCGGTGGACGGGACAACATCTCGGTGGTGATCGTCGACGTGGTCGACGCCCGAACCGCCGCGACCCTGCGCGACGCCACGCCCAGCGAACCGGCTGCGCCCGTCCCGGCCGACACCGTGGCCCGGGCGAGCGCTCCACCCCGCCCGAAGCGACGGCGACGAGCGCCGAGACCGTCGTCGGTCCTGTTCGCGTTCGCCGTGGTGGCCGTGCTCGCCGGTGCCGTCGCCGCCGTGCAGTACTTCGGTCGCCAGGGCTACTACGTCACCTTCGGCGACACTGGTCGAATCGAGGCCTACCAGGGCCGCTCGGGCGGCTTGCTGTGGGTCCAGCCCTCTCGGGTCCGCATCTTCGAGCTCTCCCGCAGCGACCTCGTCCCGGCGTGGCAGGACCGCATCGGCGGCGAGATCACCTTCACGGACCGCGCCGCCGTCGATGCGTGGTACGAGGCGTTGTCCCGCAACCCCACCGCCCAGACCGCGACCGCGACGACCACCACGACGACCACCACGACGACGACCACCACCACGACGACCGCCCCCGCACCCACCGAAGCGACGACCACCACGGTGGCCGGCCCGTGACCACCAGGACATGAGCAGCCCGTCGGCGACGGGTCGGCGCTCCACCGAGCTCGGCCTGGTGGTGATGGCGGCACTCGTCACGAGCGGCGCCTACGTGCTCGTCGCCCTCGGCCGGACGGCCGACGTGCCGCCGAACCTGGTGCCGTTCCTGCTGTGCGTACTCGGGTTCCTCGTCGCCGCCCACCTCGCGACCCGCCGCCTGGCCCGCGCCGCAGACCCGGTGCTGCTGCCGATCGCCCTGCTGCTCAACGGGATCGGCTACGTCTTCATCGCGCGGGTCCGGCCCGACCTCGCCGGCCTGCAGGCCACGTGGACCGCCGTCGGCGTCGCCGCCTACGTCGCCACCCTGCTCCTCGTGCGCAGGGTCGGCGATCTCGGCCGGTACACGTGGACCGCTGCGGCAGCCGGCCTCGGGCTGTTGTGCCTGCCGTTCCTGCCGATCATCGGCACGAACATCAACGGCAGCCGCATCTGGATCCGGCTCGGCCCGATGAGCTTCCAGCCCGGCGAGGTCGCCAAGGTGTTGCTCGCCGTGTCGTTCGCCGCCTACCTCACCGATCGACGTGAGTTGCTCGCGACGGGCACCTGGCGCGTCGGACCCCTGTGGCTGCCCGAGCCCCGCCACCTCGGGCCGATCCTCGCCGCCTGGGTCGTGTCGATCACCGTGATGATCGGCCAGCGCGACCTCGGTTCCTCGCTGCTGTTCTTCGCGCTGTTCGCGGTGCTGCTGTGGGTCGCCACCGAGCGCAGCGCGTACTTGGCGATCGCCGGGATCCTCTTCGTCGTCGGGGCCGCGGCGGCGGCGTCGGTGTTCGACCACGTGCAGCGCCGCATCGACATCTGGCTCGACCCGTGGGCCACCCGTCAGGGCAGCGGCTACCAGATCGTGCAGGCCGTGTACGCGCTCGCCGACGGGGGTCTGTCGGGGGCCGGTCTCGGCCTCGGCGACCCTCGGCGGATCCCCGAGGTGCACAACGACTTCATCTTCGCGGCCATCGGCGAGGAACTCGGGCTGTTCGGCGCCAGCGCCGTGCTGATCGGGTACCTCCTGCTCATCGGCGCCGGGCTGCGCATCGCGGTGCGGGCCGAACGCACCTTCGACAAACTGCTCGCCACCGGGCTCACCACCGTGGTGGGCGTCCAGGCGTTCATCATCATCGGCGGGGTAACCCGCGTCGTGCCGCTCACCGGGGTCACCCTGCCGTTCGTGAGCTACGGGGGCTCGTCACTTCTCGCCAACTACGTCATCCTCGGTCTGCTGATGCGCCTGTCGGACACCACGGCCCGCCGCCTCGGGGACGCGGGATGAACCGCGCGCTCCGTCGCCTCGCGCTCGGGCTGATGGTCTGCTTCGTCGCGCTGTTCGTCCAGCTGAACGTCGTGCAGGTCGTCAACGCCGACCGCTACCGGGGTGAGCCCGACAACACCCGCCAGGCCGTGCGGGACTTCTACCGCAGCCGCGGGGCGATCTACGCCGCCGACGGCCGCACGGTGCTGGCGCGCAGCGACACCGTCGACGACCGCTTCGGCTTCCAACGCGTCTATCCCTTCGGCGAGCTCTTCGCCCACACCGTCGGCTCGTTCTCGTTCGTCTACGGATCCTCGGGTCTCGAACGGATCCGCAACGACGTGCTCACCGGCCGCACCGCCCAGCAGGAGCTGCTCGGGCTCGGCGACCTGTTCAGCGACACGCGGCCCGTCGGCGACGTCATCACGACGCTGCGCCCCGAGCTCCAGGCCCTGGCCCGCGACACCCTCGGCGAACGCGAAGGGTCCGTCGTCGTGCTCGATCCGCGCACCGGCGCCGTCCACGCCCTGTGGAGTTGGCCGTCGTTCGACCCCGGGCCCCTGGCCTCGCACGATCTCGCCGTCGCCGACGCAGCCCGCAAGGCCTTGCTCGCCGACCCACGCAAACCGTTGCTGGCCAACGCCTACCAGGAGCGGTACATGCCGGGCTCGACGTTCAAGGTCGTCACCGCGGCCGCCGGTCTCGACCGAGGCACCGTCAGCGTCGACAGCACCTATCCGGTCGAGCGCAGCTTCGTCCCCCCGCTGACCACCACCCCGATCCAGAACTACCGGGGCACGCTGTGCGGCGGGGACTTCTTCACGGTGTTCCGCCTCTCCTGCAACACGTCCTTCGCTCGCATGGGCCTCGATGTCGGCGCCGCCGGCATGGTCGCCACCGCCGACGCCATCGGGTACAACAGCGCAGCGCCGATCGATCTGCCCGATCCGGCCCGCTCGTTCTTCGGTGACGAGAAACGATTCCAACGCAACGATCCGGTGCTGGCGCAGTCGTCGTTCGGCGCCAACGAGGTGCAAGCGACACCGCTCGAGATGGCGCTGGTGGCCTCGGCCGTCGCGAACAAGGGGGTCGTCATGCGGCCCTACGTCGTGGCCGAGACCCGTACCCCCGCCGGCACCCTGCTCGAGCGAACCGAACCCCGGCCGTGGCGTACGGCGATGCAGCCGGCCACGGCCGCCATCCTGACCGAGGCCATGATCGGCGTGGTCACCAACGGCACTGCGGCGTGCTGCCTGCAACTCGAAGGCGGCATCCAGGCCGCAGCCAAGACCGGGACCGCTGCGCTCAATCCACCGGGCGAGCCCGAACGCTCGCACGCCTGGATCATCGCCTTCGCGCCGGCGGAGGCACCGACCGTCGCCGTCGCGGTGATGGTCAAGGAATCACCGGAGGTGAGCGCATCGGTCGGCGGGCGCGTGGCCGGGCCGATCGCGAAGGCCGTTCTCGACCGCGCCCTGCAGCCCTGACCACGCAGCGACCGCAAACGACTGCAGAGGGTCGATAACCTCCGCAACAGCCATGGCCGACCGCCCCGTGTTCAACGACCGCTACGAGGTCCACAGCCGCATCGGCCGTGGCGGGATGGCCGATGTGTTCCTGGCCCGTGACCGTCTGCTCGATCGTCCGGTTGCGGTCAAGGTGCTCTTCCCCGAGTACGCCACCGATCCGAGCTTCGTGGAGCGGTTCCGCCGCGAGGCCCAGTCCGCTGCGAACCTCAACCATCCCAACGTCGTCGGCGTCTACGACTGGGGCCGCCAGGGCGGGACGTACTTCATCGTGATGGAGTACGTGAACGGTCGCACCCTCGCCGATCTGCTGCGTGCCGACGGCCCGCTCGG
>JBILVB010000179.1:0-7148 GCA_044370695.1 Acidimicrobiales bacterium | reverse complement strand
ACCCCGGCCTCGTTCGCGATCGCGAGCAGGTGGAGCACGGCGTTGGTCGATCCCCCGAGGGCGTTGAGCACGGCGATCGCGTTCTCGAACGCTTCCCGGGTGAGGATGTCGCGCGGGGTGATGCCGAGCCGAAGCAGGTTCACGACGGCCTCGCCGGCGCGGAACGCGTCGTCCTCGCGGCGGCGGTCGACTGCAGGAGGTGACGCCGAGCCGGGCAGCGACAGGCCGATCGCTTCGCCGATCGAGGCCATCGTGTTGGCGGTGAACATGCCGCCGCAGGCGCCCTCCCCCGGGCACGCCTTGGACTCGATCTGGTGCAGTTCCTCCGGCGTGATCTTCCCTGCTGCACAGGCACCGACGGCTTCGAACACGCTCGTGATGTCGAGTGCCGTGCCGTTGTGGTTCCCGGGCAGGATCGAACCGTTGTAGATCACGACTGCGGGCAGGTCGAGGCGGGCGGCAGCCATCATCATGGCGGGGATCGACTTGTCGCACCCCGAGGACAGCACCATGCCGTCGAGGCGTTCGGCGTGGATGACCGCCTCGACGGAGTCACAGATGATCTCCCGCGAGACGAGCGACGCCCGCATGCCCTCGTGGCCCATCGAGATCCCGTCCGACACGGTGATCGTGCCGAATTGCAGCCCGACACCGCCGGCCGCCCGGACCCCTTCCTTGGCGCGCTCGCAGAGCTTCGCCAACGTCATGTTGCAGGGCGTGATCTCGTTCCAGGACGACGCGATACCGATCTGGGGCTTGTCCCAATCGGCATCGGTGAGCCCGACCGCCCGCAGCATGGCGCGCGACGGGGCCTTCTGCATGCCGTCGGTGACGTCTCCGGACCGGATCTTCAGCTGGGCCATGCGGCGACGCTAGCGGCGCGCCACCCGGTGGTCGAAGGCAACGCGGGCTCGACGCCGGTCATTGGCCGGACTGGCGTACCCGCAGTGCTTCGAGGAACCGACCGGTCGCTTCGTCGCGCGCCACGAACGCGAAGGAGATCTCCCGCCCGCCGTCGACGGTCAGGCGACCGGGGAGATCGAGCGGTTTGAGCAGCACTGCGAAACCCTCCGCCTCCAATTGGACCAGGAGCGCCGCGAGTTCGCCCGGATTCAGGTAGGGATAGCGGCGTTCGAAGCGCACCAGCACGGCCCCGCTGGTGCGGGCGAGCACCGTGGCCGGAATCGTCTCGAGGCGTTTGGTCGATCGATAGGTGATCGTGACCGCCAGCGGGATGATCTCGTTCCCCGCCGTCGTGTTGGCCGGCGGCATCAGCCGATCCCCTGCGCAGCGAGCGCGATCTCGACCCGGCGCAGGTACAGCGCGAGACGCTTGCGGTCGGCGGGCGTCAGCTGTGTGAACTGGATCCGGGTCCGCTCGCCCGAGTGGCCGACGACGGCACCGACGGCGAGCACCGGTCCGTCCGGCAGCTTCATCGACACGGCGACGGGCGCGCCGATCTCCACCCCGCCCACGACGTGGGCGGCCAAGCCGGTGTTGGAGATGTCGAGCGAGTCACCGGCAGCGAGCACGACTCGCCCGTCGCGCAACGAGGCGATCTCCAGACCCAGTTCGAGGTCGAGTCGGAACGCGCCGCGGCGGTGCAAGACGTGGAGGTATCCCGGGTCGACGACGCGCAGCTCGGTCGGTTCCGGCTCGTAGGACTGCACCGTGGTCTGCGCCTGCAACCGACCGAACACGTCGATCACCGAGACGAGCAGCGGCTCGTCCGCCGTCAAGCACTCGGCGAAGGTCCTCGCGCGAACGCCGTCGGGCACCAGCACCAGCGTTCCATTGGCGTTGCCGTTGACCCAGAACGGGAACGAACCCATCGGGTTGCCGATGGCCACCACGGACACCAGGCTGCCCCGGAGCTCGCGGACCTCGCGGATCTCCTGCACCGCAACGCCCTGATTCGTCATCACATGCTCCTCGTGGCGCTCAGCACGGCACCGAATCGTCGACCGCCAGTGCCGCCGCGGTCGCTTCGTCGAGCGGTCGGCCGAGGAGGAAGCCCTGGACGAGATCGCACCCGAGGTCGGTCAGCGCCGCCATCTGCGCTTCGTCCTCGACCCCTTCGGCGACGACGTCGTAACCGAGCGCATGCCCGAGCGCGATGATCGCCTGGGTGATCGTGCGGCCGTGGGCGTCGTCCACCAACGTCCGGGTGAACTCACGGTCGATCTTGAGCGCATCGAGCGGGAACCGCCGCAGGTAGGCGAGCGAGGAGTACCCGGTGCCGAAGTCGTCGATCGACAGCCGGGCGCCGAGGTCGCGCAATGCGTCGAGGCGCACGAGGGCACGATCGGGGTCGGCGATGAGCACGGACTCCGTCATCTCGAGGGTCAGCAGGCCGCGCTCGAGGTGATGCTCGTGCAGGCAGCGGGCGACGAGCCCGGTGAGCCCCGGGGTGGCGAGCTGCCGGCCCGACACGTTCACCGAGATCCGCACGGGCGCGCCGGCCCGCTGGCGATTCCACCCGGCGACCGTCGCGACGGCCCGGTCGAGCACCCACGCACCGAGCGGCACGATCAAGCCGGTGTCCTCGGCGATCGGCACGAACTCGGCCGGGGAGATCGGCGGACCGTCCGGCGGCGTCCAGCGAAGCAGTGCCTCGAAGCCCGACAGGGACCGGTCGTGGAGGCGGAAGATCGGCTGGTAGGCCAGCGTCAGCTCGTTGCGATCGAGCGCGTGGCGGAGCTTGCTCTCGAGCCGTACCCGGGTCGTGAGCCGGTCCCGGAGGATCCGGTCGTACGGGCGGTGCTGGTCGCCGCCGGCTTCCTTCGCCCGTTGCATCGCCAGCTCGGCATCACGGACGAGTGCGACGGCTGCATCCGACGCGTCCTTGGTCCACGCCGACCCCACGCTCGCCGCCAGGTGGATCTCGTCGGGCCCGAGGGCGAACGGACGACGGATCGCCGCCACGGCCCGATTCCCGATGCGTTCGATCTCCTCCGGTCCGCTGACCGATGGGAGCAGCACGGCGAACTCGTCGGCCCGCACCCGGGCGACCACGTCTCCGGCGCGCACCGCGCCTCGGAGCCGCTCGGCGATCTCACCGAGCAGACGATCTCCCACGGCGAGACCCAGGCTGTCGTTGAGCAGCCGGAACCGGTCGACGTCGAGGTAGAGCGCGCCAGCGGCCTCGCCCGGCCGGAGCCCTGCGATGGCCGAGGCGGCCGCCTCGAGCAACCCGGCGCGGTCGATCAACCCGGTCACCTCGTCGCACTGGGTCGACCGGGCGGCACCGTCGGCCGCGAGGCGGTCGTCGACGCGGCGCAGGAAGGCTCGCCACCCCGCCAGGTCAGGGACGGCCCCGGTGCGGAGTCCCAGCGTGCCCAACTGCTCGCGGAGCCACGACTGCTCGACGAGCGAGCCGGCGCGCTCGTCTCGGCGGCGCATGTCGGAACTCCGGTTGTCGTCGTCCATCTCGTCGCCCCGGATCGGATCGGTTCCCCAACGATCGGTCGGCGGGTTGACAGGTTGAGGGGAACGGCTACCGGTTCCAACGCCGGCGACCGGACCGGGCGGTGCGCCCCCCGGCTGCCAGGAGCGACGCAGCGAGCACCAGCGCCGCCCCGTCGGGTACGCCGTCGACGAGCGATCGGGGCAGGATCCGCACGACCGGATCGACCGGCCCCGAGGCGGCCGCCGCCGGAGCCGACCGGGACCCTCGATCCGACGGCCCGACCTCGAGCGTCGACTCGAGGTACCGGCTCGACACCACGGTGAACGCCGTCCCGCTCCGGAGCGGGACGGGGTCGATCACGACGGCGTCGATTCGCAAGCGCACGGGGCCGGGCACCCCGGGCGCGACCCGACACGTGAACGAGCGCTGATCCGGCGTCACTTCGCACCGCACGTCGTCGGCGTGATCGTGCACCACGCGCTCGACGGCGACCCCCGGCGCGAGCTCCTGGCGCACCACGACGGCGGCCGACACCGGTTCGTCGGCTCCCGGTCCGGGCAGGTCGAACGTCGCGCTCAGACGGGAACCGGTATCGACGGCCGGCGGTGCGGGCCGCCGACGATCGGGAACGTCGACCGTGAAGCTCGCGAGCGGGGCATCGGGGACGTCGACCGAGGACGCCCGGACCGAGACCTGGGCCGGCTGCGCGTCGGGGGCATCGGCGACCTCGAGGCGCAGGGCCGCAGCGGCCCCGGGCGCGAGCCGAGCGGCGGTGCACTCGAACGAGCCGGGCCCGACGAGCGCGCACGAAAGCCCACCGGCGCGCATGGTCGCCCCGACGGGCGCCTGCACGACGACCCGCAGGCCGCGCGCCACCGACGGTCCGGCGTTGGCCACCCGCAGCTCGAGGCTGCCCGGGGTCGACGGGGTCGGGCCCACGACGATGACGGGACGGGAACGAACGTCGGCGGCGAGGGCGGCTCGTCGGGTCGTCGGGGCGGGCGGCCCCGTGGGCGGTGTGTCCGACTCGACGACGGCGACCACGACGAGTGCGGCCCCGGGATCGGTGTCCGCAGCGAGGCTTGCGTCCACCACGAGCTCGAGCTCGGCACCCGGCGCGAGGTCGCCGAGCGGGCAGCGCACCTGCGTCGTGGTGACTCGCTCCTGGCAGACCCGGCCCGCCGCCCGCACCGACATCGACCCGATCCGCCCGCCGTCGGCGGCCACGGAGACGTTGAGCATCGCGCGGCCCAGCACCGACGGGCCGCTAGCGATCACCCTGCCCGTCGCAGAGAACGGCGATCCGGCGACCACCTCGGCGTCGAAGCGCAGGTCGGGAATGCGCACGTCGGCTCGGGTGGTGCTCTCGAGCACCACCCGAGCGCTCGACGCGTCGAGCGTCACCCCGGGTCCGGCGGCCAGATTCGGAGCCAGGCTCACGACCGTGCCCGACGGCAGGCTCGGGGGCGGTTCGATCGCGACGTCGATCTCGATCCGCTCCCGTGCGGCGACACGCCCGACGCAGCGGAGCTCGCCGTCGGCGACTGCGCACGCGAACGAACGACTGCTCGCCGAACCCGAGATCGGCACGGTGGCGGGAACCGGGATCCGCACGACCACCCCGGCGAGATCCGACGGGCCGTCGGGATTGACGACGGCGAAGCCCACGCTGGCCCGGCGGCCGGCCACGAGGAGCCCACCGTCGAGGCCGACCGGGTCGCCGCGCTCGATCACCAGCGCACCCCGGACCTCGACTGCGCTGCGCCACGCCGCGACGTTGTCGCCGAGGTCGACGTCGCCGGTCTCCGTGGTGACGCTCGCCTCGATCGACGCCGTGACGGCCCATGGTGCGACTCGCCCGCCGAGCACGAGATCGCGCCGACCGAGCACGGTGCCGAGCTCGCAGCGCACCAGCCGCTCGACGAACCCGCAGCCGGCCGGCGCGAGGAGTTCGACCCCGGCGGAGGGCGCGACCGTGAGCACGACCGCCCCTGCCGGTGACGGGCCCGGGTTGACGACGGCGATCGACCAGCTCGCCGGGAGGCCCGCGACGACCTCGGCCGGGTCGACCGGCACGGCGACGGCCAGCGCGCTGCGGGTCAGCAGCGGCGCCGTCACGGCGATCGGCGACGCCCCCGAAGGAGGTCCGACCTCCGGGCGCACCGAGGCCGTGACGCGCAGCGCACCCTTCGGGTCGACCTCGGGCCGGACCCGGCCGACGAACCGCACCGTGCGGCTGTCGCCGGGGGCGAGGGGCTCGACCGTGCACGTCCGGGTCGTGCCGGCATCCTCGCAGACCACCCCGCCGACCTCGCCGGTCGCCACCGCATCGAGCGCGTCCGGGAGCTGCAGAACGACCTCCGCCGGTACGGTCGGCTCCCGGTCGGGATTGGTGAGGACGAGCGCCACCTGCCAGGGCGCGCCCACCACGGCCTCGCCGGAGGTACGCAGCGCGAGCACGGGCAACATCTCCCCGACCCGTGACGAGACCACGACCGGCACCTCCACCGGATCGAACTGTCCCGTGGTGCTGCGGACCCGGCCGACGAACTTCACGGCGCGCGCGGTCCCCAGGGCCGCCTCGTCGACGAACCGCACCGAAACGGCCACGGACCGAGGACGACCGACGAGGGGCGGATCGGTGACCGGGCAGACGAGCGAACCCGATCCGACGGCACAGGGTTCGGGGCCGGTCACGGCGAGCTCGGCCGGGACCTCGACCTCGAGCGAGAGCGGGTCGAGGCTTCCGGGGCCGTCCGTGCCGACCTCGAACACCACCGTCGCGGATTCGCCGGGTGCCAATTCGAGCGATTCGCTCGGGCCTCGCAGCCACGGCACGGGAGACGACTGCAGTTCGAGCACGACCGGAGCCAGGTCCTCGGTCCGGTCGGTGGCGCCGTCGGACCAGGTGAGCGAGGGGACGAAGGTGATCGACGGGTCGGGCGGGGCGCCGGTGACCCGCAGACCGACGGAAGTCTCGGCACGCTCGCCGACGGCGAGGGCGCCGAACCGGCACGACAGGCGTTCACCCTCGGTCGAGCAACGCTCCGGCCGGTCGATCACGGCGACGTGTTCGGGCAAGGGCACGGCGACGACCGCCTCGGCGAGCGGCCGGGATCCGACGTTGTCGACGACCGCGACGAGCTCGACCCGTGTGCCGATCCGGGCCGGGCCGGCCACTGCGACCCAGGCGGCGGCACGCCCCGACGGCGCCTGCAGCCGGCTGGTCGCCTGCAGGCTCGCCGGTTGCGCCGGTGTCGGCACGGCGGTGGCCCGCGCGGCGAACGCGACGGTCGAACCGACGGGACCGTCGGGCATCCGGATCCCGAACGCGAGCTCCTGGGTCGCCCCGGCCGCAAGGCCACCGAGCCTGCACCGCACGCCGTCAGGAATCGTCTGGCACGAGGCCGGCAGGTCGGCGATCTCGCCCGGTGGGGAGACGTCGATCAGCACGGAGTCGAACCGGCCCGGACCACCGTTGCGGGCCGTGACGGTGTACCGCTCGAGCGCGCCGACCACGACGGTGTCGGGCGCGACCGCGTCGAGCACGAGCGCCGAGGGCGGGACCAGCGACGCGGAGGTCGCCGAGACCGCCACCCGACGTCCCACCGGCGCATCGACCCATGCGCCCACCGCCATGGCGACCGTCCCCGGGCCGACGGCTGCCACGGTGGTGTCCCACACGACCTCGACCCGGCTCCCACCGACGGTCGACAACTCGAGTCGGCCGGCCGAGACC
>JBILVB010000178.1:0-7166 GCA_044370695.1 Acidimicrobiales bacterium | reverse complement strand
ATCGGCGTACCCGACGTGCACTGGGGCGAGAACGTGGTCGCCGTGATCCAGCGCCGGCCCGGCCACGGCGTGACCGCCGAGGAGATCGTGGCCCACTGCCGCAGCCAGCTCGCCGGATACAAGAAGCCCAAGCAGGTCGTCTTCACCGACGATGCGTTGCCGCGCAACGCTGCGGGCAAGATCCTGAAACGTGACCTGCGCGAGCGGCTCGCCGCCGGCACCCTCACCCCCTCGTCCTGACCGCCTACTCGCCCTGACCGCCAGCTCGATCTGATCAACCACGAAGGAGAACACCGACCATGAACTTCGACCTCCCCAAGGAGCTCGCCGACTACCTCGTGGTGCTCGACGAGTTCATCGAGCGAGAGATCAAGCCGCTCGAGCAGGAGAACGACAACATCCGGTTCTTCGACCACCGCCGTGAGGACTCGCGCACCGACTGGGATCGCGGTGGCCTGCCCAACGACGAGTGGGAGGACCTCCTGCGCGAGGCCCGCCGCCGGGCCGACCGCGCCGGGCACTACCGCTACCCGTTCCCCAAGCAGTACGGGGGCCAGGAAGGCACCAACCTGGGCATGGCGGTCATCCGCGAACACCTGGCCGCCAAGGGCCTTGGCCTGCACTGCGACCTGCAGAACGAGCACGCCATCGTCGGCAACAACGTCGGGTTGCTGCTGATGATCGCCTACGGCACCGACGAGCAGAAGGCCGAGTGGATCGACGACCTCGCCGAGGGCCGCCGCGGCTTCGCGTTCGGGATCACCGAGCCCAAGCACGGCTCGGATGCCACCCACATGGAGACCTACGCCGTCCGTGACGGCGACGAGTGGGTCATCAACGGCGAGAAGACGTGGAACACCGGGATCCACAAGGCCCAGTACGACATGATCATGGCCCGCACCAGCGGCAAGGCCGGCGACGGCAACGGGATCACGGCGTTCCTGGTGCCGACGAGCTCGCCCGGGTTCAAGGTCGAGGAGTTCCTCTGGACCTTCAACATGCCGACCGACCACGCCCACATCTCGCTCACCAACGTGCGGGTGCCGCACACGTCGATCTTCGGCGGTGAGGGCAAGGGCCTGCAGGTCGTCCAGCACTTCTTCAACGAGAACCGGATCCGCCAGGCCGCGTCCAGCCTCGGCGCGGCCCAGTACTGCATCAACGAGTCGGTGGCCTACGCGAAGGAGCGTCGCCCGTTCGGCAAGCCGCTCGCGTCGAACCAGGCGATTCAGTTCCCCCTCGTCGAGTTGCAGACCCAGTGCGAGATGCTGCGGGCACTCATCCACAAGACCGCCTGGATGATGGACACCTACGGCGCGTTCGCCGTGTCGGACAAGGTCTCCATGTGCAACTACTGGGCGAACCGGCTGTGCTGCGAGGCCGCCGACCGGGCGATGCAGGTGCACGGCGGTCTCGGCTACAGCCGCCACAAGCCGTTCGAGCACATCTACCGCCACCACCGCCGGTACCGGATCACCGAGGGCGCGGAGGAGATCCAGATGCGCCGTGTCGCCGGCTACATGTTCGGCTTCATGTCGCAGCAGGCGCCCAAGGGCGTCGCCAGCGTCCACGGCTGAGCGGACCGCCGCTGCGGTCCCGGGCGATCAGTCACCCAGGGACCGCAGCACGGCGGCTCCGGCCGTGGCGTTGGTGTGCTCGTCGACGAGCACGAGGTGCCCGGTCTCACGGTGCACGTGATACGGGTCGGCGACGATCGCCGACCCGAGCGTGAGCACGATCCCACCGATGTCGTTGAGCCCGAGCCGTTCCACCGGTCGGCGCTCGAGGACGTCGAGGTCGATCCGGTCGACGACGGCCTCGACGGTCGCCCGCACCGTCCGGGTGCCGTGCTTGGCGAGGTAAGTCGACCCGGGCTCGAGCGGCCGGTCCACCATCCAGCAGACGTCGGCCACGACCGATCTGGTCACGACCGGGGCGACCGGAGCGTCGAGCACGACCAGCGTGTCGCCCCGGCCGACGTCGAGATCGTCGGCGAGCTCGACGGCCACGGCATCGCCGGACCCGGCGAACTCGGCCCGCTCACCGTTGCGCTCGATCCGCACGACGGTCGAACGCAGCCCGGTGAGCGCCGAGACCACCGGATCCCCGACGCGCAACGGCCCGCCGACCAGTGTGCCGGCATACCCCCGGTAGTCGCCGGCGCGGATCGTCCACTGGACGGCGATCCGCGCCCCGACGGGTACCGGCGGCACCGGGTCGATGTCCTCGAGGATGGTGAGCAGCGGCGGTCCGTCGTACCAGGGCGCGGCGTCCGAGCGGGCGACCACGTTGTCGCCCAGCAGGGCCGAGACCGGGACCGCCTGCACGGCGGGTCGCTCCCCGAACCGCTCGAGGGCCTCCGCGACGTCGAGCAGGATCTCGTCGAAGCGCTCCTGGGACCAGCCGACGAGATCCATCTTGTTCACGGCGACCACGACGTGACCGACGCGCAGCAACGACGCGATGGCCAGGTGGCGGCGGGTCTGTTCGACGACACCGTGGCGGGCGTCGATGAGCACGATCGCCACGTCGCTCACCGACGCCCCGGTGACCATGTTGCGGGTGTACTGCGCGTGCCCGGGCGTGTCGGCGAGCACGAAGCTGCGCCGAGGTGTCGCGAAGTAGCGGTAGGCGACGTCGATCGTGATCCCCTGCTCCCGCTCGGCCCGCAGGCCGTCGGTGAGCAGGGCCAGATGGAGACCGTCACCGTCGCCGTAGCGACGCGAGGCACGTGAGAGGGCGGCGAGCTGGTCCTCGAAGATCGACGTGGTGTCGTGGAGCAGGCGACCGAGCAGGGTCGACTTACCGTCGTCGACCGAGCCGACCGTGGCGACGCGCAGCTGCGTGGCGGGCATCAGAAGTACCCCTCGCGCTTGCGGTCCTCCATGGCGGTGTCGCTGAAGGTGTCGTCGGCGCGCGTGGCGCCGCGCTCGGTGATGCGGGCGGTGGCGACCTCGGCCAGCACCTCGTCGATCGTCGTGGCCGTCGAGCGGATGGCCCCGGTGCAGGACGCGTCGCCGACAGTGCGGTAGCGCACGATCTCGGATGCGGAGCGCTCGCCGGGTTCGAGGACCACCGGCCCACCGACGGCGAGGAGCATGCGCTGGCGCTCCACGACCTCGCGCTCGTGGGCGAAGTAGATCGAGGGCAGCGGGATCCCGTCCCGGGCGATCGCCGACCAGATGTCCCGCTCGGTCCAGTTCGACAGCGGGAAGGCTCGCAGGTGCTCGCCGGACGCGATCCGGGCGTTCAGCACGTTCCAGGGTTCGGGGCGCTGCAGACGGGGCTCCCACTGGCCGCGCCGGTCGCGGAACGACAGCAGCCGTTCCTT
This sequence comes from Acidimicrobiales bacterium, assembly GCA_044370695.1. Classification (GTDB taxonomy): domain Bacteria; phylum Actinomycetota; class Acidimicrobiia; order Acidimicrobiales; family Ilumatobacteraceae; genus JBEIFW01. Next base: position 3,835 of record JBILVB010000178.1, on the reverse strand, counting down.
CGCCCGAGCCTTGTCCTCGTCCCGACGGCCGCCGCCGAAGGCTGCGTCGAAGCCGTGCTCGGCCAAGGCGTCGAGCAGGGTGACCGACTGAAGACGGTTGCGGCTTCCGGTGGGGCCCGGATCGGGGACCCGGCCCCGGTCGATCGAGTCCTGCACCGAGGCCACGAGCAGTTCCACGCGCAGCGACGACACGAACTCGTCCCGGTAGGCGATCACCTCGGGGAAGTTGTGGCCGGTGTCGACGTGGAGCACCGGGAACGGCACGCGGCCGGGCCGGAACGCCTTGGCTGCCAGGTGCAGCAGCACCGCGGAGTCCTTGCCGCCGGAGAACAGCAGGACGGGAGCCCGGCACTCGGCGGTCACCTCGCGGATCACGCCGATGGCCTCGGCCTCGAGCTGGTCGAGCGCCTGGTCCGTCGCCCGAGCGGTGTCGGTCATCGTCATCTCGTTCCCTGGGGAGCTCATGCGTGCAGCCCGCACTCGACCTTGCCCGTGCCCGACCAGCGGCCGGCTCGCCGGTCCTCGCCCGGCGCCACCGGGCGGGTGCAGGGCCAGCAGCCGATCGAGGCGTACCCCCGATCCATCAGCGGGTGCCGGGGCAGGTCGTACAGGCGCTCGTAGAGCGCGAGGTCCTCGTCGGAGAGCGCCGCCAGCGGGTTCACCTTCACGAGGTTCCGCCCCGGGTCCCAGGACACGATCGGCGCGTTCGCCCGGCTCGGGCCGTCGGCCCGGCGGATCCCGGTCACCCAGGCGGACTTCCCGGCGAGCGCCCGGTTCAACGGTTCCACCTTGCGGACGTGGCAGCAGCCGTCGACGTCGGTCTGCCAACGGTCGTCGGGCACGACCTCGGCCGCCGGGGTGACGACCCGCAGGGTCGCGCCGAGCCGACCGAGCTGGCCCGCGAACCACGCCGTCTCGGCGAACAGGTACTGCGTGTCGATCAGCACGACGTCGACGTCCGACGACACCGATGCAGCGAGATGGACGAGCACGGCGTCCTCACAGCTCGTCGTCACGACCAGACCGGCGCCGAACCGCTCGTGGGCCCACCGCATGACCTCGGCAGGGTGGGCACCCTCGAGGCGGCGGTTCACGTCGTGCAACTCGTCCAACATGCGCGGCACCCTACCCAAATCACGACTATTCCGATCAACTTTGTCTTGAAGACGGTCGCGCATCCGATGAGCCGCTCGCCCGAGAAGGTCGAACGGGCCACGGTCATCCTGCGGGACGCCCGCGAACAGCTCTACGTGATCCTCGCCGAGGACCGAGCAGGACCATGTCGGGACGGTGGTCCCTGCCCGGCGCAGCGCCGGCGATCGACACTGTGGGGGTCGAAAGGGGTACGCCGTGCCAGAGCCGACTCGGGGCGATGCGGGGCCTCCGGACGCGGTGCTGCGTATCGTCCGTCTGCCCCACGGCCGGGTGCTCACCGTCCGCCGGGGTGGGCCCACGGACGCGGATGCGCTCGACGCCCTGTACGCCGCCCTGCCGGACGAGGACCGCTACCGCCGGTTCTTCACGGCGGGCCGGCCGCCCCGACCGTTCCTCGAGCGGTGGACCCACGTCGCCGACCGCGGCGGCCTGCTGCTCGTGGCCGAAGTGTCCGCGGCGACCGCCGACGCCACGCCCGCACTCGTCGCCGAGGCCGGCTTCACCCTCCTCCCGAACGGCAACGGGGAGTTGGGGATCACGGTGGCGACCGGCTGGCGCGGCTGGCTGGCCCCGTACCTCCTCGACGTCCTGCTGAGCGAGGCGGCCGCTCGCGGCATCGGTGCGATCGAAGCCGAAGTACTCCTGGCCAACCGTCCGATGCACGCCCTGCTGCGCAGCCGGGGGCCCGTCGTGGTGGCGCGCCCGGATCGCACGACCACTCGCCTCGTCATCGCCACGGTCGGCCGGGTGCCGGCCTGGCCACCGCGGCACGAGCGGCCCCGCCTCCTGGTCGAGGCCCGCGGCGCCGACTGGCTCGGGGAAGCCGGCGCCGCCGCCCACGGGATCGAGGTGCTGACCTGTGCCGGCCCAGGCGGGCGACCCGGGCCGGGCTGCCCGGTGCTGCGCGGCGCGCCGTGCCCGCTCGTCGACGACGCCGACGCCGTGGTGGTCGCGCTGCCCGACGATCCGGCGACGGCACGGCTGCTCGACGCGCACCGGGCGGCCCACCCCGATCTCCCGATCTTCGTCGACGGCGTCGACACCGACCTCGATCAGTGGTTGCAGACACTCGCCGAAGCGGGGCCCTCGTGAACCCGGCTGTCGGCCACCGGACCGATCCGGTCACCTACTGGGCCACGGCCCGCGCCCGCCTCGACGGCCTACCCGGTGGGCGAGGGCTGAACCTCGCGCACGAGGCAGTGGACCGTCACGTGCTCCACGGCCGAGGCGACCGGACCGCGCTTCGCTTGCTGGCCCGCGGCGGACGGCGACGGGAGGTGTCCTACGCCGAGTTGCGGGAGGCCAGCAACCGCTTCGCCGGAGCCCTCGCCGCGCTGGGGGTGGTGGCAGGCGACGCGGTGTTCGTCCTGCTTCCCCGACGGCTCGACCTGTACGTCGCCGTCCTCGGCGCACTCAAGCACGGCGCGGTCGTGTGCCCACTGTTCTCGGCGTTCGGCCCCGAACCGATCGCCCAGCGCCTGGCCCTCGGCCACGGGCGTGTCCTCGTCACCACCGCGGCGCTCTACGACCGCAAGGTGGCGACGACTCGTGCGGCGCTGCCCGACCTGCGCCACGTGCTCCTCGCCGACGCCGAGGCGCCCGTGGCGCGCACCGAGTCGATGCCGGCGTTGTTGGCCGCTGCGGCCGCCGACTACGAGATCCCCGCCACCGAGCCCGGGCAACCCGCGTTGCTGCACTTCACGAGCGGCACGACCGGCGCCCCGAAAGGAGCCGTCCACGTCCACGAGGCCGTCGTCGCCCACCACGCCACGGGGACCGACGTGCTCGACCTGCACGGCGACGACGTGTTCTGGTGCACGGCCGATCCGGGGTGGGTGACGGGGACGTCCTACGGGATCGTGGCCCCGCTCACCTGCGGCGTGACCTCGGTGGTCGACGAGGCGGAGTTCGACGCTCGCCGCTGGTACTCGATCCTGGCCGACGAAGCCGTCTCGGTCTGGTACACGGCCCCGACGGCCGTCCGCATGCTGATGAAGGCCGGCACCGACCTCCCGGAACTGCACCGACCCCGCCCGCAGCTCCGGCTGGCGTTCAGCGTCGGCGAGCCGTTGCACCCCGATGCGGTGCGCTGGGGGGCCGACGCGCTCGGACTGCCGCTGCGCGACACGTGGTGGCAGACGGAGACCGGCGGGATCATGGTCGCCAACGATCCTGGCCTCGTCGTGCGCCCCGGTTCGATGGGACGGCCGCTGCCCGGAATCGAACTGGCCGTGCTGCGTTGCACCGACGACGGGGAGGTCGTGCTCGATGCCGACGGCCGAGCCACACCGCTCGCCGCTCCCGACGCCCAAGGCGTGCTGGCCCTGCGGCCCGGTTGGCCGTCGATGTTCCGGGGGTATCTCGACGATCCCGCCCGGTACGCAAAGGCCTTCGTCGGACCGCCGGACGACCGCTGGTACGTCAGCGGGGACGTCGTGCGCCGGGACGGCGACGGCTACGTCTGGTTCGTCGCTCGCGCCGACGACGTGATCAAGAGCGCCGGGCACCTGATCGGGCCGTTCGAAGTGGAGCAGGTCCTCACCGAGCACCCGGACGTGGCCGAGGCCGGCGTCTACGGGATACCGGATCCGGTGGTGGGCGCCGTGGTCCATGCCGTCGTCGTCCCCCGGTCCGGGGTCGAGGCCGGCGACGCCCTGCGCCAACGGGTCCTCGCCCACGC
>JBILVB010000177.1:0-7170 GCA_044370695.1 Acidimicrobiales bacterium | reverse complement strand
GACGTTCATCGGGATGCCTGCGGCCACCGCCGCCTGCCGGGCAGGGATCTGTCCCTGGCCGGCGAAGAGGACCTGGCCCATGTAGACGTAGTCGACCTGCTCGGGCCGCACCCCGGACCGTTCGAGCGCCGCCGCGATCGCGAACCCGCCGAGTTGGGCGGCGCTGAACCCCGCCAGCGCACCGGACAGCTTGCCGATCGGGGTGCGGGCCCCGGCGACGATGAACGAACCGGGCATGGGTGCTCCTCCGGTGGAACGTGCTCGACGACGGCAGTGTACGACCGGCGGTCGAGACGGTCGTCAGCGACGGCGGCGCCGTACGAGCGCGGCGACGATGCCGCCGGACGCGAGCAGCAGCAAGGCGCCCCAGGCCACGAGCCCGGCATGGGCCAGGCTCCGGCGGTCCCGGGCGGCGATCGCCTCGTCGTCGACCCACTCGATCGTCGCCTCGAGGGGCGTCACCGTCGTCCCGACCGGCGCGAAGCGCCAGGTGAGCGTTGCCGGACGGGCGTCGATGGTGCCCTCGGGCACGGTCGAGCGGACGATCTGCGCGCCGGCGGAGGAGGAGACCACCCGACCCGGTGCCCGAACGGTCACCTCGAGATCGAACGTGGAAGCCGGATCGGTCACGGCTCCCGCGAACGCGACGTTGGCCCCGAGGGCCGCACGGAGGGCATCGTCGGCGAAGGCGTCCAGCCCACTGAGCCCGGCGGCCCCGGCGACGGTCGTGCGCAGCCGGCCGAAACCGGGCGTCATGTCGAGTCGCAGGTTCCGCAACGGACCGTCCGGACCGTTCAACGACGCGAGCAGCCGGTTGGCTTCTGCCAGGTCCGCGAACGAGTGGACCATGGTCAGCGTCACGCTTCCGTCGGACCGACGCTCGACCGACGGTGGTCCGCCGGCGGCACCCGCCGACGGCCCGTACCAACCGACGGCACGCAGGTCGTCGAGCCGCAGGTCGTCCACGAGCCCGGGGGCCCTCGCCACCAACTCCGGATCAGCCGTGAGGACCACCTGGAGCCGGCCCGAGCCGTCCCGCTCGACCGTCAGGTCGACGGACGCCGTGAGCCGGCAACCGGCCAGCAGTGCGACGCAGACGAGCAGCCCCAGCGCGCGGCCGGCCATCGCGCTCGGTCTGACTCCCCCGCGGCGATCAGCCGCCGGAACCGGACAGTTCCGGAGCCGGCGGTGGGACGAATCCCTCCACGCTGCGGAACGTGAGCCGTTGCTGGCCGGGCCGATCGGGATCGTCCTCGGTGTCGACGACGATGATCTCCCCGGCCCGGAACTGCTTGTGCAGGATCCGCTCGGAGAGCTGGTCCTCCACGAGCCGTTGGATCGCACGTCGCAGCGGCCGGGCACCCAGGAGCGGGTCGTACCCCTTCTCGGCGAGGAAGCTCTTCGCCGACGACGTCAGTTCGAGCCCCAGGCCCTGGGACTGCAGCTGGGACTCCAACCGTCGGGTCATCAGGTCGACCATCTGGATGATCTCTTCGCGCGAGAGCTCGTGGAACACGATCGTCTCGTCGATGCGATTGAGGAACTCGGGCCGGAAGTGCTGCTTGAGCGCCTCGTTGACCTTCTCCTTCATCCGCTCGTAGGTGACGGCAGCGTCCACCTTGGTGAAGCCGACCGACGCCTTGCGCAGCTCCTGGGTACCCAGGTTCGAGGTCATGATCAGCACGGTGTTGCGGAAGTCCACCGACCGGCCCTGGCTGTCGGTGAGCCGGCCTTCCTCGAGGATCTGCAGCAGCGTGTTGAACACGTCTGGGTGCGCCTTTTCGATCTCGTCGAACAGCACCACGCTGAACGGCTTGCGCCGCACCGCTTCGGTGAGCTGACCGCCCTCCTCGTAGCCGACGTAGCCCGGAGGCGAGCCAACCAGCCGGCTGACCGTGTGCTTCTCCATGTACTCCGACATGTCGAGCGTGATCAACGCCGAGTCGTCGCCGAAGAGGAACTCCGCGAGCGTCTTGGCCAGCTCGGTCTTGCCGACGCCGGTGGGCCCCAGGAAGATGAACGAGCCACTCGGCCGCCTCGGATCCTTCAGGCCGGCCCGGGTGCGCCGGATCGCCTGCGACACAGCGTGAATAGCGTCTTCCTGACCGATCACCCGCTTGTGGAGCTCGGACTCCATGTTGAGGAGCTTCTGGGTCTCTTCCTCGGTGAGCTTGTAGACCGGAATGCCCGTCCAGATCGACAGCACCTCGGCGATGGCCTCTTCGTCGACCTCGTCGAACAGGTCGACACCCTTGGCCTTGATCTCGGTCTCCTTCGTGGCCCGCTCCTCGAGCAGCGCCTTCTCCTGATCCCGCAGCCGGCCGGCCTCCTCGAAGCGCTGGGCCTCGACGGCCTCCTTCTTCTTGGCCTGGACCTCGGCGATGCGCCCCTCGAGCTCCTTGAGATCGGGCGGCGCCTGCATACGCTTGATCCGCAACCGGCTGCCGGCTTCGTCGATCAGGTCGATCGCTTTGTCGGGGAGGTGCCGGTCCGAGATGTAGCGATCGGCCAGGTTCGCCGACGCGACGAGGGCCTGATCGGTGATCGTGACCCGGTGGTGCGCCTCGTACCGGTCGCGCAGGCCCTTCAGGATCTCGATCGTGTGCGCGACCGTCGGTTCCTCGACCTTCACCGGCTGGAACCGGCGCTCGAGCGCAGCGTCCTTCTCCAGGTGCTTGCGGTACTCGTCGAGCGTCGTGGCACCGATCGTCTGGAGTTCGCCCCGGGCCAGCATCGGCTTGAGGATGCTGGCTGCGTCGATCGCCCCCTCGGCGGCGCCGGCGCCGACGAGGGTGTGGATCTCGTCGATGAACAGCACGATGTCGCCGCGGGTCTTGATCTCCTTGAGCACCTTCTTCAAGCGCTCCTCGAAATCGCCGCGATACCGGCTGCCTGCGACCAGGGCGCCGAGATCGAGCGTGTAGAGCTGCTTGTTCTTCAACGTGTCCGGGACGTCGTTGGACACGATGCGCTGGGCGAGGCCCTCGACGATCGCCGTCTTGCCGACGCCCGGCTCCCCGATGAGCACCGGGTTGTTCTTCGTCCGGCGGGACAGCACCTGCATCACCCGCTCGAGCTCGCGGGCCCGACCGATCACCGGGTCGAGCTTCTTTTCCCGGGCGAGCTGCGTGAGGTTGCGGCCGAACTGATCGAGCACGAGCGAGCCCTGTGGGGCAGCCTCGGAACCCGACGACGACGAGGAGGAGGCCTGACCGCTCGCCGGTGCCGGGCCCGAGCTGGTCGATTCCTTCCCGCCCGAGGGGCCCTGGTAGCCCGACAGGAGCTGGATCACCTGCTGACGCACCCGGGACAGATCGGCGCCGAGCTTCACCAGCACCTGGGCGGCCACGCCCTCGCCCTCACGGATCAGCCCGAGCAAGATGTGCTCGGTGCCGATGTAGTTGTGGCCCAGCTGCAGCGCTTCCCGAAGCGACAGCTCGAGCACCTTCTTGGCCCGCGGCGTGAACGGGATGTGACCCGACGGCGACGAGCCACCCTGGCCGATGATCTCCTCGACCTGGGCCCGAACCGCTTCGAGCGAGATGCCGAGCGATTCGAGCGCCTTCGCGGCCACCCCCTCACCCTCGTGGATCAGCCCGAGCAGGATGTGCTCGGTGCCGATGTAGTTGTGGTTGAGCAGGCGCGCTTCCTCTTGGGCGAGGACGACGACCCTGCGGGCCCGATCAGTGAACCGTTCGAACACAGCGACCGCCTTTGCCTGGGACGGCGTGGGGGTGATGGCGGGGAGTGTACCGGCGCCCCCTGGTGCCCCCTACGTCGGGAACCTCTACCGACGGACCGGCCGTGCTGTGACCGAAGCGTCGGTTCCTAGGGTCGGTCGATGGTGCCGTAGCTTGAGGGACGTGGCCACGGCCAATCCCCTCATCGGGCTGTCGTCGATGGCCGCCGACCTCGGGCGGGTCGAGCGTGCACTCGCCGCCTCGGTCCACACCGGGGACGAACAGCTGACCGAGATGGCCTCCCACCTGCTGGCCGCCGGCGGCAAACGCCTGCGACCGCTCATGGCCGTCGCCGCTGCCCTCACCGGTCGGCCCGACGTGAGCGACGAGGTGGTCACGGGCGGCGTGGCCTGCGAGCTCGTGCACATCGGATCGCTCTATCACGACGACGTCATGGACGAAGCCGAGCTGCGGCGTGGCGTGCCCAGCGTCAACGCCCGGTGGGGCAACCACCGAGCGATCCTCGCCGGCGATTTCCTGCTGGCCCGGGCCTCGGAGTTGGCCGCTTCGCTCGGCGCCGAGGTCGCCGGCCTGCTCGGCGCCACGATCGGCCGTCTCGTCGAGGGTCAGATCGGCGAACTGCGGACCCAGTACGACCCGTCACGCACGGTCGAGGCCTACCTGCACTCCATCGGCGGCAAGACGGCATCGCTGTTCGCCACCTCGGCCCGAATCGGAGCGCTGGTGGCCGGGCTCGACCGCCGTGCGGTCGACGCCCTCACGGCGTACGGCGACGCCTACGGCACCGTGTTCCAGATCATCGACGACGTGCTCGACATCACGGCGACCGACGAGCAACTGGGCAAACCGGCCGGTCACGACCTCGTCGAGGGCGTCTACACCCTCCCGGTCATCCTCACGCTCTCCGCCGGCGGTGCACCGGCGGCGGAACTCTGCGAACTCCTCGGTGGTCCGCTCGACCCGCCCGCCCTCGACAAAGCGCTGGCGATCGTGCGGTCCGGGGGTGGCGTCGACGCAGCGCTGGAAGAGGCGGCCCGCTGGGCGGACCGAGCCGGCGCCGCCCTCGCCGTACTGCCGCCGTCGGACGCGGGCACGGCGCTGGCCGGCGCCGCCCGCCACCTGCTCGGCGCGACCGGCGTTCAACGGGCGAAGGCCCGATAGGCGTCCCAGCGGGGATCCCGTCGCACCCGGCAGGCCACGCGGTGTGTCGTCCACCGAGCGGCGACCTGCTCCTCGAACCCCTTCACCCAGTCGTCCGCGCTCGCGTAGAACACGTACTCCCGCAACCCGGCTGCCGTCACGACCAGCGTGAGCACGGCGCGCTCGTGACAGAGCGGGACGAGCACCTCGTCCTCGAAGCGTGCGAGTGACGCGAGTTCGGCCTCGCTCGGGCGACCTTCGATGTCCACCTCGTTCATGGGCACCGTGAGGTGGATCTGGAACGGGAAGCTCGGATGACCGATCGAACGGCGGATGTCGGTGCGGTAGGACACCGTCATCGGCGAACCGTTGTGGGTGCCGATCGTCTCGGTCCAGCGCCCGCCGCGCGACTGGCGAGGATCGAGCGGCTCTGACCGGCGGAACAAACCCACGGCGCCCCAGCGTACGGGAGCCGGGCTGGCTGCGGCTCACCCCGGGGTCAGACCAGGACGGCGGCGGCCGCAGCGAGACCCGACGAGTACGCGCCTTCCACGCGCGGTCCGGCGAAGGCGTCCCCGGCGAAGACCAGCGGCGCGGTCGAATCCGCCCGCCAGAACGGATCGGGCCAGGTCGTTCGCGGCGTGGCGAACCGCCAACGCTTGACCTGGGCGGCGAGCACCGGCGAATCGCCCACGTACGGCGCTGCCGCCGCTCGGAGCGCCGATTCGAGAACGGCCGGTTCGTCGTCCCAGTGGGCCAGCGACCAGTCCGGGTTGGCGTGGAGCGTGAGAGCCGGGACACTCGACACGCCCTTGGCCCGGTTGTCGCCCACGAAGGAGAACACCTCGTCGGGGTGCTGGCGGCCGCCCGGAGGGGCCACGGCCGACGGCCCACCGAGCACGGCGAGCAACGCCAGCGTCCGGTCGTACTCGATGCCCCAGAGCTCCCTCGGGACGTCGACCCCGGCCGTGACGCACAGCGACATCGTCTGCGGGATCGGACAGGTGAGCACGACGGCGTCGGCGGCGATCGCCGAACCGTCGTCGATCGCGACGCTCCACCCACCCGACGACCCCGGGTGGACGCCGAAGGCCAGGTGACCGCAGCGCACGTCGAGCCCGGTCGCCAGGTGTTTGGCCAACGCGTTCATGCCCCCGCGCACGACGTACCGGGGGTGGCCGTCGGCGGCGGCGAAGCCGTTGCACCAGGTGGTCACCAGTCCGAGCGCCACGAGCGACGCGACCTCGTCGGCGAAGGCCTCGTCGCGGACCGTGAAGAACTGCGCACCGTGGTCGAGCACGGCGCCCTCGAGCCGCCGTGTGGCGAGGCGCCCACCCGGTGACCGGCCCTTGTCCAGCACCGTCACCTCGTGCCCGGACGCCGTGAGCGACCGAGCGCACGCAAGACCCGACAGGCCCGCTCCGACGACCACCGCACGCATGGGCGAACGATCGCACAACCCGACCGTGGTCACACCAACGGAACAACGGCATCGTCAGGACTGCCACAAGTCCCGTCGGGACGGGACCCCGGTCGCTCAAGCGACCGGGGGTGCTCCGCCGATCGGGTACACATGGGACACGACTCGAAAGCGCCCGGGCCCCGGCACCGCGTCGCGCCGCGCGTCCTCGCCCGCCTGCTCGCCGTCGTCAGCGCCGTTGCCGTCCTGCTCGCGCTCGCGCCGACGTCGTCGTCCGCGTCCTCCCCGGACGGCCCGGCGATCAAGGTCTTTCCCACCGCTCGGCCGTGCTGGTACGCCGACACCTGGATGGCCCCGCGCGGAACCGGCGCCGACGGCAGGCCCCGCTTCCACGAAGGCGTCGACGTGATCGCCGCAACAGGTACGCCGCTGTTCGCCGTGGACGACGGAAGGATCACGCGACTGAACAGTTCGACGCGCGGCGGGATCCAGCTCTACCTGACCCGGGACGACGGGACGTACTACTTCTACGGGCACCTGTCCCGGTACGCGGACGGGATCGCCGTCGGCCAGCGGGTGACCGCAGGGCAGCTCATCGGCTTCGTCGGTCAGACCGGCGACGCAGTGCAGTCCGTTCCGCACCTGCACTTCGAGATCCACCCGGGAGGCGGGGCTGCGGTCAATCCATTCGCTGCGGTCAAGGCGGTGGACGGCTGCGGCGCCCCCACTCCGGGGCGCCCACCGACCGATCCGCTGGGCACGACCCCGGCGGGCGGCAGTGGATTCGGTGGGCTGTCCCCCCTCGTGCCGAACCGCTTCGCCGACACCCGGGACGCGCTCGGGCTCACCCGGTTCTCCGCGGGCACGCAGAACTGGATCACCGTCGCCGGGCGTGGGGGCGTGCCCGCC
>JBILVB010000046.1:0-23217 GCA_044370695.1 Acidimicrobiales bacterium | reverse complement strand
GGGTCTTCACCCACGGGTGCATCGTCTGCAGGCCGACCAGGATCCCCGGCGCCCGGGCCGCCACCTGTGGATGCAGGTCGGCGCCCTCGGCCACCGCCTCGACCGAGAGCTCGAACACCCGCCGCCAGTGGTCCGGGTCGGCGTCGAGCTGCACGAGGGCGAACGTGAACGGCCGACCCGTCGCCGCCGAGACCCGGCGCATCCACGCAACCTCCCGCTCGGGCAAGGACAGGTCGTCGCCGGTGACGCCGGCCGGTGCGAGCTCGAACACCCCGGCACCGGCGTCGGCGAGCGCGCCGGCGAGGGCCATCATCTCGTCCTCGGCCGCGAAGGTGCCCGGCACGTTCACCCCGTCGATGGCCCGGTGGGCGATCGTGCGCGACGTCGACACCCCGAGCGCACCGGCCCGGATGCCTTCGGCGACGATGCGGCGCATGGCGGCGAGATCCTCGGGCGACGCAGGCTCGTTGCGGGCGCCCCGCTCCCCCATCACGTAGGCCCGCACGGCGCCGTGCGGCACATGGGTGCCGACGTCGATCGCGAGCGGCAGGGTGTCGAGGTAGTCGAGGTACTCGGGGAACGACTCCCACGCCCAGGTCATGCCCGCATTGAGCGCCGTGCCCGGGATGTCCTCGACACCCTCCATCAGCCCCACCAGCCACTCGTGGCGATCCGGCGCGACGGGCGCGAAGCCCACCCCGCAGTTGCCCATCACCGCCGTCGTCACCCCGTGCCAACTCGACGGGGTGAGCAACGGATCCCAGGTGATCTGGCCGTCGAAGTGCGTGTGGATGTCGACGAAGCCGGGGGTGACGATGCGCCCCGCCGCGTCGATCACCCGGCGGGCCTCGCCCTCCACCGAGCCGACGGCCACGATGCGCCCATTGCGCACGGCCACGTCGGCCCGGCGCGCCGGCGCACCCGTGCCGTCGACGACCGTGCCGTTGCGGATCACGAGATCGAACATCGTCCCCTCCGGTTCGAACAGCCCCGTCCGTGCGGGCGACGTTCCCCACGCCCGCCCCGGTACCCGGCCCGCACCCTACCGATCTGGCGCCGCCGCCCGATCGCTCGCCGATGCCCTGGCCATCACGGCGCCCGCGACCGGCGGTCAGGCCTCGGGCAGTTCCGCCAGCCGCAGGCCCGCGAGCTCGACCAGGAGCGGGCCGTCGACCGCCCAGTCGACCGGCACCTTGATGGTCTTCTTGTTCGTCTCGAGGCCGGCGAGCCGCGCCTCGAGCGCCTCGATCGACCCGCGGCCCATCGCCGCCAGCGTGAGGTGCCTCCTGGCCGCCGACAGTCCGAACACGTACTGGGTGCCCCGGCGCAACATCGGCTGGTTCCAGGCGATCACCAACTCGAGATCCGGGTACGCGTCGGTGATCGCCGCCAGGATCGCCTGCGCCGTCCCCCGCTTGGGTTCCTCGAGCGAGGCGAAGAACGCCGCCGGGCTGTCGAAGCGTTTCGAGGTCGTCGAGCCCCGGGCGTACATCACGAGCGCGTTGGCGTGCGCCTGGCTGAAGCCGTGGCGCTCACGCAGGCAGGCGATCTGCTCGGCGTAGCCGACGTCACCCAGCGACGCGAGCTCGTCGAGCCAGAACGCCACCGGCTTGCCGTGCTTGGCCTCGATGGCGGGGAAGTGGTCGCTGCGAGCGCCGGTGCGCGCGACCACGGGATCAGCTCCGCCGCTTCGTCCGCAGCGCAGCGTCGCCGAGACCCGACTGGGCCGCCACGGCGCGCACGAGGGCCGCACGATCGGCGACCGGACCGAGCTTGGCCTCGAGCGGCCCGTCGATGAGCAACACGGCCAGGCCGTGCGCCAGCGCCCACATCGCGGTCACCCGGGCCCGCAGGTCCTCGAGAGAGGCCTTGGCGCCCAACGTCCGCTCGACGTGGTCGACGAGCACGTTGAAGGCCGCCTCGGCGGTCGTCGCCAGCTCGGGTGACTCTGCGAGCCCGTTGAGGTCAGGCCGGAACATCACCCGGAAATGGCCACGGTGCGACAGTGCGAACTCGACGTAGCGATCGAGCATGGCCACGGCCGGGTCGTCGGCCCCCGAGTTCGCCGCCTCGCGCAGCGCCTCGGCGAACAGGCCGAAGCCCTCGAGGGCGATGGCCTCGAAGATCCCTCTGCGGTCGCTGAAGTGGTGGTACGGCGCCTGGTGGCTCACGCCGGCAGCCGCGGCCACCTGACGGAACGAGAGCCCGTCGGGCCCGTGTTCGGCGATGTAGTCGACCGCGGCGTGCAGCACCGTGGCGCGCAGGGAGGATCCAGCCACCCGGTGAGGATACCGAGGAAGCGGTTGACAACGTCAAGTGCCGCGACTAGACAGTGTCACCATGACCGACACCGCTCCCGCCCCGGCGCAGAATCGCTACCTGACCAGCAACTACGCCCCGGTCGCCGACGAGGTGACGGCGTTCGACCTGCCGGTGATCGGGAAGCTGCCGGTGGAGCTGAACGGCCGGTACCTCCGCAACGGGCCGAACCCGTTCGGGCCCATCGATCCCGCCACCCACCACTGGTTCATGGGTGACGGCATGGTGCACGGGATCCGCCTGCGGGACGGACGGGCCGAGTGGTATCGCAACCGGTACGTCGGCTCCACGCGCCTGAGTCGCTTGCGCGGCCAGGGCGACATCCCGGGCCGCAACTGGAACGACTCCGACGGCGGGCCCAACACCAACGTCGGCGGCTTCGCCGGCACGACCTGGGCCATGGTCGAAGCCGGCGGCTGCCCGGTCGAGCTCAGCTACGAACTCGAGACCATCGGCCGCAACGACTTCTTCGGCACCCTGCCGGGCGCCTTCTCCGCGCACCCGAAACTCGACCCGGCCACCGGGGAACTCCACGCCATGGCCTACGCCTGGGGCCAGTGGTTCGATCACGTCCAGTACGTGCGCGTCGGCGCCGACGGGAGGGTGAACCGAACGGTCGACATCCCGCTGCCGGGCATGTCGATGGTGCACGACATGTCGCTCACCGAGCGCTACGCCGTCGTCTACGACCAGCCGGTGCTCGTCGATCTCGAGATGGCCTTCGCCGGCCGATTCCCGTTCCGCTGGAACGACGACTACGGCAACCGGGTCGGGTTGCTCCCCCGCGAGGGCACCGCGGCCGACATCGTCTGGGTCGACGTGCCGGTCGGGTACGTCTTCCACCCGATGAACGCGTACGACACGCCCGACGGCGGCGTCGTACTCGACGTGTGCTTCTACGACCGGATGATGCGCGACGACCTGCTCGGCCCCTTCGGCGACTCGCTCGCCCGCCTCGTGCGGTGGGAGATCGACCCGGTGCGCCGCACCGTGCGGGCGACCACGATCGACGAGGCGGTCAACGAGTTCCCCCGCCACCGCGGCTCGCTCACGGGCAAGCCGTACCGATTCGGCTACTGCGCCCAGCCCGACCCGGACTCGATGCACTGGCCGACCGTCAAGCACGACCTGGTGACCGGCGCCCGTCAGGTGTTCGACCACGGTCCCGGTCGGGCTGCGGGGGAGCCGGTGTTCGTCGGTCGGCCCGGAGCCACCGCAGAGGACGACGGCTGGCTCGTCACCTTCGTCCACGACGGCGACACCGGCCTCGCCGAGTTCGCCGTGCTCGACGCCCAGGACTTCGACCAGGGATACGTCGCCCGGGTCCTGCTCCCCCAGCGCATCCCGTTCGGCTTCCACGGTAACTGGGTCGCCGACCCCCACTGACCACCGGAGCGCGACGACGCACCGACACGAGACGAGGACAACCCATGAGCGACCCCGCCCGCTGGATGATCGCACTCGCGTTCATCTCCCTTCCCACCATCGCCTTCGGCGGCACCTTCCTGCTGTCGATCCTGCGCCGCCAGGCCGGACGGGAGAACATCACCGACGACCAGACGCGATACTTCCGGGCCGGTCACGCCCACGCGGGCGTGCTCGTCCTGCTCGGCATCCTCGGCCACCTCGTCCTCGATTCCTCCCGTATGGCCGACGGTCTGGTGTGGGCGTTGCGGATCGGGTTGTTCGCCTCACCACTACTGATTTCGGGCGGGTTCTTCGGCGGTGCCCCGCGCACCGCCGGCGGGCCCGCCGGCCCGCTGATCCGCCTCGTGCCGATCGGCGCCGTCATCCTCGGCCTGTCGACGCTCGGCGTCGGGATCGGCCTGCTCCTGCCGGAGTGATCGACGGGGCCGGATCCCTGCGATCGGGGGTCCGGCCCCATCGAACGCCGGGGAGCGCCGTAGCGTGCTGCACATGACGATCGAACTCGACGTCCGCCTCGACGACTGGTTCGCCCGGGACCTCGACGGTCTCTACGAACCCTGGCAAGCGGCCCCGACACCGGCACCGCGCGCCCTCGTCGTCAACGACGCCCTGGCCGTCGAGCTCGGTCTCGACCCGACCGCACTGCGCTCCCCCGCCGGGATCGCGCTCCTGGTCGGGGCCGACCTACCCGACGGCGCTCGGCCAGTCGCCCAGGCCTACGCAGGCCATCAGTTCGGCGGGTTCTCCCCCCGGCTCGGCGACGGTCGGGCCCTGCTGCTCGGTGAACTCGTCGACCCGCACGGTCGCCGGCACGACCTCCACCTGAAGGGTTCGGGCCGCACACCCTTCGCCCGAGGCGGTGACGGCAAGGCCGCCGTGGGCCCGATGTTGCGGGAGTACGTGATCAGCGAGGCGATGCACGCCCTGGGCATTCCCACCACCCGCTCGCTCGCCGTGGTCGCCACCGGCGAGCAGATCGCACGGGAGGAATGGCTGCCCGGCGCCGTGCTGGCCCGCGTCGCCGCCAGCCACCTGCGCGTCGGCAGCTTCCAGTACGCGGCCGCCCACGCCGATCCCACCCTGCTGCGACGCCTCGCCGACCACGCCATCGCCCGCCACCATCCCGGCGCCGGCGATGCCCCCAACCCCTACCTCGCCCTGTACGACGCCGTCGTCGACGCCCAGGCATCACTCGTGGCCCGCTGGATGCTCGTCGGGTTCGTCCACGGGGTGATGAACACCGACAACATGACGATCTCCGGCGAGACGATCGACTACGGGCCGTGCGCGTTCATGGACGCCTACGACCCCGCGACCGTGTTCAGCTCGATCGACCACAGCGGCCGATATGCGTGGGGAAACCAGCCCAACATGGCGCAATGGAACCTCGCCCGCCTCGGCGAGGCGATGCTGCGCCTCTTCGACGACGACCAGCACCGCGCCGTCGCCGCCGCCACCGAGGTCCTGCAGCGCTTCCCCGCCCGGTTCGATCACCGGTGGCGGACCGGAATGCTCGCCAAGCTCGGCATCGACACCGACCCCGGCGACACCACGCTGATCGAGGACCTCCTCACCTTGTTGCAGACGCATCGAGTTGACTTCACGGGCTTCTTCCGCGCCCTGGCCCGACGCCGCCGTGGCGATGACGCACCGTTCGACGCCCTGTTCACCGGACCACTCGCCCGGCAGGCCGCACACGCCTGGGTCGCCCGCTGGCAGGGTGCGCTCAGCTCGCACGACGCCGGTGCGGGCGCCGACGCGATGGACGGGCGCAACCCCGTCTACGTCCCGCGCAACCATCTGGTGGAAGAGGCGCTCGCCGCTGCGGTCGCCGACGACCTCGGCCCGCTGGAGGCGCTGCTCGACGCCGTGCGCAACCCCTTCGTCGTGCGCCCCGGCCGGGAGCGATACGCCGAGCCGGCGCCCGCCGGCGCCGGCCGCTACGTCACGTTCTGCGGCACCTGATCGGCACGCGCTGCACGCAAACGACCGGTGCCGTGTGCCTCAGCGCCCGACGAAGCGCGGCGCCCGCTTCTCACGGAACGCGAGCGCCGCTTCTGCGGCGTCCTCGGTGCCGAAACACGCCGACTCCATCGCCAACGACAGCGGCAGGATCTGCGCCGCCTGGGTCCGGATCCAGTGGTTGATCGGCACCTTCGAGGCCTGGATCGCGACGCTCGGTCCGGCGGCGAGGCGCTGCGCGATCCCGACGGCCCGGTCCAACGCCGTGCCGTCGTCGACCACGAAGTTCACGAGCCCCAACCGTTCGGCCTCCTCGGCCACGAGCCGGTCGCCGGTCATCAGGTAGTACTTCGCCCGGTTCACGCCCATCAGCAACGGCCAGATCACCTGGCCCCCGTCGCCGGCCCCCACACCCATGGTCACGTGCGGATCGGCGAACGAGGCCGACCGGGCGACGACGACCACGTCGCACAGCAGCGCCACGGTCGCCCCGAGGCCCATGGCGTAGCCGTTCACCGCAGACAGCACCGGCTTGCGGCACTCGAGCAACGCGTCGACGATCCGGCGCGCCTCGGTCCACATCGCCTGGCTCGACGAATCGGGGCCGGTCCCCGAGAAGTCGCCACCGGCACAGAACGCACGCCCGGCGCCCGTGATGACCAACACCTTCACCGACGGGTCGACGTCGGCGTCGGCCGCCAGGGTCGACAGTTCGCGATGCATGACGGCGTCGACGGCGTTGAGCCGCTCGGGCCGGTTCAGCGTGGCGACCGCGACGCCGTCGTCGTGGACGTCGATGGCGATGGCCCGGTAGGCGGCAGGGTCGAGCACGGCGCAGTCCTCCTCGGCGGCGCACACCCCCTCGGTGCACCAGCGGGCACCGTACCGTGCATGCGGGCGCTCAGTACCGCTCGATGCGCCGCAGTCCCCCGGCCGGCGACCACCACTCGACGACGAGGTGATCGGCCGGCGAACCGATCGACGTGAAGACCACCTCGTCGATCCCGATCGCGAAGGACTCACCCCCCGTCGCGGCGTCGGGCACGGCGACCGCCCGACCGGCGACCTTGGCCTCACCGGCCCAGCCGCCCGGATCGTCCTCGGGCGGATCGACGCCCTGGCTGTGCAGCGCGACCCGGGGGTCGCGTCGCAGATCGTCACCTCGCCGTGTCCCCGGCATCATCCCGATCCGGAGATCTCCGTCGACGAACGCCACCTCGGTGCCGCTCAGGCGCGGCGAGCCGTCGGCGCGAAGCGTCGCCATGACGTGGTGACGCCGGGCCCGCAGGCAGGACTCGACCCGGGCGGCGAGCGCCGGCTCCGCCTCGGCGAACCGCCCCCAGGAGACCACCGTCAGCACCGGCCCAGTTCGTCGCGCAGTGCGTCGAGGCCCAACGCTCCCAACGACAACGCCCGGGCATGCCAGGCCCGCCGGTCGAACGCGGCGCCGGCGCGGCGCTGCGCGTCGTCCCGACCGGCCAACCACGTGCGCTCCCCGAGCTTGTAGCTCGTCGCCTGGGCCGGCCACGACAGGTATCGCAGCACCTCGCTGCGGGCGAACGCCGGCGAGAGCCCGCCGGCGCGCGCGATCGCGTCCCGAGCGAGCGCAGGGGTCCACGGCGTGCCCGCGCCGGGGAGGCCCGTCGGCACGGGCCGACCCGTGTGCAGGCCGATGTCGATCACCACCCGGGCCGCCCGGAACGCCTGCGACGCGAGGAATCCGAGCCGGGTCTCCGGGGTGGCGAACCAGCCGAGTTCGTCCATCAGTCGTTCGGCGTAAAGGGCCCAGCCCTCCCCGTGCCCCGCCAGGAAGGCCAACCGGTGTGCACGGGTCAACGGGGCCAGTGCCACGGCACCGGCCTGCAGGTGATGGCCCGGCACCGCCTCGTGGTAGACGGTCGTGACCTTGTCCCAGCGGCTGAAGCGCTGCGCCCCGAGAGTCGGCCACCACGTCCGCCCGGGCACGCTCAGGTCCTCCGACGGCGAGGTGTAGTACGGCGCCGCCGCACTGCCCGCCGGCGGGATCGACACCACGCAGCGCCGCAACGGGATCGGGATGTCGAACTCCACCCCGTCGAGACCGTCGACGGCGGCGTCGGTCAGGTCCTGCAGCCATCCCCGGTAGGCATCGACGCCCTCGAGGCTCCGGCGCGGTTCGGCGAGCTCGGCCAGCACCTCGTCCCAGGACGCACCGGGCCACCAGCGCCGGCACTCGGCGACGCGCTCATCGTCGATCCGGCGCCACTCCTCGACCCCCCAGGCGTAGGCCTCGTCGAGATCCGGCGCCGACCCGAGCATCGTGCGCGCCCACAGCCCGTACCGCTCGGCACCCACCCCGTCGACGTCCCGGGAGCTCGTCACCGCCTCGCGCTCCAGCCAGTCCGCCAGCTCCCCGTAGGCACGCCCGGCGGCGCGCGCAGCATCCGGCAACGCTCTCGCCGTTGGTCCGTCGGCTCCGGCCCCGTCCACGTACTGCTCGAACCACGACCGTTCACCCCCTTCGGCGTCGCCCGATCCGCCCCACGTCCGGCACTGCTCGGCGAGCGCGAACACCAACCGGCGCGACACGCCGGGACCATCGGCCGCCGCCTCCTCCAGCGACCGCCGGTACCCGGCCATCACGTCGGGCACCGCCCGCAGCCGGGCCAGCACCGGCTCCCAGGATGCCGGGGTCGAGCGGTCCATGAGGTCGAACACCATGCGCACCGAGGCCGGGGGCCCTGCCAACGCGCTCGGGAGCAGATCGGTTTCCCGGGCCTCGAGCAGTTCGATCTGACCGGCACACTCGTCGAGCAGATAGCGGGCGCCGAGCCGCTCGGCCTCGTCGACGGGCGGGGTCCGCTGCAGCGACGCCTGGACCTCCCGTAGCCATGCGAGACGGGCCGAGCGCCCGTCGGGCGAGTAGTCCGTGAGCGTCACGCCGTCGAGGCCGATCCCGCTGCGCACGGCCTCGACCGGATCGAGACGCCCGAGCTCCTCGACGTATCGGTCGGCGATGGCGCTGACCGTGTCCGGGGACGGAGCCGGCTCGCCAGGCGCAGACGGTTCGGGCATCGAGGCAAGCCTATGGGTGTTGGCGCGTTCGGAACGGGCTCCGATAGGACGGCGCACGAACGAGGAGGAACCGTGCCGTACGAGAACGTGATCGTCGAGGTCGACGGGGCGGTCGCCACCGTCACCCTGCACCGCCCCGAGCAGCTCAACGCCATCAGCCCGGGCCTGCGGGCCGACCTGCGCGCTGCGCTCGTCGAGCTGAACCCCGGCGATCGGGTCCGGGTCGTTCGGATCCGGGGCGCGGGACGCGCCTTCAGCCCCGGGTACGACCTCACCCCGGGTACCGATGCCTACGACACGGGTCGCAGCGGTGGGCGGCGCGGCGATGCGCTTGCCGACCTCGGCGAGTCCCGAATCGCACGGGACCGGGAAGGCTTGCGCGAGCTGGTCGAGGACTGGTTGTGGCTGTGGGGCTACCGCAAGCCCGTCGTCGCCCAGGTCCACGGGTTCTGCCTGTCCGGCGGGCTCGACCTCATCGGCGCCTGCGACATCGTCTTCGCCGCCGAGGGCACCCGCTTCGGGCACCCGGCGGGGCGGGGCATGGGCATCCCGGTCACGCTCGGCATGCTGCCGGTGAAGATCGGTGCGGCCGCAACCAAAGAGCTGCTGTTCACTGGCGACCTGATCGACGCGGACGAAGCCGCCCGGCTCGGATTGGTGCGCCACGTGGTCCCGGCCGACGAGTTGGACGACCGCACCCTGGCGTTCTGCCACCGGGTCGCGCTCAACCCGCTCGACGCGCTCACGGTCCACAAGCACGTCACCAACCGGTGGTTCGAGATCATGGGACTGCGGTTGGCCGCCCAGGAGGGCGCGGACTTCGACGCGATCTTCCACGAGACCCCGGCCCTGGCCGAGTTCGGCCGGATCGCCCGCAACCAAGGTCTGCGCGCTGCCCTCGACTGGCGCGACGGCCCCTACCGGCAGGGCTGAACAGGCACCGCGCCGGCCGGCGTCACCTCGGTGGAGCCGTCGACGGCGCCGGCATCGCGGCGAAGAAGGCATCGACGTCGGCATCGGTGCCGGCTACCACCGCCCCGGAACGTGTACCGGCCCGGGGCACACGTCCGGCGGCCGTGGCCGCAGCC
Source organism: Acidimicrobiales bacterium (assembly GCA_044370695.1). Lineage (GTDB taxonomy): Bacteria > Actinomycetota > Acidimicrobiia > Acidimicrobiales > Ilumatobacteraceae > JBEIFW01. Next base: position 13,366 of record JBILVB010000046.1, on the reverse strand, counting down.
CGGCCGACCCGGTCGAAGAACGCCGCCGGCGCGCCGACCAGGTGTATCCGAGGTTCGCCTTCGCCGTGCCCATAGCGGACCGTGGCCCGCTCGCCGGCCACCTCCACGCGGAGCTCGTCGTCAGCGATCGTGAATCGGTACTCCCCGTCGGGAAGGCCACCCCGGTAGCGGCGCACCATCGCCTGCAGCGCCCAGCGCGGCTCGCGCCGATAGCCGGCCTCCTGGGCGCCCGCCGGCGACGGCAGCAGCGGCATCCCCCACAGCGCGAGCGCACCTGCGATCCCGGCGAGTTCCTCGCCCCGGCTGGTGAGCGCATAGAGCTGCGCCGGGGCAGGATGCTTGACCCGACGCACCTCGACGGCCCCCGCCGCCTCGAGCGCCCGGAGCCGATCGGTCAGCACGTCCGTCGCCAGCCCGGGGAGCCCGCCCAGGAGATCGCTGAAGCGCCGCGGCCCGGGCACGAGGTCCCGGACGATCAGCAGCGCCCACCGCTCGCCGACGACGTCCAGCGCAGCGGCCAGGCCGCAGTACTGCCGGTAGGAGCGTTTGCCCACGGCCGAATCGTACTCGTAACATTGTTTTCCAAGTAGTCACTTGGATATTTTTCGCAAGGACGCGCACCGTGACGACTCCGCAAACCCAAGGCCGACCGTGGGCGGTGTTCGCGGTGTGTGCCGCCGCCGCCTACCTCACCACCCTCGACCTGTCGATCGTGAACGTGGCCTTCCCGGAGATCCTGCGCGACTTCGGCATCTCCCGGGTCGACGCCTCGTGGATCGTCACGGTCTACAACATCTGCTTCGGCTCGCTGCTGATCGTCGCCGGCAAGACGGCCGACCAGCTGGGCCGCAAGCGGTTCTTCCTCATCGGGCTCACCGTGTTCGCCGTCGGGTCGGCGCTGTGCGCCGTCGCGCCGTCGCTCGGTCCGCTCGTGGCCGGGCGAGCCGTACAGGGCATCGGCGGCGCGCTGCTGTCCCCGGCGTCGCTCGGGCTCCTGCTCGGCGCCTTCCCCGCGCAGCGCCGCACCCAGGTGGTGGCCCTGTGGGGCGGCATCGGTGCACTCGGGGTCGCGAGCGGGCCGAGCCTCGGGGCGGTGCTCATCACCGCGACGGACTGGCGGGCTGCGTTCTGGGTGAACCTGCCGATCTGTCTCGTGCTGCTCGTCGTCGGCCGTGCGCTCCTCGTGGAGTCCCCACGGGTCGCGTCCGTCCACCGACCCGACTACCCCGGCGCATTCACCGTGACCGCCGCCCTCGCCGCGCTGGCGTTCGGGATCAGCCGGAGCGAGGTGATGGGCTGGACCGACTGGCGCACCCTCGCCTCGCTCGCCGTCGGGATCGCCCTCGTGCCGGTCTTCGTGCGACGCCAGCGCCGCCACCCCGAGCCGGTGCTCGACCTCGCATTGTTCGACGTCCGCGCCTTTCGGGTCGCGAACCTCGCCGGCACCGTGTTCTACGGCGGGTTCTCCGCCATCGGGCTCAACGCCGTGCTGTTCCTGCGCCAGGTGTGGGGGTACACCGTGCTCCATGCCGGGCTCCTCAGCGCCCTCGCCCCGGCGACGGTCGCCGTGCTCTCGCCGTTCACCGGTCGCCTCGCGGCACGGCACGGGTTCCGCCCGTTCGTCCTCCTCGGACCGATCCTCATCGGGGCCGCCATGGTCTCGAACCTGCTGCTCCTCGGCGCCGAACCCACCCCGTGGATCCTCGTGGCCAACGGCGAGCTCGCCGCCGTCGGCATCGCCTGCTTCATCCCGGTCAACTCGGCGGCCGCCGTCTCGCAGCTCCCCCCGCTGCGGCTCTCCGTGGGAGGCGCCGTGAACAATGCGGCCCGTCAGGTCGGCGCCGTCCTCGGCATCGCCCTGCTCGTCGCCGTGCTCGGCTCGCCCGATTCGCCGCAGGAGCTGGTGTCGGCCCATCACCGGGGCTTCGGCCTCATCGCCGTCGCCATGGGGCTGGCCGCTGCGGTGTCGCTGCGCCAACCGGCGCCGTCGCGTCCGCCGGCTCTCAGCGCACGGTGAGCTCGACCGCCACCGTCGATCCCTCCACGACCCCGTTGCGGCACCGCACGTCCTTCTTCAACGGCAACAGATACGTCTCCCGGGAACGGTCGGGGAAGATCGAGGTCTCCCAGCGGCTGGCGCCGAGGCACACCCCCACCCGGATCGAGCCGAACCCGGCGGCGCGTGCGCCGAAACGCCACTCGATCTCGTCGGCCACCTCCGGCGGCAGGCTCACGAAGTGCCATGAGGCCGGCCCCTCCCACACCCAGACCGCGCCGGTGAACGAGAACGTCCGCCGTTCGGGATCACTCGGCCGGGCCCGGGACGACATCGACGTCCACCGTAGGCGCGTCGTTCGTGTGCCCGGCGGGCTCGATAGCACGCGGTTCGCAGCGGTCACCGGCAACTTCGGGACCTTCGGCGCCGACCCCGGGGGGACGGGTGCCTGGCCGTCGCCGAGGCGGCCGAACGACTCGGCTACGACTCGGTCCGGAATCCGCTCGTGCTGGCCGAGGCACTGGCCACGATCGACGGCATCGCGCGTGCGCCGGACGTGACCCGATCAGCCTGTCGCCTCACGACCGGCTCACCGCAACGCTCGAGAACCTCAAACTCGTCGCCATCGACGCACTCCCCGTCCTGCAGCCCGCGCCAGCAGCCGCACCCCGGGAGGCGTGATGATCCCGTCCGAGTGCGGCACCGCGACGCGTCAGGACCCTGCGCCGTCGGACTCGGGCAAGGTGCGGGGCAGATGCCAGTCACCCCGCACCGCGAGCAGACGCACGGCGACGATGGCCGCCACCGGCGGCCACACGGCGAGGGCCGAGGGTGCGCCGAGCGCGTCGAGCAGCACGTACGCCACGGCTCCGCCAAGACCCGCCACGGCGTAGATCTCCCCGACGAGGACCATCGGGCGACGGGCGGTGAACACGTCGCGCACGACCCCACCGCCGACCCCGGTGACTGCACCCATGGCGACGGCGATCGGAGCCGAGACGCCGTGGTCGAGCGCGATGCTCGCCCCCAACACGACGAACGCCGCGAGGCCGACGGCGTCGGCCACGACGTAGACCGCCCGCCAGCGAGGGCTGATCGCCGGCCGGCGCCGGAGCACGGCGATCCCGACCGCTGCCGTTGCACACGCAACGATCACGGCATCCGGGTCACGCACCCAGGTGACCGGGAGGTTCCCGATCAGCACGTCGCGCATCGTCCCGCCGCCGATGGCAACGACCACCGCGAGGACCAGGGCCCCGAGCCAATCCATCGCCGCCTCTGCGGCGGCCAGCACGCCGGAGACGGCGAACGCAATCGTGCCGATCACCGTCAACACGGCGAACGCTCCGGTCGCCGTCGCCGATCCCATGCCGCTCTCCTAGGCGATTCGGGTCCCCGGGGGCGAACCGAGCCTCGCGACGACACGAACACGTGTTTGCACAGATATGCGAACATGTGTACGCTGCGCCCATGCAGCTCGACCGGGTGCACGAGTTGGTCGCCACCATCGGCGACCCCACCGCGGCGCCGGTCGTGGTGCTCGCGGCGCTCCGCCGGGTACGGGGATGGCTCGATGCCCAGGAAGCGTCGGCCGCCGCTCGGGTCGCCAGCGAGGCCTCCGTGCCCGAGCTCGCCGTCACCACGGCCACCGGTTGCGGCCTGCGAGAGGCCGAGCGGGTCGTCGAGCGCGCAACGGTGCTCCAACGAGTCCCTCGCTTCGCCGAGGCCCTCGGCGAAGGAGCGATCACCGGCACCCATGCCGACACGCTCGCGCGTGGACTGCGGCAGCTGGAGCCGGCAGAGCAGGCGGCCCTGCTCGCCGGGATCGAGCGCCTCACCGAGGCCGCGGCGTCCCAGCCGGCCGACACCTTCGCCCGCACGGTCGGTGCAGCGGTCCGGTCGGCCAAGCGGGCCACCGGCATCGAGATCCTCACCCAGCAGGTCCGCGATCGTCGGCTCGCCGTCTGGGCCGATCGAACGACAGGCATGGTCCGCCTGAGCGGGCAACTCGATCCGCTCTCCGGTCTGGCCCTGATGGAACGTCTTCGCCTGGCCCGAACACAGGTGGAGCCCGCGGGCCCGGGCCCGTCCGATCCTCTCGAACGATCGAGCTGGCTCACCGCCCATGCGCTGTTGCGCCTCCTCGAGACGCCTGCGTCGGTCGAGCTCACCGTCGTCGCCGACGAGCGCGGCGGGGCCCCGGTCCACGACTGGGGCGCCGACACGGCCCTGCCCGACGAGATCACCGAACTGCTCCGGCACCATGCCCGGACGCGGGTCGTCGTGATCCGGGCCGACGGCACCGCGGTCACCAATGCACCGCTCGAGCTGGGCCGCACCAGGCGCCTTGCCAGTGCCGCCCAGCGAGACGTGCTGCGCGCCCTGCATCCCACCTGCGCGATCCCCGGCTGCACGACACGGTTCGCGCTGTGCGAGATCCACCATCTCCATGCCTGGGAACTCGGCGGCCGGACCGACCTGGAGAACCTTCGCCCGATCTGCGCCCACCACCACACTCGCCTGCACACCGAGCGCTGGTCGCTGCGGCCGCTCCCCCGCCACGGGCTCGTGGTCGAGTATCCCGACGGCACCACGCAGTACTCGCACCCGCCACCGCCCCGACGGGCGGCCTGAGGCCGGCGCTCCGTCGGTCAGGCCTCGGCGGGGCCCGGCAACGAGCCGAACCCGGCCGTCGCGAACCGCCGCCCTTCGTGGGTGACGACCAGACCGTCGTGGTCGCCGTGGCGCTCTGCGAGCCACGGCAAACCGTCCATCCCCATCACGAACACGGCCGTTGCGTACGCGTCGACGTAGGTGAGGTCCGGGCCGATGATCGTCACGCTGGCCACGGGCGTCGTGGGTGCACCGGTCGTCGGATCGATGAGATGGGCACCTCGCTCGTAGGTGGCCGAGGTGGCCACGGCACCGCGACCCCGGATGGCGACGACGGCCGACACCTCGCCCGACCGTTCGGGGTGACGGATGCCGATACGCCACGGGCGGCCGGGTTCCGGCTCGCCACGAACGGCGATGTCGCCCCCGGCGTTGATGCACAGGTTCCGGGCACCGTGTCGCTCGAACGCCTCGACGGCCCGTTCGATCGACCATCCCTTGACCAGTCCCGACGGATCGAATCGGCTGCCGTTCGGGGCCGGCACGGCCAGCACGTCGAACGCCCCACCGGTATCCACGTACAGGTCCTCACAGAGCGCCAGCACCTCGAGCACCTCGGCGTCGAGATCGTCGAGGCCGATCTCGCCCGATCCGAACCTGCTGATCGGGCTGTCGGGACGGTACGGGCTGAACGTGGCGTCGACGTGATGCAGCCAGCCGATCACCTCGGCCAGCGCTGCGGCCGGCAGCGGATCGCGCACGTCGATCGACACCGCCATGCCCATGACGTGCTCGACGTGGTGCAGGCCGGTTCCCATCGCCGACCTCACGTCGAGGCCATGGTCGCAGCGCGGGCGGCGTCGAGCGCGCTCTGGAGCGAAGCCCGATAGCTCGCCGACGTGTACGTCGCCCCCGACACCGAGTCGACGCGGGCGTTCTGGGCCGTCATCGTCTCCGACACCAGCGTCGGCAACGCCCGGTTGTTGATCGACACGCTCTTGTTGTCCCGGTTGGGGAACTGGAGCACCTTCACTGCGCTGATCCGGCCGGCGGCGACGGTCACGGCAACCTGGACCGGCCCCCAGCGCGTGCTCGACGCAGCGCCGGTCCAGGTGCCGGTGGCGAGCGCCGTCCCTGCGGGAGCAGCCGGTTTCGCGGCCGACGTCACGACCGACGTCACGACCGGCGCGACCGGCGCCGCAGCCGACGTCACGACCGACGTCACGACCGGCGTCACGACCGGCGCGACCGGCGTCACGCCGACGCCGCTCGCGGCCACGACTCCATCGATCCCCCCGCTCGCGGATGCGGCGTCGGCGTCGTCGAGCACCTTGAACCACCCGGCCAGGCCGACCGTGGTGCCGACGCTCAGCGCCAGCGCCATCGCCCGGCTCCCCCGGGCGGCGTGACGACGCCTGGGCGCCCGGGGCGCCGCCGTCCGGGACGGCGGGGTCGACGCTGCGCCGTCGGTGCCGTGGCCCGGCGGCGCGAGCGGCCTGCCGGGGACGGGCCCGACCGGTGGTCGGCTCGCCCGCTGGGCGGCGGAGCGTGCTGCCAACCGAGCCAGGCGCTCGTCGGTGGGGCGGATCGCAGGGGTGTTCTCAGACATCGTCGACTCCTCGACAGAACGATGGGGATGACGCGTGGCGTTCGCTCGGACGTTCGGACCGGGACGAGCCGGCACTCAGGCCGGCGGTTCGAGCCCGGCGGTCCTGGGGCGGCGGCCCCTCCCGGCCAGGCCGGTGAGACGCAGCCCGAGCGGGTAGACGGCCGCCCCGGCGGTGAGGCAGCACAGGCCCAGGTAGAGCGGGGCCCGGGCATCGGTGCCGAGCCGGTACGCATGGACGCCGGCGAGCGCCGCCGCCGGCACCGACAGCAGGTGGACGACGTGCCACAGACGTCGGGGCAGCCGCCGTCGGGGCCAGGAGGTGATGACGGTGAGCGCCAGCACGTAGGTGGCGACGACGCCCAGCGTGTAGGCAGTTGCGTCGACGGTCGCGGCACCCGGCACGAACAACTCGGCCACACCGACGCCGATGTCGGCACCGAACGCAGTGGCCAGGTGCAGGCCGGTGCACGCGAGCGCATACCCGCCCAGGCCGCGGTGGAGATCCATCCACCAGGCGGGGCGCAGGTGGCGGCCGCCGTTCCGACCCGAGAAGATCAGGCCGTCGGCGACGGCGGCGACCATGAGCACCAGCGCGACGATCCCCGTCGCCCGGGTGAGGTACCACAGCAGATCGGTCATGGCACCCAGGTTCACCCCCGGGCGTTGGAGCGCAGCGTGCTCAGCGTTAGGACCGGGTGAGATCCAGCTCGACCCGGCGGTGCTCGGCGTCGGCGCTAGTGGCCGACGCCGTACCGGTCGGGGTGGGCCAGCAGAAACGCCGCGCCGTGCGCCCCGGCGATCGCCGCATCGGCCCCGAAGAGCCGCTGCTTCTGGCCGCCGAACACACTCCGGTCCCGCGCGAGCGCAAGCAGGCGCCGCGCCCGCTCGATCGCAGCAGGCACCACCTCGTCGGCCTCGACCACGTGCTGCACGAACCCGGCCGCCGCGGCCTCCGGGGCCGTCCAACGTCTCGCCAACTGGACCGTCTCGTAGAACGCCGGCAACGACATCTTGTGGCGGAACAGCGCGAGCTCCGGGTCCGGGATGGCGATACCGATCTCGAGCTCGTTGGCGCACAGGAAGCCGCGGTCGCGCCGCATCACCCGCACGTCGTGGCAGAGCGCCACCATGAACCCGGCCCCGAAGGCGTGACCGCCGATCGCCGCCACGGTCGGGATCGGGAACGTCATCACGCGGGCGAACAACGCCATGGCCTCGACGGCGAACACCGACCGGTCACCGCCGGGATGTTCTCCCCGTCCCCGGACCCACTCGACGTCGAGCCCGTTGGAGAAGAACTTCGGGTCGGCCGACGTCGTCACGAGCGCGGCCGGCCCGGCGCCCGCCTCCACCTGCGCCAGCACCTCGTCGAGCGCAGCCGCCAGCGCCCGGGTGAACGTCGTCGTCCACCGGTTCTCCCCGGCGGTCATCGTGAGCACGTACACGTCACCGCCCTCGACCGCCCGGCGGTCCAGCGTCACGAGCCCGTCCTTCGTCCCCTCGGCCATTCGCCCAGTCTCACACGGCGTGCCCGATCGGCCAGGATGACCACGGGGATCCGGGGGCTCACCCCGGCCAGGACCGTGACAGGGGTGCACCATGGCGACCGCCGCGCTGCCCGCGCCGACCGAGGATCTCGACCGGGCCGAGCACGATCTCGCCGAGCACGGCATCTGCGCCGTCACCGGCGTGATCACGGGGGCCACGCTCGCCACGGTTCGCACCGAGCTGTACGCCGCTGCGGCCCACGACCGGGGGCGGGGCCGCGAACAGAAGTTCGCGCTCGACTACGCGCACGACGACACCAACCAGCGGGTGTGGAACGTGCTCAGCCGCTCGCCCGTCTTCGCCGACCTCGCCGAACACCCGATCGCGTTGCGGCTGTTGCGTTCCGTCCTCGGCTGGCCGATGTTGCTCGGCAACCTGTCCGCCAACGTCACCGGGCCCGGCGGCGGCGAGATGGTGCTGCACGCCGACCAGATCTTCGTGCCGACCCCCTGGCCGGCCGACCCGCAAGGCGCCAACGCCGCCTGGTGCGTCGACGACTTCACCGCCGACAACGGCGCCACCTGCTTCGTGCCCGGCAGCCACCGGTTCCACCGACCGCCCGGACCCGACGACCACCCGGAGGTCGTGCCGATGGAGGCCCCGGCCGGCACGCTGGTGGTGTTCGAGAGCCGCCTGTGGCACCGCACCGGCCACAACCGGACGGTCGACCAGCGCCGGGCCGGGATCTTCGGTTGGTACACGCGCCCGATCTACCGGGCACAGGAGAACTGGTTCTTGTCGCTCGATCCCTCGGTGCGCCAGTTCGCCTCCGACGACCTGCTCGTCCTGCTCGGCTACCGCACCACCGGCCTCGGCCTCGTCAACGGGGCGTCGCCGGCATGAGCGCGCTGCGCCGAGCCGTGTGGACCGAGGGTGGCCTCACCGTCGAGGCGGTCGAACCCCCTCCGCTGCCCCACGGGTGGGCGCGCCTGCGGGTCGAGGCGTGCGGGATCTGCGGCACCGATCTCGGCCTGCTCCACGGCGAGCTCCCCCGCGTTTCGGGCACCGTGCCGGGCCACGAATTCGTCGGCACCGTGCTCGACGGCCCGGCCGGCCTCCCCGACGCCCGCTACGCGGCGAACCCGATGGTCACCTGCGGAACGTGCGAGCACTGCCGGGCCGGCGAGTGGAACCTGTGCCGACGGGGCGGCGCCGGGGTGGGCCTCGGGCGCGACGGTGGCCTCGCCGACTGGGTCGACGTCCCGGTGCGCAACCTGGTGCGGCTCGACGGCTCGATCGACGCGACGGTCGGGATGCTCACCGAGCCGACCGCCGTCGCCGTGCGGGGGGTCGGTCTGGCCGGCATCGCCGCCGGCGACCCGGTGGCCGTGATCGGAGCAGGCACCATCGGCTTGCTCGCCGCCGCCGTGGCCCGAACCCGCACCGACGACGTCGTGTTGAGCGTCCGCCATCCGCACCAAGCCGATGCGGCACGACGCCTCGGCCTCGAGACCGTGCCCGAGGCCGACACGATGGCGTGGGGCAAGGAGGCCCGGCCGGTCACGGTGATCGAGACCGCCGGAGGCGACGGGCGATCGCTCGACACCGCCATCCGCATCGCTCGGCGAGGTGGCCAGGTGCTGGTGCTCGGCACGTTCCGCACGGTCGGAGTCGACCTGTTCGTGGCCCTGCAGAAGGAGGTCACGATCCGCCCGTCCTACGCGTACGGCAACCGGCACGGCACCGACGACCTCACCGAGACGGCCGCGACGCTGATCGAGCTGCGCCACACGATCGGCCCGCTCGTCACCCATCGCTTCGGCCTCGACGACGCGCTCGACGCGTTCGCCACCGCCGGCGACAAGGCGACCGGCGCCATCAAGGTGGCCGTCGTCCCCGACGAGCCCAGTCGCTAGGGTCGGACCGGGGGCCACCGGCCCGTGAGCCGAGGGGGCTGCCATGTCCGAGCCGACCGTGGTCGTCGAGCGCCGTGACGCCGTCGCGATCATCACCTTGAACCGGCCGGCGGCCCGCAATGCCGTCAACGTCGAGCTCGCCGGCGCCCTCGTCGACGCCGTCGCCGCGTGCCAGGACGCTCGGTGCATCGTCGTCACCGGCGCCGATCCGGCGTTCTGTGCCGGGCTCGACCTGCGCGATCTCGGCACGGCCAAGCTCGCCGACCTGCCGCCGTTCATCCACGCCGTCGCGGCGTCCGGCGTGCCGACGATCGCCGCCGTCAACGGCCCGGCGGTCACCGGCGGGTTCGAGGTGGCGCTCGCCTGCGACTTCATCGTCGCGTCCGAGCGGGCCCGCTTCGCCGACACCCACCTGCGGGTCGGCGTGTACCCGGGCCCGGTGCTGGTCGACCTGCCCCGACGGGTCGGCATGGCCAAGGCCCGCGAGCTGTCGCTCACCGGCAACTTCGTCGACGCCGCCGAGGCCCTGCGCCTCGGGCTGGCCAACCACGTCGTCCCCCACGACGACCTGCTCGGGGTCACGCTCGGGCTCGCCGCGGCCATCGCCGAACAGAACCCGGCCATGGTCGCCACCATGCGACGGGACTGGGACGAGACCGGAGGCCTACCGCTCGCCGAGGCGCACGCCACCCACCGGCGCACCGCCCAGGCCGCCGGGTTCGCCGGAGCCGGGCGCGACACCCTGCAAGCCAACATGCGCGCGGTGGTGGCCCGCGCGCACGAGCAATGGCAGCGCTGACGCCGGGCCTGGCCGTCGTCGCCCTGGGCGGCAACGCGCTCGTGCGCGACGCCGCCCACCAGTCGATCCCCGACCAGTACGCCATGGTGCAGACCGTCGCCCCGTTCCTGGCCGAGCTCGTCGAGGCCGGCTGGGGTCTGGTCATCACCCACGGCAACGGTCCACAGGTCGGCTTCATCCTGCGCCGCAGCGAGATCGCCCGTGACGAGGTGGCGCCGGTGCCGATCGACTACGCGGTCGGCGACACCCAGGGCGCCATGGGGTACATGTTCCAGAAGGCCGTCGGCAACGAGCTGCGCCGGCGCGGCCTGAGCCGGCCCGTGGTCACCGTCGTCACCCAGACGGTCGTCGACGCCGCCGACCCGGCCTTCGCCCACCCCGACAAGCCCGTCGGCAGCTTCCTCGACGAAGCGACCGCACGCCGGCGCGCCGCCGAGCTGGGTTGGACCGTCACCGAGGACGCCGGCCGGGGGTGGCGACGGACCGTGCCGTCACCCCGACCGCTCGAGATCGTCGAGCTCGACGTGGTCGCCCGCCTGCTCGGGGACGGCGCCGTCGTGATCGCCGCCGGCGGGGGTGGCATCCCGGTCGTGCGCACACCCGACGACCGGGGCGGTCCGGGCGATCTGGTGGGCGTCGAGGCCGTCGTCGACAAGGACCGGGCCTCGGCCCTGCTGGCCGCCGGGCTCGGAACCGACCTGTTGGCGATGGTCACCGGGGTCGACCGGGTGGCCGTCGACTTCGGTCGGCCGACCCAGCGGTGGCTCGACCGGCTCGACCTCGACGAGGCACGGGCCCTGGGCGCGGCAGGCACGTTCGGCGAGGGGTCGATGCGCCCCAAGGTGGAGGCGATCGTCGGATTCCTCGAGCAGCGGCCCGGGGCTGCCGGGCTCGTCACCTCCCCCGAGTGCCTTCCCGCTGCGCTCCGAGGCGAGGCCGGCACCCGGTTCACCGGCGCCGGTTGACCGGCACCCGGTTCACCGGCCGGCGTCAGCCGCCGAGCACGGCCGACTCGACCGCCTCGGGCGCCTCGTACGGCACCAGGTGCCCGACCCCGGGGAGCTCGACGTAGCGGGCGCCGGCGACGAGCTGAGCGAGACGCATCCCGTTGCCCACCGGGATCAGGCGATCGGCCGTGCCGTGCACCACGACCGTCGGCACCGGCGACCGGCCCGGCCGGCCCAACCGGGCCAGGCGGTCCGAGCCGAACCACGCCGCGATGGCGCGCAACTGGTCGACGACACCGGCCACCGGCGTCGGGCGGGCCAGCACCTGTGCGACGAGTTCGGCGACGCGATCCGGGTGCCGCTCGGCGAATCCCGGCCCGGTCAACGACGTCCACGTGCGGGCCAGGTGGGCTCGGGCGGACTCCCCGGGGCGTACGGGCGCGACCAGCCCCTCGATCACGCCCGGCGCCGCCGGGAACCCGGCCGGGGCGGCGGGCCGGGTGCCGAGCAGCACGAGCCGCTCGACCAGACCCGGGTGGCGCAGAGCGACCTCCTGGGCGACCATCCCGCCCATCGACAGCCCGACCACCGTCGCCCGGCGGGCCCCGACGGATCGGGCCACCGCTGCGACGTCGTCGGCGAGGTCGCCGATCGTGAACGGGGCGGGCGCGGTGCGCGACCAGCCGCTGCCCCGGTTGTCGATGCGCAGAACGTCGGCGTAGCGCTCGAGCCGCTCGATCAACACCTGCGGCCACACGAGCCCGGACGCCGCCCATCCGTTCACCAGGATCACCGTGGACCGACCCGACCGGACCCGATCGGGCCCGTGCCAGTGCACCACCGGCGCTCGCAAGCCCGAGGTGTGGCGATTCGGCGCGAGCCGGGCACGCGCCGAACGCTCACCCGCGCGGCGCCGTTGGGCCACGGTGCGCCGTCCGGTTGCGGAGGCGAGGGCACCGTCGGCCAGGCGTCGTTGCGCCCGCAACCAGGCTTCGTAGCCGATGCCTGCCTCGAGCAGCCCGGCACCCCAGGCGTTCGCCGACAACCGGCGTACCGCCGCCGCCCCCGGGTGGGCGAGCAAGCCGGACACCGCCCCGCCGGGCGTTGCGGTCGTGCTCACGGCCGGCCACCGACGGCGTCGACCAGCACCCGGCGCAGCACCTTGCCGGTCGGGTTCCGGGGCAGCTCGTCGAGGAACGTCACCCGCCGCGGCACCTTGTGGCGGGCGAGGTGATCACGCACGTGGGCGCGCAGGGCCTCGGCGTCGGCCGTCGCTCCGGGCCGGGAGACCACGAACGCCGCGAGCACCTGGCCGAACTCGTCGTCGGGCACGCCGACGACGGCGACGTCGGCGACGTCGGGATGGTGGGACAACAGTTCCTCCACCTCGATCGGGTACACGTTCTCGCCGCCCGAGACGATCATGTCGTCCTCGCGGCCCTCGACGAACAGCAGGCCGTCGACGAACCGGCCGAGGTCGCCGGACGACAGCAGACCGCGCTGCTGCTCCTTGCCACCGCCGTTGGTGTAGCCGGCGAACCGCATCGATCCGCCCACGAACACCCGCCCGACCGTGCCCTCGGGCACCGGCGTACCCCGGTCGTCGAGGACCTCCACCCGCACGCCGAAGGCCACCCGGCCCGCAGTGGCCGGCGCCCCAAGCAGGTCGGCGGGCGTGGCGATGGTGGCGACGGCGACCTCCGTCGAGCCGTAGAGGTTGTAGAGCACGGGCCCGAACCGCGACAGCGTCTCGGTGGCCAGGCGGCTCCCGAGCGCCGATCCGCTCGACGCGATGACGCGCAGCGTCGGGCATGGCGCAGCGACCAGCACGGCGGGATCGAGGGCGAGGATCCGGGCCAGCATCACCGGCACGACGATCAGCACGTCGGCACGGTGCCGCGACATCGCTGCGACGGTGGCCGCAGGGTCGAACCGTCGGGCGAGCACCGTGGTGGCGCACCGGCCGATCCCGAGCAGCAGGCCCGTGAGCCCCCACGC
>JBILVB010000045.1:0-23542 GCA_044370695.1 Acidimicrobiales bacterium | reverse complement strand
TCGGTGCCGTAGGGATCGGACTCGTAGCGGGACAACGCTCCCGACAGCTCGGTCACGTACTGCGACGTGCCCTCGGGTCGGTACGACAGGCGAAGGTCGCGCTCGGCCGCGAATCGGGCCTTGATCGCCTCGTAGTACTCCGGTGGCTTGCGCTCCCGTGTGGCCATGCCGACGCCCCCTCGACGCAGACCGACCCCGACCTGCGCGACCGGAAGCCTGCCCGACCCGCGCCGTGCCGGTCGAGCCCGCAGGGCCGTTGCCGTAGTGTCCCGGTCATGGAACTCGGGGTCCTCATCTTCCCGACCGATTGGTCGATCCGGCCCGATCACCTCGCTCGCGAGGTGGAGGCTCGGGGCTTCGGCTCGCTGTGGGTCACGGAGCACACGCACATCCCGACCTCTCGCAAGACCCCGTGGCCGGGAGGTCCGCAACTCCCCGAGGAGTACCGTCGCACCCTCGACCCGTACGTGGCGTTGACCGCAGCGGCCGCCGTCACCGAGCAGCTGAAGCTCGGCACGGGCGTGTCGCTCATCGCGCAGCACCACCCGATCACGCTGGCCAAGACGGTGGCCTCGCTCGACCTCGTCTCCGACGGCCGGGTCCTGCTCGGCATCGGGGTCGGCTGGAACGTCGACGAGATGGAGCACCACGGTGTCGACCCGGCCCGCCGCCGTGGGGTCACTCGGGAGCATGCGCTCGCCATGCGCGCGCTGTGGTCCCAGGAGGAAGCCGGGTTCGACGGCGAGTTCGTCTCGTTCTCCCCGTCGTGGTCGTGGCCCAAGCCGGTGCAGGCCGGCGGCCCCCCGATCCTGATGGGTGGAGCCGGCGGGCCGGTCACGTTCAAGCACATCGCGGAGTACTGCGACGGCTGGATGCCGATCCATGGCCGCCGGGGCGTGCTCGACAAGCTGCCCGAACTGCGCGCCGCCTGGGAGGCCGCCGGGCGCGACCCGGGGGCGCTCGACCTCGGCGTGTTCGGTTGCCCCGGGAAGATCGACGTGATCGAGAGCTACGCCGAGGCCGGGTTCACCCGCTGCGTGCTCGGCCTGCCCCCGGCCCCCGCCGACAAGGTGCTGCCCGTGCTCGACTCCTACCTGCCGTTGCTGGAGCGCTTCGCCGGCTGAGGCTCGCCGCCGACCCGCGTCGCCGGCCGGTTCACCACTCGGCGCGATACGGGTTCGATCGCGTGAGGCCGCGGTAGGCGACCCCGTCCTTCATGACGGTGTGGATGCGGGCGTGGTCCTGGAGCACGGTCACGTCCCGGCTCGGGTCGCCGTCGACGACGACGAGGTCGGCGAACTTGCCCTCCTCGAGGGTGCCGACCATGCCGTTGGGGTCGAACGCCGCCCCACCGTCGCGCGTCGCACACAGCAGCGCCTCCGTGGGCGACATGCCGAACAGCTCGACGAAGTACTGCAGGTCCTTCGCGTTCGTGCCGTGCGGGGTGATGTTCAGCCCGTAATCACCCCCGACGAGCACCCGGACGCCGATCTCGCGCAGGCGGCGCACCGCCTTGACCGTCTCTTCGACCTCCCGTTCGTATCCCCGGGCCCGGGCCACGGCGCGCGGGATGCCGAGCGACTCGCAGTTGGCCAGGAACTGGATCTCCCAGGCGATCCCCGGGCCGACGAACACGCGGTGCCGGTCGCGCCGGAGCAGTTCGACGGCTTCGTCGTCGAGGTAGTTCGCGTGGCCGATGATGTCGATCCCGGCGCGCACCGCCTGCTTGACGGCGTCGGCCCCTCGGGCGTGGCACACCACGCGCAGCCCCCGCCGGTGCGCTTCGTCGACGCAGGCGTTCACCTCGTCGTCGCTGTAGGTGAGCTCCTCGGCTCGGGCCTTGTCGTTCAGGTTCTCGCCGTCGAGATAGATCTTCACCACGTCGGCGCGGGCCTTGCGGATCCGCCGCACGGCCTGGCGCACCGCCCACGGGCCGTCGGCGATCAGACCCAGCCGCTCGGGCTGTGCGCCCGCCCGGTCGTCGTAGGAATCGATGTTGGACCCCGTGCCGCCGAGGTCCCGGCCCGCCGCCGCCAACCGCGGGCCGGGGATCGCGCCGCGGTTGATCGCGTCCCGCAGCGTCACGTCGACGCGGTGGACCGAGCCGAAGCTGATCGCCGCGGTGAACCCTGCGCCGAGCACGACGCGGGCGTTGTCGACGGCCGCCAGCATCGCCTCCTCGGCCGAGGCCTTGTCGATCTCGGAGGGACCGTTGTTGGCGTATGACAGGTGCGCGTGCGATTCGGTCATCCCGGGCATCACGAACCGCCCGCCGAGATCGACGCGGCGCACCTCGGCCGGCGCACCGGCCGCCACCTCGGCGGCGCCTGCGGCGCGCACGTAGCGACCCGACACCCACACCGCGCCACCCTCGATCACCTCCCCGTCGACGCCGGTGAACACGCGGGCGTTGGTGAGCACGACGTCGGACACGGCGATCACACCTCCGGGGCCAGGCGCAGCAGGCGACGGGCGTTGACGTTCAGGGACAACGTGAAGGGATCGTGGGCGTGGGCGCCGCCGGAGTCCCAACCGCCGTAGTTCGTACCGAACACGCAGCGGTCGGCACCGACGGTGGCAACGAGCAGGTCGAGCGCGGGTGGCGCGTCGAGATGGGTGTCGAACCACAACCGGCGCAGGTGGTGGAGGAACCCACCGTTGCGCAGGTGCTCGGGCACCCAGGGCCGCGTGTCGCAGGCGAAGGCGAACTTCTCCGCCAGGTAACCGATCGTGCCGCCCCCGTGGGAGATGCACACGTCGAGCTCCGGGTGGCGCAGCGTGACCCCGCCGAGGATCAACGCAGCCACCGCAAGGGTCTCGTCGATGGCGTAGCCGAACAGCAACGACAGCTCGTAGCGCCGCAGCCGGGCGGGCGGCTTGCCGGCCCCGTCGTTCGACGTCGGGTGCAGGAACAGCGGCACGTCGAGCGCGACGAGCGCCTCGTAGAACGCGTCGAGCCGGGGATCGTCGAGCTCGAAGCCGAACTCGGTGCCGGTGTACGGAGCGCACAGACCCAGCTCGGTACGGGCTCGGTGCAACTCGGCGATCGCCAGCTCCGGGTCCTGCATCGGGAGCGCGATCCCACCGAGGAAGCGGTCGGGGTGGCGGGCGACGACCTCGGCCATCGCGTCGTTGTGGACCCGGCAGAACCCGGCGGCGACGTCCGGCTCGATCCCGTGGAAGAGCGTCAACGGGTTGGGCGAGAGCAGTTGCAGCTCGATGCCGTCACGGTCCATCGCCCGCAGGCGCTTGTCGAGATCCATGAACAGGCTGCCGCGGTAGCCCATCGGCTTCATCACGTACTCGCCGATCCGGAAGAACGGCACCCCGGCGTCGTCGGTGGCGAGCTCGGGCCCGTACCGGCCGGCGTGCCCGAACGCCGCCTCGAGCACGATGTGGGCGTGGATGTCGATGGCGCCGCCCATGACGGCGTCAGCCGGCGTCGTCGACGAAGAACCGGGTGCGGATCTGGCCGCCGGGCCCGTAGACCGGCTCGTTGCGGCCCACCTCGTACATCCGGTTCCACGCCCCGGTGATGCCGTGGGCGCCGAGGATGTCCCGCATGGCGAAGTAGTTGGCGTGCTGGAAGTGCGCGGCAAGGGAGGCCTCGTCCTCCCACAACTCGTACACCTGGATGCGCGTGGGGATCCCCGGATCGGCGGCGAAGCAGTAGGCCAGGCACCCGGCCTCGTCGGTACGGGTTGCCATCTGCGTGGTGACCGACGCGGCGACGGCCGCGTCACGGCGGGCCTGGTCGGCATAGTCGATGGTGGCGGCGACGACGATCATGGAGCCCCCCTGGCGTGCCCCGTGAGCGTACCGGAGGCCCTCCTACACTGCCGCCGGAGGTCCCGATGCGCCCGCACGTCCTGTCCCTGGTGGTCCTCAGCGTGGTGCTCGTCGCCGTTGCGGCGAGCACCACCGCCTGCGGCGACGACTCGGCCCCCGCCGTCACCGTCGCGCTCACCCCGGCGACCACCACGCCCGCGACCACCACGCCCGCGACCACCACGCCCGCGAGTGCTGCGCCCGCGACCACCACGCCCGCGACCACCACGCCCGCGACCACCACGCCCGCGACCACCACGGCCGCGAGTGCTGCGGCCGCCGGCGGCGCGGTGACCGGCAGCTGGGTGGCCGATGCGGGCGCCGTCATCGCCGCGAACACCGCCAACGTCGGTGGCGCCGGTGGGATCTCGTGCACCGGTCCCCTGACCCTCACCTTCACCGGCAGCCAGGTGTCGTTGCGCGGGGAGTACTCCTGCACGGCGCCCGGTGGGCTCACCGGCACCGGCTCGGTCACCTCCGCCGGCCAGTACCGGGTGAGCGGGTCGACGCTCGTCGTCACCGGCGCCTCCACGAACGCCGTCGTGCGCATCGCAGGCACCGAGGTCCCGATCGGACTCGGCCTCAACGACGGTGAGACGCAGTTCGCGGTGAGCGGCAACCAGCTGAAGCTCACCTTCACGGCCGCTGCGATCGGCACCGTCACGAACGTCTACACGCGCACGGGCTGACCGGTCGTTCCCCGGGGCTCGCCGCCGGCCGTGGATCCACCGACGCGGATCGGGACCGGTTCAGCCCTTGGCCTTCGGGGCCACGATCGTCGACGTCCCCTGCGCGGCCGCCACCAGGCGACCCTCGTTCTCGACCTCGATGCGCACGACGGCCAACCGCCGCGACATCGAGATGATGTCGCCGGTGGCCACGCACACGCCGGTGGTCACCGGGGCCAGCAGGTTGATCTTGAACTCGGTGGTCGCGGCCCAGTACCCCTCGGGCATCACCGGGTACATGATCGTGCCGAGCACGTGGTCGCACAACACCGACAGGCAGCCGCCGTGCATGTTGCCCATCACGGTGATGATCTCGTCGGTCACCGGCATCTCGGCCACCAGGTGACCGGCCTCGATCGCGGTGATGCGAATCCCGAGGTAGCCGTCGATCCCCTTGCGGGACACGCCTCCCGTCATCCGGCGGGCGGCCGCTTCGTTGAACACCTCGAACGTCGGTTTCGTGGCCATGGGTGGGCTCCTCGGTCGTCGGGGACGGTCACGGATCGGACGGGGGAACGAACACGCCGTGGACCGGCGGCACCCCGGGCGCCTCACCGGCCATGCGCTGCACCAGCGGTTCGAGACCGTCGAAACCGACCGCCTCTCGGGGCAGGTCGGCGAAGGGGTACCGGCCGGACGCCAGCAGGTCGAGCGCGGCGCGGTAGGCCGTCACGTCGACGCCGAGGGCGCCGATCACCCGCAGCTCCTTGTAGACGACGTGATCGGGCTCGAACCCGGGCGCACCGCCCGGGCCCCGGGTGCCGGCGACCACCACGGTGCCCCCCGGGCGGGCCAGCGACACCGCCTGCGCGAACGCGCCGGGCGCTTTGGCCGTCACGTCGACCACGACGTCGGCGAGCCCGCCGGTGGCCTGCTTGAGGGCACGGGAAGGGTCCTGGTCGGTGACGTCGACGGCGAGGTCGACCCCGAAGCGGGGACCGAGCGCGAGCCGGTCGTGATCGCGAGGACCGAGTCCGGTCATCAGCACGAACGCGGCGCCCGCGTCCTTGGCGGCGGCGGCCACGCACAGGCCCCGCACGCCGGGTCCGAGCACGGCGACCACGTCGCCGGGTCCGGTGCCGGGCACCTCGACACCCCAACGGATCCCGGCGCCCAGCGGGTTGAACAGCGTGGCCTCCACCGGGCCGAGACGCTCGGGTACCTCGAGCAGCATCGCGTCGGGACCCAGGTAGAGGTGGGTGGCGTACCCGCCCCACAGCCCGGGCGGGCGGCCTGCGTCGACGAAGCCGACCATGGTGGCCATCCCGTTGCGGCGGCACCGCCGGTAGGTGCCGGACCGGCAGGCGTCGCACTCCCGGCACGACTGGAACACCTCGACGGCAACCCGCTGGCCGGCGGCCACACCCCAGCGTTCGGCCGCCGCCGGGCCGAGCGCCTCGACGGTGCCGATCACCTCGTGGCCGGGCACGAACGGGTGGGCGGACCGGATGTGGCCCGTGTACTGCTCGTGGTCGGTGCCGCACAGCCCGCAGGCCTCGACCCGCAGGATCCCGTCGTGGGGACCGACCTCGGGCAGCACGAAGCCCCGGCGCTCGAAGCGCCGGGGCTCGACGAGGACGAGGGCCTCGGCGCCACCCGTGGGCGGCATCGCGGACCTCAGTCGTTCAGGATGACGACGGCCTTGCCGGGCGTCGTCTTCTGCCCGGCGGCGTTCTCGGTCCACACGTCGCACTCGACGATCTTGCGACCGCCCTCCTCGCGCTTGGCGGTGACGACCCCGGTGGCCTTCCACTCCGTGCTCTGCATGTCCATGCCCCGGTACTGGCACGACACCGAGCGGACCCAGCCGCTCGAGCCGACCCAGTCGGACACGACCTGGCCCAGCGTCGACCACTTCATGCGACCGTGGACGATGTTGTCCCCGATCGCCTTGGCCTGGTCGTAGCTCTGGTCCCAGTGCAGCGGGTTGAAGTCGCCCGAACCCGCGCAGTACAGCACGAGCTGCGCCCGGTCGGGGGACTTGACGAGGGTGGGCAGCTGGTCGCCCACGTTCACTTCGGCGAACTTCGGCATCTCGTGTCCTCGATCCCTCAGTAGAAGATGGCCTGGCCGTAGGTGCGCATGACGACCTCGCCCGTGACCTGATCGGTGTAGGTCTGCTCGCTGGTGACCACGAGCATCTTGCCGAGCCCCTTGGACTCCTTGACCTCGAGGTTCGAGGTCTTGGCGGTCATGAACAGCTTGTCGCCGGCCTTCAACGGGCGCTCGTAGACGACCTCGGTGCCGCCGTCGAGCAGGCCCTTGAGGCCGTGGCGCAGCGACGGGCCCGTGTTGCGAGGACCCGAGAAGGTCGGGTCGCTCTTGCCGGGGACCCACACTGCGGTGCCCAGGTAGCACGGCGGGGCCGGCAGGGTGTCGTAACCCTGGGCCGAAGCCTCGTCGAGGTCGTAGTACCGCATGTCCGTGTAGCCGACCCCGCGGGCGAACGCCCGGACGCTGGTGGTGGTGATCTCCACCGGCCAGGGCTCGCTCTCCACTCCGACAACGGCGCGCATCTCGTCGGTCAGTTCGAACTCGGCGGCCATGTCACCTCCCCAAGGTGCTCGTAGGTGCCCCGATCGTGTCAGCGCACCGATGCTCGCCGCCACTGTGACCGGCCGATACGGCCGGTCACATCACCACGGTTCGTTGATCCCGACCGGCTCCACGTGGCCGGCGAACGCGGCCTGGAGCCGTTCACGGACCTCGTCGACCGTGAACCCGCCCCGGGTGCTGCGCAGCGCCGCCTTCTCCGCGGCGTGGGACCACAGTCCGAGGTGCTTCTTGGTCATGGTGAGCACCTGACCGTTGAGCCACGCCGACTCGTCGGAGGCCAGGTAGACGAGCAGGGCGGTGATCTCGTCGGGCTTGGGCACCCGGGCGACGAGCTCCTCGAAGGTCGGCACCGGGCCGCCACGGGCCTCGGCGAGCTCGATCGTCTTGCGCAGCAACGGGTCGTGCATCCGGGTGTAGGCCTCGGGGATGATGGCGTTGGCGGTGATCCCCCAGCGGGCCAGCTCGGCGCCCCAGGTGTACGTCATGCCGAGGATCGCCCCCTTGGCCGCGGCGACGTTGGTGCCGCCGAGCAGACCGGTCTGGGCCGAGATGTCGGCGGTGTTGACGATGCGGCCCCAGCGCCGGGGACGCATGTCGCGCACGGCGAAGCGGCTGACCGCGAACGTGCCGAAGCAGTCGACCTCGAGGGGGCCGCGGAACTCCTCCTCGGTCATGTTGAACATCATCCGTTCGGCGATCACGCCGGCGTTGTTGACGACGACGTCCACCCCGCCGAACGCAGCGACGGCCGCTGCGATCAGGGCCTCGGCCCCGGCGAAGGAGGCGATCGTGCCGGGATGGGCCACCGCCTCGCCGCCGGCGGCACGGATCTCCTCGACCACGCCGTGCACGGCATCGGGCGTCGTGCCGTTGACGACGACCGCCGCGCCGTTGGCGGCCAACGCCTTCGCATAGGCCGCGCCGAGACCCCGTCCCGACCCGGTGACGACGGCCCGCCGGCCCGCCAACACGCCCCCTGCACTCACGGCTGCTCCTTCGGTCCGGCCGTCCCCGCCCCGGCTCCGGCGTACGGTAGGCCGATGGGGCGAATGCAGGACAAGATCGTGTTGATCACCGGCGCCGCACGCGGCCAGGGCGAGGCCGAGGCCCGGCTCATGGCCGCCGAGGGGGCGACGGTGATCGTGGCCGACGTGCTCGACGAGGCCGGTGAGGCCGTCGCCGGTTCGCTGGGCGCACCCGCGCAGTACGCGCACCTCGACGTCACCGATCTCGCACAGTGGGAGGCCGTGGTGGCCGACACCGTGGCCCGGCACGGCCGGCTCGACGTGTTGGTCAACAACGCCGGCATCTTCCGGCGGGGCAAGCTCGTCGACGTCAGCCTGGACGACTGGCGCCTGGTGATGGACGTGAACTGCAACGGCGTGTTCTACGGGCTCAAGACTGCGGCCGGGGCCATGATCCCGCAGGGTTCGGGCTCGATCGTGAACATCTCCTCGGTGGCCGGCCTGCAGGGCGCCGGCGGTGCGTTCGCCTACGGGGCGAGCAAGTGGGCGGTCCGGGGCATGACCCGCACGGCGGCCCAGGAGCTGGCCCGCCACGGCATCCGGGTCAACAGCGTGCATCCCGGCCTGATCGGCACCGAGATGCTCGACCAGGTCGGCGACCAGAACCGCATGGTGCGCGGCGTGCCGATGCGCCGGGTCGCCACGGCCGACGAGGTGGCGCAGCTGGTGCTGTTCCTCGCGTCCGACGAGTCGTCGTACGTCACCGGCACCGAGCACCGCATCGACGGCGGGATGATGGCCTGACGCCTGCGGGGCCGCGACGCCTCACGCGGTCGCGGCGATGAAGTCGACGATGACCTTCGCCAGCTCGGGACCCCGGTCCTCCTGCAGGAAGTGGCCGGCACCGGCGATCGTCACGTGCGGCTGACCGGCCGCGCCCGGGACCCGGCCCAGGAAGGCCCGTTCCCCGCCGGCGGTGATGGGATCGCTATCGCTGAAGGTGCACAGCAACGGCCGCTCGAACCGGGACAGCACCGCCCAGGTCGCCACGTTGTCGGCTTCGGCCGGATCGGCATCGGAGGTGGGCACGAGCGACGGGAAGATGCGGGCACCCGCTTTGTAGGTGTCGTCGGGGAACGGGGCGTCGTAGGCCGCCACCACGTCCTCGGCGAGCGGGGTCGCGCAACCACGGCTGACGATCCGGCCGACGTCGAACGTCGGTGAGGTGCGCGAGTAGTGCTGCCAGGCCAGGAAGGCGTCGTTCGGCCTGCGGGCACCGACGGGCAGACCGGTGTTCCCCACCACGATCCGGGCGAAGCGGTCGGGATCGGCGCCGACGAGCCGCAGCCCGACCATGCCGCCCCAGTCCTGGCCGAACAGGGTGATGTCTCGCAGATCGAGCTGGTCGAACAGGGCCTCGCGCATCCATGTCACGTGCCGCTCGAAGCTGTAGTCGCCCTGATCGGCGGGCTTGTCGGACCGGCCGAACCCCACCAGGTCGGGAGCGATCACGCGATGACCGGCGGCGACGAGCACCGGCACCATGCGCCGATACAGGAAGCACCAGGACGGTTCGCCGTGGAGCAGGAGCACGGGCGCCGCGTCGGCGGGACCCTCGTCGAGGTAGTGGACACGAAGCGTGCCGCCGTCGCCGTCGGCGACCGACACGTAGTGCGGGGCGAAGGGGAACTCGGGCAGATCGGCGAACCGGTCGTCGGGGGTACGCAGAGTCTTCATCGATCCTCCGGGAGTTCGGGGGCCAGCAGCGCGTGCAGGGCATGGGTGAGCACGGCGGCGGCGTCGCCGCCGCCGTGCCGCTGGTCGTTGCGCAGCAGGTCGTGTGCCTCGAACGAGCACAGGACGTCGACGGCGGCCAGCACCCGGGCGGCCTTCGTCGGTCCGAGGGCGGCGAGTTCGGGCGCGAACAGCCGCCGCAACTGTTCGCGCAACGCTCGGCGACCGCGTTCGAGTTGGATGGCCAGCGCCGGCTGGAACGGGGCGCGCAGTCGAGCCACCGTCGCCACCGCGCCGATGGCGTCGAACAAGCGTTGACGGTGCTCGACCGCAGCGACGACTCGTGCGGTCAGTGGCGCATCGCGCTCGGCTTCCAGGGCGAGCAGGCCGGCCACGCGTTCCTGCTGGCGCTCGATGGCGGCCCGGCACAGGTCGTCGACGTCGTCGAAGTAGCGGAACACCGAACGCGGCGACAGCCCGGCCCGCGCGGCGACGGCGTCGGCGCCGGGCTGCAGGTCACCGTCGTCGTAGAGCGCGAGGAGCGCATCGACGACGGCGTCACGGTTGCGGGCCCGGCGCGCCGCACGCCCGTCGAACGCCGCTCGGTCCTCGATGCCCGGGGAGCAGCTCCGGGGGCCGCCGGTCACCGGCCGGGCCAGGCGTCGATGGCAGCCCGGAGGCGTTCGCGCGCCGGTGCGACGACGACGGTGAGGCATCCGGGGGGCGCCTGCGGGGCGGGACGGCCGAAGTACACCGTCAGGTGGCCCCATCGACGCTCGTCACCGATCACCCGACCCTCCACGACGAGCCGGGCGTCCGACGGCAGCGCTGCTGCGGGGACCGTTCCGTCGGGCCACAGCACGAACGTGACCGTGCCCGAGCCGCCGTCGTCGCCGACCACGGGCCCCTCGGGCAGGGCGGTGCAGTTGATGGTGAACTCGACGCCGGCTTCCTTGTGGACGTGGCGCTCCTTGAAGTCGTCACGGCGCTGCATCTCGATGAAGGACCGACGGGTCGGGTACCGCACGATCGCCACCCGATCCCAGCGCTCTCCTGCGCCGTCGGGACCGACGACATCGCCGGTGAACACGATGCGGGCCCCGAGGTCGGCGAGCACGTCGACCGGCGCGTAGCGGTCGTCGGCTTCCCGACCCGTGAGGGCGGTGCCGTCCGGCGCTACCGGGCCGTCCGCGTCGCCCCCCGCCGTGTACGCCGCACGCTCGCGGTAGCGCAGGAAGTTCACCATGAGCGCCGGGCCGTCCTGGTCCGGCGGCCAGGTGGCCAGTCGCAGGGCGTACTCGCGGTCGACCGAGCCGTAGCGCATCGCAGCACCGTAACCAATTGACAGTCAGACTGCCACTACCTACGGTGCCGGCGTGCGCACCATCGACGAGATCCCCGTGGCCCACACCCCGCCGGGGGGATACGGCGACACCCTGCCGGCGCCGGTGCTGGCGGGCTGCACGACGCCGGTGGTCGACGGCGCGCCCGACCTCGCCGGCCTGTGGCGCGTCACGTCGGTCACGGTCGGGGGCAGCGCCGTCGACGTCCACCCGATGCTCGGCCGGCTCGAGCGCGTCGAACAGGCGGGTGACCGGGTCGTGATCGCCAACAGCGGCGTCGTGCACGACCTTCGGGCCGACGGCACGGAGGCCAACGGGGTCCACGACGTGGCCGCGTTCGACTTCACCACGCCGATCGTCGTCGTCGGCACGTACGAGGACCACGAGGACACGACGGCACTCGTCCTGCGTCCCCTCGGCATCCCCGGCATCGAGGTGCGCCGCTGGCGGGACGGCGACGCGCTGCTGTGGTCCTACGCCGGTGCGTTCACCGCCCGGCTCGAGCGGGCCTGATCCACGCTCGCCTGGCC
Organism: Acidimicrobiales bacterium; assembly: GCA_044370695.1. Lineage (GTDB taxonomy): Bacteria > Actinomycetota > Acidimicrobiia > Acidimicrobiales > Ilumatobacteraceae > JBEIFW01. The sequence continues at coordinate 11,858 of JBILVB010000045.1, read as the reverse complement.
GGGAGAACGGCTCAGCCCGGGGGTGCGGTGGCGAGCACCCCGGCGGCATGGAGGGCGGCGACGGCATCGTCGTCCCAGCCCAACCGGCGCAGGATCGCCACGTTGTCGGCCCCGAGTGCGGGCGCGCCGCGCACCTCGGGGCGACGGTGCTCGAAGTGGATCGGGTATCCGGGGAACCGGGCCGGGCCGACCCCGGCCTGGTCCCAGGTGACGATGAAGCCTCGGGCAGCGAGGTGCGGATCGTCGACGAGATCGCCGTTCGTGAACACCGGGCACGCCGCCACCCCGACGGCCTGCAGCTCGGCAGCGGCCGCCGCCGCGGTCCGGGTCCCGGTCCACACCGCGACGACGGCATCGAGTTCGTCGTGAAGGGCCTGGCGGCCCGCGGGATCGAGGTCGCGCCACGGGACGGGCAGGGCCGCGCCGAGCAGGCCGACGAGACCGGACCACGCCGCCTCGTCCGTCACGGACACCGCGACCCAACGATCGTCGCCGACGCAGCGGTAGACCCCCTGGGGCGCGCCGTCGACGGACCGGTTGCCGTGCCGGGCGGGCGCGGTCCCCGTGATCGACGCCGCGAGCACGTCGTCGGCGGCGATGGCGAGCAAGGTCTCGAGCTGGGAGAGATCGACGTGGACCGCTGACCCCGTGCAGGCCCGTTCCCACAATCCGGCGAGCACGGCGTAGGCACCGTGGACACCCCCGACCGCATCGGGGAAGGCGATCCCGAGCCGCATCGGTCCCTCGCCGGGATAGCCGGTCGCTTCGTCGAACCCGGCGTAGGCCTCGAGCACCGGTCCGTAGGAGGAGTGCGACGCCATCGGGCCGGTCTCGCCGTAGCCGGTCATCGCCACCGTGACGAGGCGACCGTTGACCGGTGCGAGCGACGCGGCATCGATCCCGAGTGACGCGGCGCCTCGAGGCGTGTAGTTGTGGAGCACCACGTCGGCCTGGGCGACGAGCGCCTCGAGGACGGCCCGCCCCGCCGCCGGCTTCGCGTCGAGGCACAAGCTGGCCTTACCCCGATTCATCTTGTTCCACACCCCCATCCGGTTCCACCACTGCGCCCCGGGATCGGCGTCGGGGAAGATCTCGGCCCGGATCTGGGGGTCGGGCAGCATCCCGCGCTCCCAGCCTGCCTTGCCGCCGATCTGGCTCGCCCGGCCCGTCGTGCCGAGGCCACGGCTCGCCGGGTGCTCGATCTTCACGACCTGGGCGCCGAGATCGGCGAGCGTCCGCCCGGCCAGCGGGCCCGCCCAGGCGATCGAGCACTCGACGACCCGGACCGCGGTGAGGTCGATGGCCGGGAACGCTCGCGCCGGCACGGTGCCGGCGCGCACCGCCCGAGCGGCGTCGAGCACCACCTCGGTGTGCGCACCGAGCACCGGGGCAGGCTGAGCGGACCGGACCGGCACCGGCCCGGGATCGAGACGCAACGGCAACGCCGGCATCCGGGCCCCGGGCGCGAGGTCGGGACGCTCGACGAAGGCGTCGCGGGCGGCCAGGTGCTCGCTGTGGAGCACCTCGACGAAGTCCTGTGCCCGGGAGGCGGGCACGCGGTTGGCCTGCAGCGCGTCCACCGCCTCGTCGGCCGTGTGGGTCGACAGCCACGGCTCGAATGCCGCGTCGACGTGATCGGCCCGCTCGAAACGGGCGGCCGGGGCGTACAGATCCTCCTCGACGAGCAACTCGGGCGCCTCGAGGGTGAGGCACAGGCGCTCCCACTGCTCCCGACTGGCGGCGCAGATCGACACGAAGGCCCCGTCGGCACAGCGGTACAGGCACATCGGGTGGAAGCTCTCCCCCAACCGCAATCCCCACCGCCGCTTCACCACCCCGGTGTGCGTGAACATCGTCAAGGTCCACTGATGGCCGGCCGCGGTCGCCTCCATCGCCCCGACGTCGACGAGTTGGCCCTCCCCGGTGCGCGCCGCGTGGAGCACCCCGGCGGCGGCACCGACGGCGGCCGTGGCACCGACCACGTGCGACGCCCAGGCACCGCCCCCTTGCAGGGGCTCCCGGTCGGGTTCACCGTTCAGGTAGAGGTAACCGCCCGAGGCCCACTCCACGAGCGGCGATGACCGCCACGACGCGTACGGGCCGGTGAGCCCGAACCCGCTGACCGCCACGACCACCCCGGCGGGCTGGAGCACCCGGACGCGATCCCGCAGTCGCATCGCGACGCCCGGGTCGCCGTCGACGGTGACGAGCACGACGTCGGCCCAGGCGAGCAGCGCGTCGCCGTCGGGCCCGGCGAGATCGACGACGGCGGACCGCTTGCCGGCGTCGAGGTGTTCGTGCCGGGCGCGGATCACCCCGGTCGGACCGGCCACCGTCGGGCCGGTGTGCCGGGCCGGTGCACCGTGCGGGGGTTCGACGAGCACCACGTCGGCACCGGTCGCCGTGAACAGCCGACCGGCATAGGCCGCGGCCGTCGAGCCGGCCACTTCGAGCACTCTCACGCCACGCACGACGACCTCCGATGTCCCCCGACCCGCGCGCCTAGCACCCCGGACCCGTGTCGGGCCACTGCGGTCGATCCCCGATCCGAACGACCCACCTCGATAGGGTCGTGTGACGTGACGTCGGTGCAATGGGGTCGGTTGGGCGACGGTTCGGAGGCGCCCCCCGTTGGAGAGCACCACTCGGTTCTCGCCGAACTGCACGGGACCACGATCGAGCAGATCCTCTCCGGGGACCTCGGCGGCGCCCAGTACCTGTCCAACGACCACGACGAGTGGGTCATCGTCGTGGACGGCGCCGCCCGCCTCGAGGTGGACGGGACGGTCCGGGTGATCTCGGCCGGCGACTGGGTGTACATCCCGGCCGGTACGCCGCACGTGCTCCACGAGACCCGCCGAGGCACCCGCTGGGTGGCGGTCCACCTCCGCCCGACGTAGGGCCCCGTAGGACTCAGGTCGTACAGGCCCGCACGAACGCCACCATCTCGTCGATCGCGGTGACCGCCTCTGGCGCTTCGGCCCCGCAATCCACCCAGCGCACCCCGTCCTCGGGGAACCGCTCGCCGTACTGCAGTCGCCACGGGCCGTTGAGGATCCAGATGTGCTCCGTGTCCGGATACTCCGTGATGGTCACTCGCACCCCGGCCGCCCGGGCCGCAGCGGCGAGCCGGACGCTGTCGTCGTGGCAGACGTCGCGCCCGGCGGCTTGCACGAGCAGCGGCGGCAGGCCCCGCAGGTCGCGATAGACGGGCGAGTGGCGGCCGTCGGTGGGGTCGATCCCGCCGGGAGCGAGGAACGTGGTCGACAGCCCGACGACGAGCTCGCGCCGGATGTCGAAGCGATTGCGCACCGGGTCGTCGAGCGACGGGGTGTTGAGGGCGATGTCGGCCCACAGGGAATTGGTCATCGCGCACCCCGGCATCGGCAGCCCGAGGTCGCGGGCATCGGCGCACAGCGACACGGCGAGCGCACCGCCCGCCGAGTCCCCGGCGACGGCCACCCGGGCCGGGTCGTAGCCGCCGGAGCCGATCAGTTCGCGGTAGACGGCGAGCACGTCGTCGTGGGCGGCGGGGAACGGGAACCGGGGCGACAGCCGGTAGTCGGGGGCGACCACCCGGCACCCGAGCCCGAGGGCGAGACGGGCGGTGCCCCGGCGCGCCCAGGCGGCCAGACCGCTCGAGTACCCCCCACCGTGCAGGTAGAGCACCACCCGCGAGGGGTCGGTGACACCACCCGCCGGTTCCGTCCACTCGACGGGCACGCCGCCGAGTTCGTCGCGCCGCAGCACCACCCCGTCGGGCACGGTGATCAGCGGCGCGAAGAACGACTCCTGCTGTGCGATCTGCTCGGCCAACTCCGGCGACATGGCGACCCCCTCGGGGTCGGAGGGTACCGGCCCGCGGCGTGTGCTCAGCGCTGCTTGGCTTTGCGGGCCCGCTCCTGCTCGCGCCGGGCCACGCGAGCCGCCTTGATCCGCGCTCGCTCGGCGAGTTCCTCCGCCGTCGGCTCGGGCTTCACCGGCTTGGCCGGCGGCGGGATCGGCGGCAGGGCCAGCAGCTCGTCGTGACGCAGCAGCTGCACGAGCGTCGGGGTGGCGGGCGCTTCACCGCAGACGGCCGAGGCGAGCATGAGCCGGGTCGCGCCGAGGCCGTGCCGCTCGACGAGGCCGGGGGCGACCCGGCGCAGGTCCTCGGCCGACGGGAGGTCCGCGGCCTCGCCGAGCTGCTCGATGCAGTCGGCGAGCACCCGGTCGGTCAGCAGGATGGCGACCGCCTCGGCGGTGCCGTCGAGGCGGCCGCGGGTGGCGGCGGTTCGCAGCGCGACGGCGTGGTCGCCGTCGGACACCGGGACCAGCCCGTCGAGGTGACGGCGCTGGTCCTCGGTCAGGCCGCCGGCAAGGGCGCCGAGTTCGTCGTCGCCGAGCGCCGTCAGCGCTCGGTCGAGCAGGGCCAGGGCGGCCAGGCGGGCCTTGGGGTCACGTCGGTCGGTACGGGCCGGGCGTCGCTGTCCACTCACGAGCCGAGGACCCTACGCAACCGGCCGGCTCGGCACCCGGCGCGCGCTCAGACGGCCCGGCCGGCCGCGTTACCGGACCGGATCGCCGCCCACAGGTGCCCCGGCTCGCGCGCATCGCCCACGACGTGCACCTCGACCGCGTCGAGTGCGGTGAGTCCGTGGGCGCGGGCCGCCGGTTCGATCACCACGACGAGGTCGGCCTCCGGCAACGGCTCGCCCGGGTCGACCCCGGTGCGGGCCAGGAACCGGCCGGGTCCTCCGGCGAGCCGTTCGAGCGCCGGGGCGACGACCAGCTCGCGCAGCGCCCGCATCGCCAGCATCGGCAGCGGGGTCACCACGGTGACGTCGATCCCCCAACCCACGAGCCGTTCGGCGACCCCCAACACCTCGTAGCTCCCGAACCGGTCGACCACGACGGCACTCGCCACGCCCGGCGGCGCCGCCTCGAGCGCGGCGATCTCGATCGAGGACCACGCACCGTCGGGCCGGACACGCTCGGCGCCGGTCGCGAGGATCAGGACCTCGGGGTCGAGATCTCGCAGCCCGGCGTCGTCGACCGCGGTCCCGCAGTGGAGCTCCACCCCGAGCCGGTCGAGCTCGGCGGCGAGCCAGTCGACGATCTCGCCGATCGCGTCGCGGTGCGGGAAACGCCGAGACCAGCGCAGGTTGCCGCCGACGGAGTCGGCCGCCTCGCACAACGTCACTCGGTGGCCGCGCCGCGCCGCTACCCGTGCCGCTTCGAGCCCCGCCGGGCCAGCACCCACGACCAGGACGCGCCGGGGCAGCGCGACCGGCTCGTAGGCGTCCTCGTGGACCCGCTCGAAGCCGACGTCCGCGTTGACGGCGCAGGCCATGCGCCCGAGGGACAACCCGCCGACACAGCCCTGGTTGCAGGCGATACAGGGACGCACCTCGTGCGCCCGGCCGGCTCGGGTCTTGGCCACGAGATCGGGGTCGGCGATGTGGGCCCGGGTCATCCCCACGAGGTCGGCGAGGCCGGTGCGGATCACCTCGTCGGCGTCGGCCAGGGTCCGGAACCGGCCGGTCACGATGGTGGGCAGCGTCGTCGCCTTGGTGACCACCTCGCTCGTGGGCAGTTCGTAGCCGGTCGGCTCGTGCATGGCCCCGATGATCTTGTGCGCCGCCCGGCAGCTCCCGAACGTGACGTTGACGTAGTCGATCAGGCCGGTCTCGCCGAGGGCGGCGACGACGTCGGCGCAGTCCTCGGCCAGCATCCCGGCCTCGTCGGCCTCGGCGCCGGTTCGGACCCCGACGACCACGTCGCCGCCGACGGCGGCCCGCACTGCGCCGAGCACCTCGACGGTGAGCCGCAGCCGGTTCTCGAACGAGCCGCCGTAGTGGTCGGTACGCCGGTTGGTCGACGGCGACAGAAACCCCTGGAGCAGATACCCATGGGCAGCGTGGACCTCGATGCCGTCGACCCCGCCGTCGACCATCCAGCGGGCCGCCTGCGCGAAGCAGGCGATCAGCTCGTCGATCTCGCCGAGGGTCATGGCGTGGGAGGTGCCCCCATTGGTGAGGCTCGGCACCTCGCTCGCCGACCACGGCCGTTCCCCCGCCCGCATCGGCACCCCCTCGTGGCCGAGGTGGCCGAGTTGGGCGAACACCCGCATCCCCGTCGGGCGCACCGCGTCCATGAGGCGGGCCGCGTCCTCGACACAGGACTCGTCGTGCAGGCGCAGGGTGCCGGTGTCGGTCCAGTGGACACTGGCAGCCTCGATGATCGTGAGGCCGACCCCACCGCGCGCCCGGGCCAGGTGGTAGGCGATCAGGTCGTCGCTGATACGGCCCTGGCCGATGTTGGTCCCGTGCGCCGTGCGCACCACCCGGTTGGGGATCGTGACGTTCCTGATCGTGATGGGCGCCAATACGTGCGCGAGCCCGTCCCCCTCGGCCATGTGCCGCAGCGTACCGACGGCCGGGCGCGACGGCCCGGCCCGTCCGGTCGGCCACCTCGAGGTCGGTCCGCAGGATCCCGCCTGCCACGCGAGAGCCGGGGACCCTCGGGGTTCGTTCCGGCCCGACGGCCGTCGCATCCCCGGTGCCTCAGCGTGCGGCACGCGACGCGCGTGCGGCGCGGACCGACGCCGCGAGCAGGTCGCGCGGTCCGTGGCGCCGATGGTCCTCGGACACCTCGTTGCAGGTACCGACGACGGTGAGGCCGAGCTCCGGGCTGCGCACGAGCACACTGCCCGTCACCCCGATCGCGCCGTAGAGCGTCGTGCCGCCGGCGCGAAGGACTCGCACGCCGGCCCCGTAGCGACCGCAGCCCGGAACCCGCCGTTCGTTCCGCTGCATATCCTCGAGGATGCGACGGTCGAACAGGCGACCGCCGAAGAACGCCTCGACGAACACGGCGGCGTCGTCCAGCGTGGTGACCGTCGACTCGTACGGACCCATCGACGCGGCGGCGATCGGATTCATCGCAACCCGCCCGTCACGACGTACCGGGGCGATGCCTCCGAAGCGCGACAGGTCGGACTCGGTGAAGACGTAGGTGCCGGTCAGGCCGAGCGGTTCGGCGAGCCGTGTCCGCACCGCCGTGGCGTAGTCGGTACCGGTGACGGCCTCGACGGCGGCAGCGAGCAGCTGGTAGCCGGTGTTGCTGTGATGCGGGCGGCGCCGGTTCGGCACCTGGATCTCGCGGCACCAGCGCAGTGCGTCGTCGAGGGACCAGGCCCGGTCGGCGATCACCAACCGTTGGGCCGTCGACGGCCCGTCGGGGCGCCGGTCGAGGAAGTGGTCGGCGAGTCCCGAGGTGTGTCCGAGCAGGGCGCGTGCCGTCAGCCGATCGGGGTGATCGCCGCGCCGGTCGGTGACCAGGCCCCGCAGGTCGAGCTCGGGGAGGTAGCCGGCGATCGGACGGTCCCAGTCGAGCAGAGCGTCGTCGCGCAGTTGCGCGACGACGGCGGCGCCCACGAGCTTCGATCCCCCCGCCCGGAAGAACGGCTGGAGCGGCTCGCCGAGCGTGCGCTCGAGACGGCCGTCGTCGGCGCGCACCCGCCACAGCACGGCGAGCCGTCGTCGCGCGCAGTCGTCGAACCGCGCTCTGATCCGATCGGCGCCGCCTCGCCGCACGGCGCTCACTCTACGGTGCCGTATACCCCCCCGGACGCGGCGGAGTCGGCCTGCGCCTCGGCGCGTTCGGCGGCGGCGACCGCGGCGGCGAGGTCGACCAGGGCGTCTTCGACCACGGCGTCGTGCACGGCGTTCACCGTGCAGTGCAACGACGGGGGCGGACCCTGACGGTCGAGATACCAACCCTTCCGGGCCAGGTGGTCGGCGACGGCGTCGAGATCCGGGTGGGCACCGAATGCGACGAGGGTCGTGTCCGGCTCGGCCCGCAACACGAGGCCGTCGATCGACCGGATCCCGGCCGCGAGGCGCACGGCCGTGCGGCGGGCCCGGTCCGTGAGTGCGAGGTAACCCTCGTCGCCGAGGTGACGGAGCACCGCCCAGGCCGATGCGATCGGGCCGCCCGACTTGGTGCCCAGCACGCCCGACGAGCCATACCGACCGCCCAGCCAGTTGTCCGTGACGAACGTCTGATGACGGCGCAGGGCCTTGGAGGCGTGGACGATCACCGAGGCGCCCTTGGCGGTGTAGCCGTACTTGTGGAGATCGACCGAGATCGACGTCACGCCGGGCACCCGGAAATCCCACGGGGGTACGGCGTGGCCGAGGCGCTCCAGGCAGGGCAGGACGACCCCGCCCATGCACGCGTCGACGTGGCAGTTGATCCCGCGATCGCCGGCCAGTGCAGCGATGTCGACCACCGGGTCGATCATCCCTTGCGGGTACTGCGGCGCCGAGGCCACCACGAGGACCGTGCGCTCGGTGATCGCCGCCGCCATCGCGTCGACGTCGGCGCGCCAGTCGTCGCGGACCGGCACCCGGACGGACCGGACCCCGAAGTAGTGCGCCGCTTTCTCGAGCGCAGCGTGCGCCGAGGCGGGCAACACCATCTCGGGGTCGTCGATCCCCCGCTCGATCCGGCCCCGTTCCCGGGCGGCGAGCACCGCCATCAACAACGACTCGGTGCCGCCCGAGGTGAAGAACCCGGCGGCGTCGGGACCCCCGTGGAACCAGCCCGAGACCGTGTCGACGATCTCGGCCTGCATGCGGCGCAGGCCCGGGAAGGCATCGACGTTGAGCGCGTTCTCGCTCGCGTACGCCGCATACGCCGCTTTGGCCAGGCGATCCACCTCGTCACCGGCGTGGTACACGAGGGAGAACGCCCGGCCCTCCCGCCACCGCACGTCGTCGCGCCGCAACGCCTCGATCTCGGCGAGGACGTCGGCGGCGGGGTACGCGGTCATGGCCGCACGGTATCGACCGGGTCCCCGGCTCCCGCCGACTCGGGCCGGCCCACCCGGATGCCGCCGGCGACCAGCGTGGCGGCCTCGACCTCGTCGACCCCGAGGACGGTGAGCAACCGCGCCACCACCTCGGCGGGATAGCCCGGCCGCGGCCCACCCCAGGCGAGGCGGCGCACGGCGGTCATGAGCGTGCCGACCACCAGATCGAGCGTGGGGTCGTCGTCGGCCCAGCGGAACCGACCCTGCGCGTGCCCGTCGGCGAGGTCGTGCCGGAGGTGCCGGGCGAGGGCCCGGCGCGACGACCGGGGCGGATCGGTCAGGCGGACCAGCACCCGGCCCCAGCGGGGATCGACCGCCGCCCGTTCGAGGACCCGCAGGCTCGCGACGGCGAACCGCACCGCCGGGTCGGCTCCCTCGGTCTCGGCGGCGACTCGATCGGTGAGGTCCCGCAGGGACTCCGCCGCCAGGGCGTCGAGCAGGGCGTCGCGATCGTCGAAGTAGTTGTAGAAGGTGCCGTTGGCGAGCCCGGCGGCCTGCACCACGTCGCTGACCGTGATCGCCTCACCTTTGTCGGCGAGCACGACGAACCCGGCGTCGAGCAGCTGCCGGCGGGTGCGCTCCCGCTTCTTGTGACCGCGGGTGAGGGTGTCGGCCATCGATCCGTCCCCGATCGAGGTACCCGGAACTGAGATGAGTCTCAGTATTGACGAAGTTCCCATCGTATCGCCAGAATCGATCGACCCGCTCACCGGCGGGCCGCGACGACCGAGGGGGCGACCATGGGCCTGAACGGACTGCTCGACATCGAGCTGCGCGTGCCGGACCCGGCGACGCTGGTGGCGTTCTGGGAGCGCCGAGGCCTGATCCATCACGGTGACGGCGTGCTCGGCACCGCCGACCGGCCGGTGCAGATCCGCGTCGTCGAAGGCAGCTACCGGCACCTCGGTGCGCTCCATTTGAGCTGCGCCTCCGAAGAGGATCTCGCCACGACCGCCGGGCGGCTGGCCGGCCTCGGCGTGGCAGCCACCGTCGCCGGCCACACGCTGCGCTGCACCGACCCGGTGTTCGGGCACGCCGTGACCGTGGAGGTCGGCGCACCGCACCCGCTCACCCCCGGGCAGGCTCGTGCCGTCAACCCCCCGGGGACCGCGGCGCGCACCGGGACTCGCGCCGACGCCGTCGTCGAACCGGGGCCCCGGCCACCACGCCGCGTCGGGCACGTGGTGCTCGGCACCCCGAAACTCGCCGAGGCCAACGCGTTCTACCTCGACGGGCTCGGTTTCCGGGTCTCGGACCGGATCCGCAAGGGCCTGGCCACCTTCGCCCGCATCGAGTCCGACCACCACAACCTGCTGATCCACCCGGCGCCGACGAGCTACCTCAACCACTACGCGCTCGAGATGGACGACGTCGACGCCATCGGCAAGGCCGGGACGGCGGTCCTGGCCGAGCGGGCCGACGCCGGCGTCGTCGGAATCGGTCGCCACAACCTCGGCTCGAACCTGTTCTGGTACCTCACCGACCCGGCCGGGAACATGTTCGAGTTCTTCGCCGACATGGACCAGATCGTCGACGACGAGGCCTGGGCCCGTGAGCAGTGCCGGCTCGACTGGGAGGGCGCCGACGGCCCGGCCGGGTTCTCGGTCTGGGGTCCCAAGGATCCGCCGCCGGCGTTCTTCGCCCCGCCGGACCTCGCCGCCATCGGCGCTGCGCGCGAAGCGCTCGGGCTGCCCTGATGGACCTCGGCATCGCCGGACGGCACGCCGTGCTGCTCGGCTCGAGCCGCGGGCTCGGCCGGGCGTGTGCCGAAGCGATCGCCCGGGAGGGCGTGCACGTGGTGGTCAACGGCCGCAACGCCGCCGACGTCGAGCGCGCGGCCGCCGAGCTCGCCGCTCGCCACGGGGTCCACGCCGTCGGCGTCGTCGGCGACTCGGCCACACCCGGCGTCCACGACGCCCTCCTCGCCGCCTGCCCGGCACCCGACATCGTGCTCGTCAACGGTGAGGGCCCGCCCCCGATGCCGTGGTCTCGCCTCGACGACGAGGCACTCGACGCTGCGCTGCGCCAGGCGTTCACCGGGCCGATCCGGTTCCTGCAGCGGGTCGTGCCCGGCATGTGCGAGCGCGGCTTCGGGCGCATCGTGGCGATCGCGTCGGCGATGGTGAAGTCACCCAACCCGCTGATGCACCTGTCGCAAGGCCCCCGGCTCGCGCTCACCGGCGTGCTCAAGGGGTTGTCGAAAGAGGTGGTGCGCCACAACGTCACGGTGAACCAGCTGCTCCCCGAGCGCTTCGACACGGCCCGCCAACAGCAGATGGCTCGCCTCGTGATGCAACGGCGCGGGATCACCTACGACGAGGCGCGGGCCGAGCAGGTGACCTCGATCCGGGCCGGGCGGTTGGGGCGGCCCGAGGAGTTCGGCGACGCATTCGCCTACCTGTGTTCGGCGCAGGCCGGCTACCTGAGCGGGCAGAGCCTGCAACTCGACGGCGGCAGCTACGAAGGGGTGTTCTGAGCATGACCCGGACGATCGAGGCGCTCGTCGCCGAGGTGCAGGCGCACCACGACGAGTTCGAGGCCACCGCGGCCGAAGCCGATCGGCTCGGCCACGCACCCGATGCGCTCGACGGGCTGATGCGCACCCTGCGGGTCCCGATGGTGAAGGCCCCCGTCGCCGTCGGCGGCGACGAACTCGGGCTCGCCGAGCAGTTCGCGTACTTCGAGGCGCTGAGCTACGCCAACGCCACCGCCGGTTGGACCGGGTTCAACCACGCCGGGGCCGCTGGCATGGCCGGCGCCAAGCTGCCCGACGACGGAGCGCGCCACGTGTTCGGCGGCGACCCGTCACCGGTGATGGCTGCGGTCGCGGCGCCCAGCGGACGGTGGCACCGCGTCGACGGCGGCGTCGTCGCCACCGGCACCTGGCACTACGCGAGCGGCGTCCGCCACGCCGACTGGGCCCTGCTGTCGGCGCTCGAGGCCGGCACGGACCGCCCCGCGCCGCGTGTGGTCGTCGTCCCGATCGAGCAGGCCACCGTCG